>JBDTYK010000129.1:0-7414 GCA_040005715.1 Actinomycetota bacterium | reverse complement strand
GCAGCGGATTCGTCGCTGCTCCGACATGGCAATGCGCCTAGACCGTAGCCCCTACGGGTCAGTTTCAAGAACCCACCGCAGCGGGGAGGTGAGACACGTCATACCCAGAATGTAGTTGAATGTTGAACTTGTTGTGGACTATGGTGGGGTCATGACCACCCCCAGCAGCAGCACCGGCCCCCGGATGCCGGTGCTGTACCTCAGCCACGGCGCTCCACCCCTTGCTGACGACCGCGCCTGGACCCGGGAGCTGGCGGCGTGGTCGGCCGATCTGCCGAAGCCGGAGAACATCCTGATGATCTCGGCCCACTGGGAGGAAGCACCGCTGGCGCTGTCCGCGACCACGAAAGTGCCTCTCGTCTATGACTTCTGGGGGTTCCCGCAGCGCTACTACGAGGTGACGTATGACGCCCCTGTCGCCCCGGATCTGGCTGCCGACATCGCCAAGCTGTTGCACGCACCCGGCACGCCGGTTCACCAGGACCAGAGCCGTGGCCTGGACCACGGTGCCTACGTCCCCCTGGTGGAGATGTTCCCCCGGGCTGACGTTCCGGTGCTGCAGATGTCGATGCCAACCCTTGACCCGCGCAGGCTGTTCGAGATCGGCCGCAGGATCGCTCCGCTGCGCGATCAGGGCACGCTGATCGTCGGATCGGGCTTCACCACCCACAACCTGCGCTGGTTCAACCCCGACGCGGCCGCCGACGCCCCCGCACCTGCGGCCTCGGCGGAGTTCGATGCCTGGGCCCGCGAGGTCGTCGAGTCTGGCGACATCGACTCGGCGCTCGACTTCCTCAACAAGGCCCCGGCCGCACGTGAGGCCCATCCCCGTACCGAGCACTTCGCGCCGCTGTTCGTCTCCCTCGGTGCCGCCTACGAGAGCGGTGAGCTGAAGAACCGCAGCGTCATCGACGGCTTCTGGTACGGCCTGTCCAAGCGTTCCTGGCAGTTCGGCTAGGACCCTCGCCGGTTGCCTAGCCGGTTTGTCTCATCGTTGGCGCAATCTGGATTCGCCAGCTTTGAAACAATCCAGCCAACGCGGCGGCCGGCTGACCGCACGAGCTCGGACGCAACGCTGCGGGCCGGTCACCCCTGATCAGGTGGCCGGCCCGCAGCCCTTCTGTTGAGCAGTTGCGCTGAGCTCTTGCGTCGAGCTCTCGCGACTAGGTGAGCCGGTTTCCGGTCACACCGACGCAGGCTGAGCCGATGCCGGCTCGGTGTCGCCGTCTGCGTCGACACCGATCCCGATCTCGCGGCTGCGGCTGATCGCAACAGCGACGACCACGATGACCAGGGCAACCAGCGAGATGCTCAAACGGATCCCGGTGTTGGCGCCCTTTCCGATTGTGAGGGCGACGATCGCCGGCGCAATGAGCAGGGAAACGAGGTTCATGACCTTGATCAACGGGTTGATCGCCGGGCCGGCAGTGTCCTTGAAGGGGTCACCGACGGTGTCGCCGATGATCGTGGCCTCGTGGGCTGCAGATCCCTTGCCGCCGTGGGCGCCGTCCTCAACGATCTTCTTGGCGTTGTCCCATGAGCCTCCTGCGTTGGCCAGGAAGACGGCCATCAGGGCGCCGGTGCCGATGGCGCCAGCCAGGAACCCGGCGAGCGGGCCGATACCCAGGCCGAAACCAACCACTACCGGCATGAGTGCGGCCAGCAGGCCTGGTGTCGCGAGCTCGCGCAGCGAGTCCTTCGTGCAGATGTCAACGACCCGTCCGTACTCGGGCTTCTCGGTGTAGTCCATGATCCCCGGGTGCTCGCGGAACTGGCGACGCACCTCGAAGACGATCGCGCCGGCCGCTCGGGTGACGGCGTTGATTGCCAGTCCGGAGAACAAGAAGACGACTGAAGCTCCGATCAGCAGACCCACCATGGTGCTCGGCGTGACGATCTGCAGGTCGTACATCGACTGGACAAAGGCACTTGGGAAGCCCGTGATGTTCTCGGCGGAGGCAATCCTGTTGAGCTCGGTCTGCCAGGCGTCGGTGTAGGAGCCGAACAGCGCCGTGGCGGCCAGGACGGCGGTGGCGATGGCAATGCCCTTGGTGATGGCCTTGGTCGTGTTGCCGACCGCGTCCAGCTCGGTCAGGACCTGGACCCCGTCGCCGTGAACATCGCCGGACATCTCGGCGATGCCCTGGGCGTTGTCCGAGACCGGACCGAAGGTGTCCATGGCCACGATGACACCCACCGTGGTCAGCAGGCCACAGCCGGCGAGGGCGACCAGGAACAGGGCCAGCGCAATGGATCCGCCGCCGAGCAGGAAGGCAAGGTAGACGGCCGCTCCGATGATGACCGTGGTGTAGACAGCGGACTCCAGACCAACGCCGATGCCCGACAGTACGACGGTGGCCGCACCCGTCAACGACGTGCGCGCGACGTCCATCGTAGGGCGCTTGTCGGTTCCGGTGAAGTGCCCGGTGAGCATCAGGATGACGGCCGCGAGCGCGATACCGATGAAGACAGCCAGGGTTGCGGCGATGCGCGGGTTGAGCGTGAAGAAGATCAGCTTGCTGCCGTCCAGGGCCTTGATCGTGGCCGGTACGCCAACCAGCTCAGCGAACGTGGCCGGCAGGTACACGAACGAGGCGACCGCCGAAAGCACCGCAGAGACTGCCGCCGAGATGAAGAATCCCCTGTTGATCGCCACCAGGCCGTTCTCGCCGGGACGAGGTTTGGTGATGTAGACACCCAGGATCGCGGTCAGTGCGCCGATCGCCGGGACGATCAGCGGGAACACCAGGCCCTGCTCGCCGAAGGCGGCCTTGCCCAGGATGAGTGCTGCGACCAACGTCACGGCATACGACTCGAAGAGGTCGGCCGCCATTCCGGCACAGTCACCGACGTTGTCACCCACGTTGTCGGCAATAGTCGCCGCGTTGCGCGGGTCATCCTCGGGGATCCCCGCCTCGACCTTGCCGACCAGGTCGGCCCCGACGTCTGCCGCCTTGGTGAAGATTCCGCCGCCAACACGCATGAACATGGCCAGCAGAGCTGCACCGAACCCGAAGCCCTCGAGCACCTTGGGGGCATCGCCCTTGTAGAGGAGCACGACCGAGGCGGCGCCCAGCAGGCCCAGTCCCACGGTCATCATGCCGACGGTGCCACCGGTGCGGAAGGCGATCCGCATGCCCAGGTCGCGACCGGAGTCGTTCGCGGCGGCGGCGACGCGCACGTTGGCCTTGACCGCGAGACTCATCCCGAAGTATCCGACCATCGCGGAGAACATCGCTCCGAGAACGAAGAAGCCCGAACGGCCGAAACGGATCCCGGATGAATCAGCGGGCAGAGCCATCAGGAGGAAGAAGACCACGACCACGAAGACCGACAAGGTCTTGAACTGGCGCGCCAGATAGGCGTGAGCACCCTCCTCGACGGCTTGACCGATCTCTTGCATCTTGGCGGTGCCGGGGTCAGCGGCAAGAACCTGGCGTCGGAAAACAACGCCCATGAGCAGTGCCACGACGGCGATCACGGCAACGACAATCACCAACGTGAGGTTGGTACCTGCCAAGGTCAGTGGCGTAGCGCCGGCGGCTCGGATAAGGCCTGGCATTCAAATCCTCCTGGGAGACAACAAATCGCTCGGACGTGCGCCAGACGGAGTTCTCATGGCGGTTGTGACCAGCGAGTCCCTCATGACGCGGCTCACACCTGCCGCGGCAGGTGTTGGCGGTCAGTGTAGAGGTCCACGAAGACGGGCGCGAACGCGTCCCACCGAGTGCGTCAGGCGGTCGACGCAGGCTTCGGGCGGTTGACGCAGGGCTTCAGACGGTCGCGGCCAGGGCCCCGTCGAGGTCGGCAAAGATCTGGAAGACCTTGTCGAGGCCGGTGATCGAGAAGACCTTCAGGATGCGCTCGCTGGGACATACGAGCCGCAGTGACCCATCGCTGCCCCTCACCAGCTTGAGACGGCCCACCAGGACGCCCAGACCGGTCGAGTCCATGAAGGGAACGTCCGCGAGGTCTACGACCAGATGGTTGCGACCCTGGGCGATGTGCTCGTCGAGATGCTCACGAAGCATCGGGGCCGTGTAAACGTCAATCTCACCGCCCACATGAACAATGGTCACCTCACCGCGAGACTCGCTCGAGATCGACAGATCCACCGGTGCTCCTTATTTCGCAGGCTTGGTCCACATCGATGGCGCGTTGGATTGTCCGGTTCCGGGGACGCCACTCAAGAAACACCCTAGCCCCGAGACGGCAACGCGCCAGGGCCGCCGTGGGCAACGCACCGGCCCGGAGCTGCCGCGGCACGCGGCAGATTGACACCGGACGGATACCGTTTGAGCGATGTCAAGAGACGCTCTGCCTTCGACGCGACGGGCCTTCGACCCCCCGGACGCGCTATATCGGCTCGCCCACGGGCGGCGCCGGGAACGGCTCGTTCACGTTCACGAGGTGCCTGCCCGCATTGAGGAGGCCGCCCCATGGCCGGAGTGGGTCGCCCCAGCCATCTCCACGGCTTTCGCCGAATCCGGAATCACGCACCTGTGGTCCCACCAGCGGGAGGCGGTCGACCTTGCTCACGGCGGTTCTCATGTGGTCATCTCGACGGGCACCTCGTCCGGCAAGAGCCTCGGATATCTGCTGCCGGTGCTTTCGGACGTTCTGGATGGTGCCGATGCGGCCTCAGGTCGGGGCGCGACAGCTCTTTACCTGAGCCCGACCAAGGCCCTGGCCGCCGACCAGATGGCGCGCCTGTCCGCGCTGGCCATCCCGGGGCTTCGGGCTGCGGCATACGACGGCGACACCCCACCGGATGAACGGCGCTGGATCCGCGACCACTGCCAGTACGTCTTGACCAACCCTGACCTTGTGCACCATTCGTTGCTCCCCGGCCACCCCCGATGGGCTCCGTTCATGCGGTCCCTGCGCTACGTCGTGATTGACGAGTGCCACGTCTACAGGGGGGTCTTCGGCTCGCACCTGGCCATTCTGATCCGAAGACTGCGCAGGGTGGCCGCGCACTACGGCTCCTCCCCCACCTTCATCCTCGCGAGCGCAACGGTCGCCGACCCGGCAACCCAGGCCAGTGCCCTGATCGGTATGCCGGTCCGCGCCGTCGTCGAGGACGGGTCACCCAGAGAGTCGATGACCTTTGGTCTCTGGGAGCCCGGACTGGTGCGCAACGGCGGCGCTGCGCCCGCGAGCAGCCCTCCTGATGACGACATCGCGGGTGGGGCCGGACGTGACCACCAGGAGCCGTCCCATCGGCGCAGCGCCGTGGCCGAGACTGCCGACCTGCTTGCGGACCTCGTGGCTGACGGAGTGCAAACGGTGGCGTTCGCCCATTCGCGGGCAGGAGTGGAGGCGGTAGCAGCGAGCACGCGACGATCTCTCAGCGAGACAGACCCGGCGCTCGAGTCAGCGGTCGCCGCCTACCGCGGCGGGTATCTGCCCGAGGAGCGTCGCGAGCTGGAGCAACGCCTTCGATCGGGTGCCCTGCGAGGGCTGGCCGCAACCAATGCCCTTGAGCTTGGCATCGACGTGAGTGGACTGGACGCGGTTCTGCTCGCCGGGTGGCCCGGCACCCTGTCCTCGCTCTGGCAGCAGGCCGGCCGCGCGGGGCGCACCGGATCCCGTTCGCTGGCGGTTCTGGTCGCCGGGGACGACCCGTTGGACACGTATCTGGTCCACCATCCCGAGTCCTTGTTCGACCGCCCGGTGGAGGCTGCAGTCCTGGATCCTCAGAATCCATACATCCTCGCGCCTCACCTGGCCGCGGCCGCTGCGGAGCTGCCGCTCACCCGCGCCGACTCCGAAGTGTTCGGCCCGACCATGTTGGGGCTGCTCGACGAGCTGGTGGCGCGGGGGATGCTGCGGCGACGTCCGAGCGGTTGGTTCTGGACACGGCCCGAGCGGGCGGGCGACCTGGTCTCGTTGCGTGGGTCCGGCGAAACGGTTCGCATCGTCGAATGGTCCACCGGGCGGGTGCTGGGCACGGTCGACGGAGCGGCCGCTCACTCAAGCGTCCACACCGGTGCGGTGTACGTACATCAGGGGCAGACGTATGTGGTGGCCTACCTTGACGTCCATGGTTCAAATGCCATCGTCGTGGCCGGAGACCCGGGATGGTCCACACAGGCCCGATCGGTGAGCGCATTCGACATCGCCGGCGTCGAGCAGACGAAGACATGGGGGCCGGTTGAGATGAGCTTTGGCAGCGTTGACGTGCGCTCCCAGGTGACCTCCTTCCTGCGCAGACGCCCGGGCGGCGAGGTCCTCGGTGAGCACCCGCTCGACCTGCCCGAACGCACTCTGCACACCAAAGCCGTCTGGTGGGCCATGACCGAAGGAATGCTCGATGCTGCGGGCGTGGGAGGGAGCGAGATTCCGGGAGCAGCCCACGCCGCCGAACATGCCGCGATTGCCATGTTGCCTCTGGTGGCCACATCCGATCGATGGGACATCGGCGGGGTGTCAACGGCCCTGCATCCGGATACGAACCGCCCGACGATCCTGGTCTACGACGGACATCCTGGAGGGGCAGGGTTTGCCGAGCGAGGGTTCAATGCCGCACGAACCTGGCTTACCGCAACCCGCGACACGATCCTGGCCTGCGAATGCGCGGCCGGTTGCCCGTCGTGCGTCCATTCCCCAAAATGCGGCAACGGCAACGAGCCGCTGGACAAGGCGGGGGCTGTCGCACTGTTGACGGCTGTGCTCGCCGGGTCCCCCCATCCCTAGCAGGCTCTGGCGGGAAGATCCGGACCGACAAACCGGGAGGATTCGCCCCTGATGGGTACCATTGCAGCGGTGGCAACAGGGTCATCCATGTTTCGTTGAGTCCCGGAGGCTGATCGGATGATCGTGCTCGGTGTGTTGTTGATCTTGGCTGCTGCCGGCGCCACGGTGTTTGCCGTGATGGCCCCATCTGCTACCGCCGAGACGATCGTCGTGACGGCACTGGGGGTCAAGGTGTCAGCCTCGCCTCTGGCCATGTTCGTTGCCGGAGCCGTGTCCGTGGTGCTTCTCGGGGTCGCGTACTTCCTGATCAGCACGGGAACGCGCCGCAAAGCTCGCTCGCGCAAGGAGCTCCGCCGGCTGCGCAAAGAACAAACGGCCACGGGCACGGGTGCAACCTCGGAGGGCGGTCATCGTTCAAGCCGGCGCGACCATCACGAGAAGGACGACTCCGCCGGCAGCGCAGCCACCACCAACGTCAACAACGACAGTGACGTCACCAACGACACCAACGTCGGCAACGTCGGCAACGTCGGCAACGACGCCGCGGCCAAGAGCGACACCAACAATTCGGCCGACAACAGCGACGATCTGAACTCCGATCGCCACCAGGACTCCGAACCACCCTCTGCAACCTGACCAACAGGGTTCACCAACACGGTTTACCTGACACGGCTACCTGACACGGCTACCTGACACGGCTACCTGACACGGCTAC
>JBDTYK010000128.1:0-7466 GCA_040005715.1 Actinomycetota bacterium | reverse complement strand
CGTGCCGGCACCGAGGAGCTGGTCTGATGCGCTGGCTACGGTCACATCTGGTGGGCATCGCCGCGCTGGCAGTGCTGGCCTACCTGCTGATCCCCAACCTCGTGGTGATCATCTTCTCGTTCAACAAGCCTGCGGGGAGCTACAACTACGAGTGGCAGCACTTCTCCCTCAATGCCTGGTTGAACCCGTGCGGCACTCCCGGTATCTGTGACTCGCTCGGGCTCAGCCTGAAGATCGGGTTGACCGCGACCATCGTGGCGACCGTCCTCGGGACCATGGTCGCGTTCGCCATCGGCCGGAACCGCTTCCGCGGTCGTTCCTCGGTCAACCTGCTCATCTTCCTGCCGATGGCCACCCCCGAGGTCGTGATGGGCTCCAGCTTGCTGACCCTGTTCATCGCCATGGGCATCGCGCCCGGCACACCGACCATCCTGATCGCGCACATCCTGTTCTGTATCTCGTTCGTCGTCGTCACGGTCAAGGCGCGAATCGCCTCCCTGGACCCCCGGCTGGAGGAGGCCGCGGCGGATCTGTTCGCCACCCCGACCCAGGCCTTCATGAGGGTGACACTGCCGCTGGTTGCACCAGGTATCGCGGCCGGCGCACTTCTGGCCTTCTCGCTGTCCTTCGACGACTACATCATCACCAACTTCAATGCCAGTCCGAGCTCGGTGACCTTCCCCATGTTCGTCTGGGGGGCGGCGCAACGGGGGACTCCGGTGCAGATCAACGTCATCGGCACGGTGATGTTCATGGCCGCACTGCTCCTCGTTGCTGGTGGCCAGCTGATCAGCAACCGTCGTAACCGTGCGGTCGTCTAGCCCACAAGGCTGACCAAACAAGTCTGTCAACAAGGGAGTCCCACCGTGCGCATTCTCGTTGTCGGCTCAGGAGGGGTGGGCGATGCCTTCGCCCGGATCGCCGTCCAGAGAGACTTCTTCGAGCTGCTGGTCATGTCTGACTATGACGAGGGGAGGGCGTCGGCAACCGTTGCCGCTGCCTCCGCCCGAAGGCAGGACGAGGGGCGTCTTTTGGCGGCCAAGGTCGACGCATCGTCAAGTGAGTCGGTTGCCGCACTGGCACGCCAACACAACATCACCCACGTGCTCAACGCCGTGGACCCTCGTTTTGTCATGCCGATCTTCGAGGGCGCCCAGGCTGCGGGCGCCGACTACCTCGACATGGCCATGAGCCTCTCCATCCCCCACCCGCAGCGCCCGCATGACGAGCCGGGCGTGAAGCTCGGCGACGACCAGTTCGCGCAGGCGCAGCGCTGGGAGGACTCCGGTCGGCTGGCGCTCGTCGGGATCGGTGTCGAGCCCGGGCTCTCGGACGTCTTTGCCCGATACGCAGCCGACCACCTGTTCGGCGAGATCGACGAGCTGGGAGTCCGCGACGGCGCCAACCTGGTGGTTCGAGACGACAGGGGTCAGGAGATCTTCGCACCGAGCTTCTCGATCTGGACCACCATCGAGGAGTGCCTCAACCCCCCCGTGATCTGGGAGAAGGGCAGAGGCTGGTTCACGACGCCACCGTTCAGCGAGCCTGAGGTGTTCGACTTCCCCGACGGCATCGGCAAGGTCGAGTGCGTCAATGTTGAGCATGAAGAGGTCCTGCTCATGCCACGTTGGGTCGACGCCAGGCGCGTGACCTTCAAGTACGGCCTGGGAGACGACTTCATCGCGGTGCTCAAGACTTTGCACACGCTCGGCCTGGACAGCACCAGGAAGGTGACGGTCGGCGGCATACAGGTCTCACCCAGAGACGTCGTGGCGGCCTGCCTGCCCGATCCGGCCACGATCGGTCCACAGATGACCGGTAAGACCTGCGCCGGACTTTGGGTCACCGGCACGGGCAAGGACGGCGCGCCACGTGAGGTCTACCTCTACCACGTGGTCGACAACGAGTGGGCGATGCGCGAGTTCGGTGTTCAGTGCGTGGTGTGGCAGACCGCGGTCAATCCCGTTGTGGCACTTGAGCTTCTGGCGACAGGGGTGTGGAAGGGCACCGGGGTTCGTGGTCCTGAGTCCTTTGATGCCGTGCCATTCCTCGACCTGCTCAAAGCGCCCCGACCAGGCGGCTACGGCTCCGCGTGGGGGATGCAGGACCGCTTGCCAGGGGCAGCGCAGCCAGGGTCCCAGCCATGACTCGATATGGCCCGCAGTTCGGACCAGACATCACCTTTCTGGGTGTTCCGCGATGCGACCTGGACGAGCCCGAGACGTTTGCCAAGGCTGACGTCGTGATCCTCGGGGCACCTTTTGACGGCGGGACCTCTCACCGCCCGGGCGCGCGGTTCGGTCCGATGGCGATCCGGATGACGGACTACCTGCCGCATGACGGGTCGCGCCCCAGCCTCGCGCTTCGAACCGATGGCCTGGTGGACCTCACGGTGGTCGATGCCGGAGACGTCGAGATGTACTCCGGCGACATCGAGAAGGCCCTCCCCGCCCTCGAGGCGGCCGTCGAGGCGGTGACCCGTGCGGGCGCCATACCCGTCGTGCTTGGTGGCGACCACTCGATCGCCTTTCCAGACGCCAAGGGCGTGGCCAACGTCCTGGGGCATGGCCGGGTCTCGATGCTCCATTTCGACGCGCATGCAGACACCGGCAACATCGAGTTCGGCTCGTTGTGGGGCCACGGGCAACCGATGCGCCGGCTGATCGAGTCCGGCGCCCTGCGTGGTGACAGGTTCCTGCAGATCGGCCTGCGCGGCTACTGGCCGCCGCCGGAGACGCTGGACTGGATGGCCGGTCAGGGGATGCGCTCCTATGAGATGACCGAGATCGGTCGCCGCGGGCTCCCGGAGTGCCTGAGCGAGGCATTCGTCATCGCGATGGACGAGTGCGATGGCGTGTTTCTCTCCGTCGACATTGACGTCTGCGACCCCGGTCACGCTCCCGGCACCGGCACCCCCGAGCCCGGCGGGCTGTCAGCACGTGAGCTGCTGGACTCCGTGCGGCGGATCTGCCTGGAGCTCCCGGTCGTGGGTATGGATGTGGTTGAGGTCAGCCCGCCCTTCGACCACTCCGACATCACCGCAGCCCTGGCCAACCGGGTCGTGCTGGAGGCCCTCTCAGCTATCGCACGCCGGCGCCAGGACATCCGCGACGGGACCACCTGGAACCCTGACCAGCCCCTGATGGACGGTCGGTGACCAACGCCCCGATCGGCCGTTCGGCCAGACCTTCGGCAACCTCCAGCGGCACTGCCTGTGGTCGTGGTGCAATACGGACATGACGACTGAGCGACTGCAGACGCTGGGCAGTGTCCTGGATGAGACCGACGACCGTCTCAAGGCTGGTGAGTCAGTCGCGGGCCAGGTCTGGCCCTCCGGTTTCGGCTCACTGGACGCCGCGCTCACCGGCGGGTTCCGCTCCGGTGAGCTGAACCTCCTGGGTGGCCCGCCGGGTCTGGGTAAGACCACCTTCGCCCTGCAGGTGATCCGAAACCTCCTGGCGTCGGGCCGCCACTGCGTCTACTTCTCCTATGAGCACGACACCCAGTCGGTGCTCGAGCGCTTCCTGGTGATGCAGGCGGCCCTGATCGCCGGTTCCACCGCAGTCACGTTGCCCCGGATCCGTCAGGCGTTCGAAGCGCGACACGGGTCCGAGCTGACCCTTGAGGAACGACTCGCCGGCACGGAGGGCGGGGCCGAGGCGGTCGAGGTGCTCCAGGGCTTCGGCCCCTGGTTGCACCTTCACCGTTCCAGCGGGTCCCACACCGACGTCGAGGCGATCAGAGAGGTCATCGAGGCGATCCGTACGGAGACCGGTGAGACACCCTTCGTCGTCGTCGACTACCTCCAGAAGGTCTTCGTCGCGCCACCTGGCGAGGAGCGCCGCCGGGTCCCGCGCATGTCGGAGGACAACCGGGTGACCGTCGTCGTCGAGGGGCTGAAGGACATGGCCCTGGAGATGTCGGTGCCGGTGCTCGCCCTGGTCGCGGTCGACAAGAGCGGCCTGGACGCCGGCAAACGGGTCAGGCTCCGGGATCTGCGTGGGTCATCGGCCCTCGCCCACGAGGCGGACGTGGCACTGATCATGAACGACAAGTTCGATGTCGTTGCGAGGCATCACCTGATGTACAACCTGACCAATGCCGAGACCTACCGCGAGTGGGTCGTCATCAGCATCGAGAAGAACCGCAACGGCGTGGACAACATTGACCTCGAGTTCCAGAAGCGCTTTGAGCACAGCATGTTCGATGCCGACGGCTCTACGGTCATCGAGCAGCTGATCGACGAGCGGATCTTCGTCGGCTAGCAGCCTGACGGACAATGGGGCGGTGACCTCACTACGCAACATCGTCATTCTGGGCTCCACAGGCTCGATCGGAACCCAGGCTCTGGAGGTCGTCGAGGCCAACCCTGATCGCTTCCGGGTGAGCGCGATCAGCGCCGGCGGTGCCAATCTGGACCTGCTGGCCCGCCAGGCCGTCGCATTGGGCGTCGAGGCCGTGGGTGTCGCCCGCGGAGAGTACGAGGTCGTTGCCGCAGCGATCCACCAGATGGCCGGTGAGGCCGGGCGTCGGGGCTTCGCACCGGACATCTACGTCGGGCCGGCTGCCAGCACCGACCTGGCCTCCAGCGGCGCTGATGTGGTCCTCAACGGGATCACCGGCTCGATCGGCCTCCGACCGACCCTGGCCGCGCTGGCAAAAGGCAGCACCCTTGCCCTGGCCAACAAGGAGTCCCTGATCGTGGGTGGCTCCCTGGTCACGCAGGCTGCCGGACCTGGCCAGATCGTCCCGGTGGACAGCGAGCACAGCGCCCTGGCCCAGTGTCTTCGAGGCGGCCGGGCGCAGGAGGTTCGCCGGCTGATCGTGACCGCCAGCGGAGGGCCGTTCCGTGGCAGGACCCGTGCTGAGCTCGAGACAGTCACCCCGGAACAGGCCCTGGACCATCCGACCTGGACCATGGGGCCGGTCGTCACCACCAACTCCGCAACCCTGGTCAACAAGGGGCTGGAGGTGATCGAGGCCCATCTGCTGTTCGACATCGCGTACGAGCGGATCGAGGTCGTGGTGCACCCGCAGTCGGTCGTCCACTCGATGGTCGAGTTCGTCGACGGCTCCACCCTGGCGCAGGTGTCGGCGCCGGACATGCGACTTCCCATCGCCCTTGGCCTTTCCTGGCCAGAGCGGGTCGAGGGTGCCGTCGCCGCATTCGACTGGACCAAGGCCACCACGTGGGAGTTTGCTCCCCTGGACGAGGAGGCCTTCCCCGCCGTTGCTCTGGCCAGGAGGGTGGGGGTGGCCGGCGCGTGCTTCCCTGCAGTCTTCAACGCGGCCAACGAGGAGTGTGTGAAGGCGTTCCTGGCCGGTCACATCCAATTCCTCGACATCGTGGACACGATCGCGCGGGTCGTCGAGGAGTGGAGCGCCAAGGCTGAGAACGAATCGGGTCACCTGGACGTTGAGACCGTACTGCGCGCTGAGACATGGGCGCGAAATCGTGCCCATGAGGTTCTGGGCCTTACCGGAAGTGAGACGCTGATCTCGTGATGTACCTCCTGGGCGTTCTCTTCGTCGCACTCGGCGTCAGCCTCTCGATCGCGCTGCACGAGGTCGGCCACCTTCTGCCTGCCAAGCGCTTCGGTGTCAAGGTCACCCAGTACATGGTCGGCTTCGGTCCGACGGTCTGGTCGCGCCAGCGTGGCGAGACGGAGTACGGGCTCAAGGCGATTCCCCTGGGCGGTTACATCCGGATGATCGGCATGTTCCCGCCGAAGCCGGGGGCTGACCCCTCCGTCCTGCGCGCGTCCAGTACGAGCTACCTCTCCCAGCTCATGGACCAGGCCCGGGATGAGTCCATGGACCAGATCCAGCCCGGCGACGAGCACCGAGTCTTCTACAAGCTCTCGGTCCCGAAGAAGGTCGTGGTGATGCTCGGCGGGCCGACCATGAACCTGGTCATCGCGGTCACCTTGCTCACCGGGATCTTCACTCTCTACGGAATGGGCGAGATCACCTCTCGCGTCAGCGCCGTGTCGCAGTGTGTCCAGACCACATCTGCCACCGCCGCTGCCCCTGCGGCCTGTTCCGCGTCGGACCCGAAGGCGCCGGCCAACCTCGCCGGGATCCGCCCCGGGGACCGGATCATCTCCATGGCGGGCCGACCGGTCTCCACCTGGGATGACGTTCGCGCCCTTGTCCGGCCCAACGGAGGTCGTCAGATCGACGTCGTGGTTGAGCGAAACGGGAAGCGGCTGGACCTGGCGGCGACGCCGATCCTCAACGACGTTCCCCGGTATAGCGCCAACGGGAGCCCCGTTGTTGGTGCGAACGGCAAGGTTCTCACCGATCGGGTTGGTTTCATGGGTTTCTCGCCCAGCGCAGAGATCGTCCGGCAGCCGATCACCGCCGTGCCGGCACTGATCGGCGACCAGCTTTCCCGCACCGCTGCCGTGGTGCTCAGCATCCCGCAGAAGATGGTGGGCATCGCCCAGGCCGCTTTCGGCAGTGGGGCGCGTGACCCCAACGGTCCGATGTCCGTGGTCGGAGTCGGCCGGGTTGCCGGCGAGGTCGCCGACGGGCAGATATCAGGTGTGGCCGACTCGGGAGTGTCGAAGTTCGTCGTCCTGCTCAGCCTGATCGCCTCCCTCAACATCGCGTTGTTCGTCTTCAACCTCATTCCACTTCTGCCCCTGGACGGAGGACAGGTCGCAGGAGCGCTCTGGGAGGGGACCAAGCGGTCGGTGGCCAGAGTGCGCGGCCTGCCCAATCCGGGCTATGTCGACGTCGCCAAGGCCCTCCCGGTGGCCTACGCCGTGTCGATCGCGCTGATCGGCATGTCCGTCCTGCTGATCTACGCCGATGTCGTCAAACCGATCAAGCTGGGCGGCTGATCTCCGTTCCTCCCCGTCAGTGGGGGATACTCGACGTATGACGGTCTCCCTCGGCATGCCGCCCTTGCCGCCCCCGGTTGTCGCCCCGCGACGCATCTCTCGCAAGATCAAGGTCGGCTCGGTCGATGTCGGTGGAGGAGCCCCCATCTCGGTGCAGTCGATGTGCACCACCCCCACGACCGACGTCGATGCGACCCTCCAGCAGATCGCCGAGCTGACCGCGACCGGCTGCGACATCGTGCGAGTGGCCTGCCCGACCCAGGAGGACGCCGACGCCCTTCGCGAGATCGCCACGAAGAGCCAGATCCCGGTGATCGCCGACATCCACTTCCAGCCCAAGTACGTCTTCGCGGCGATCGACGCCGGCTGCGCCGGAGTCCGCGTCAACCCTGGAAACATCCGAAAGTTCGATGACCAGGTCAAGCAGATTGCCCAGGCCGCCAAGGACGCGGGCGTCTCGATCCGGATTGGCGTCAACGCGGGCTCACTTGATCCCCGCATCATGGCCAAGTACGGCAAGGCCACCCCTGAGGCCCTGGTCGAGTCGGCGCTCTGGGAGGCAGGCCTGTTCGAGGAGCATGACTTCCACGACTTCAAGATCTCGGTCAAGCACAACGA
>JBDTYK010000127.1:0-7468 GCA_040005715.1 Actinomycetota bacterium | reverse complement strand
GGCCGGATGCTCGACCGGCCACGGATGCCATGGCTTGTCGCGGTCGAGGCGGGCACCGTCCTCGGGTACGCCTACGCCTCAAAGCATCGGTCGCGGCCCGCATACCGATGGTCGGCGGACTGCTCGGTGTACATCTCGGTGCACCATCGGGGGCGCGGCGTAGGGCGTCTGCTCTACCAGGAGCTGATCGCCGAGGTCGCCGGCCTTGGTTACGTGTCACTGTTCGCCGGGATCGCCCTCCCCAACGAAGCGAGCGCCGGGCTGCATGAGGCGATGGGCTTTGAGCGGCTGGGCGTGTTCCGCAACGTCGGGTACAAGGGCGGATCGTGGCGCGACGTGGGGTGGTGGCAGCTCGCCATACAAGACGTGCCGGTGCGACCCGACGAGCCGCGCGAGTGGAACCCCGACCGGTAGTTTGGTCAGGAACCATTGGGTAGCCAAGGAACCAGGGACGGAGCTGCGATGGCCAGGCCATCGACGGGCGGGGCGGAAAGGGCCCTTGCACGGGCCTCATCCACGCCCTTGTGGCTGGACGACAGCAGGCGCCCGGAAGCAAGGACCGCGCTCGAGGGCGACCATGACGTCGACCTGGCGATTGTCGGCGGCGGGTTCACCGGGCTGTGGGCGGCGCTGCTCGCCCTGGAGGAGGACCCGGGGCGAGAGGTCGTCGTGCTCGAGGGTGCGCGACTGGCTTGGGCGGCGACCGGGCGCAACGGTGGCTTCTGTGCAGCCAGCCTGACGCACGGGCTGGGCAACGGCCTGGCCCGCTGGCCCGCTGAGATGGCGCTGCTGCTGCGCCTGGGTGCGGCAAACCTCGACGCCATTGAGGCCACCATCCAGGAGCGTGGCATCGACTGCGACTTCGAACGCACCGGCGAGCTCGATGTCGCGGTGGAGCCCTGGCAGCTCGAGGACCTGGACAGTCTTGGCAAGACGATGCGTAACCTCGGCGAGGACGTCGAGCTGCTCGACGCCGGCCAGACCCGGGCACTTGTCGACTCACCGACCTACCTCGGCGGGCTCCTGGACCGACACGGCGTGGCCATGGTCAACCCGGCGCGGCTGGCCTGGGGACTGGCCGACGCCGTCGAGCGCGCGGGAGGCCGGATCCATGAGGCGACCAGGGTGCAGCGGCTTGGGTCGGCCGGAGCCCGGGTCGCCCTCGGGACCGCAACCGGCACCGTACGTGCCCGTCACGTGGTCCTGGCCACGAACGCCTTCAGGTCGCCGCTTCGGCGGGCACGGGCCAACGTCGTACCGGTCTGGGATCACATCATTGCGACCGAACCGCTGAGCCAGAGCCAGCGAGACTCCCTGGGGTGGGAGGGTCGCCAGGGCGTCGGGGACAGCGGGAACCGGTTCCACTACTACCGCCTGACCCGCGACAACCGGCTGGTCTTCGGCGGCTTTGACGCGCTCTACTACTACGGCTCGGACCTTTCCGCGCGACGTCAGCGCGCGCCGCAGACCGAGCAGCTGCTTTACCGCCACCTGGTGGCGACCTTCCCCGCGCTGGCGGGTGTTCAGATCACGCATACCTGGGGCGGTGCCATCGACACGTCGACCCGGTTCAGCGCCTCGTGGCAGCGCGCGTACGGAGGCAAGCTCGTCTCGGTCCTGGGCTACACAGGGCTGGGCGTCGGCGCCTCACGGTTCGGCGCCCAGGTCGCTCTGGACCTGTTGGCCGGCCGGGACAACGAGCGCACCCGCCTGGAGATGGTCCGCCGTCCCCCACTGCCGTGGCCGCCGGAACCGTTGCGCTGGTTGGGAATTCAGATGACCAGACGAAGCATCGCCCGTGCCGACGAACGCGGTGGACGCCGTGACATCTGGCTCCGGGTGCTGGACCGGCTGGGGCTTGGCTTCGACTCCTGACCGGCCCTGCTCAGACGCCCCGCCGCGCAGCTGCTGGAGCACGCCATCTGCCTCTTGTCGGCTGGAGCATCTGTCGGGTAGGACTGTCTCACTGGGACAGTCCAGCTGCACCGTAGGAGGTTCGCGTGAGCGTTTACAGGGTGACAGACCTCATTGGGACAAGCGCGCAGTCATGGGAGGACGCCGCGTCCGTGGCCATCAAGACTGCCGGCGGGACCCTTCGTGACATCAGGGTCGCCGAGGTTGTCGCACAGGACATCCACCTCTCCGAAGACGGCGAGATCACCTATCGGACGAAGCTTCGCGTGTCGTTCAAGTACGAGAGCGCGGAGTAGGCGACCAGACCAGACTCCGGCGATGACGGGTCTCGTTCTGGGAAACTCGCTTGTGGTCCTGGCCGCGATCGGCTTCTGGGGGTTTGCCCTGTTCGACCTCACCAGGACCGACGAGCTGGTGATGCGCACGTTCTCCAAACCCGTGTGGGTGCTCCTGCTGGTATTCACCAGCGTGTTCGGCTCGCTCCTGTGGATGTTTGCCGGCCGTCCCCAGCGGCCCGCGCCCCGGTAGCGCCGGCACGTGGTCCACAGGCAGAGTGCGGGTCTGCTGCTCCACCGCACCGGCGCTTTCCAGGAGGTGTTGCTCGCACATATGGGCGGCCCGTTCTGGATGAGGAAGGACGAGGGGGCCTGGTCGATCCCCAAGGGTGAGTTCGAGCCTGGCGAGGATCCCCTGGCCGCGGCGCGCCGCGAGTTCGAGGAGGAGCTGGGGTCGCCGCCGCCCCCCGGGCCGCCTCGGCCCCTGGGCAGCATCAGGATGCGGGCGGGAAAGGTCGTGAGCGTATGGGCGCTCGAGGCTGACTTCGACGCCTCGACGGCGGTCAGCAACCTGTTCGAGCTCGAGTGGCCACCGGGCTCTGGGCTGCGAAAGTCGTTCCCGGAGGTCGACCGGGCCGACTGGTTCAGCCTGGATGTCGCTCGGACCAAGCTGGTCCGAGGCCAGGTGCCGTTTCTCGACCGGCTGGTCGCGGACACCGTACTCGGTTGATCTGGATGCTAGTTCGCGCTGGTTCCCGGCGCGACGGTCAGTGGCTCGTCGTTCTTGATCGCCGTGAACAGGGCACGTGCCTTGGCGGTGTCCCACTTGACTGCGCTGCCCACGTGGGTGGGCAACGCCGGGTTGGAGACGGGGACGGTCAGCGACAGGCCTTGTCCGCCGGATACCGAGCGGATGGCTTGCAGAACCCTGGTGACGTCGCGCAGCGTGGTGTCGTCCCCGACGGTGAGGCCCGCGCCCGCGCTGTCCGCGAACGCGTAGTACCGCCACGGGATGAGCACCGTCGAGGGGCTGGCCGCCTTGTGCATGATCGCCCCGAGGAACTGGCGCTGCCTCTGCACCCGGCCGATGTCGCCCAGCGGGTCGGAGTAACGGGCGCGGACGTAGCCAAGCGCCTTGGGGCCGTTGAGTGTCTGACAGCCGGGCTTGAGGTTGATGCCCGCCTTGGGGTCATCCATCGCGTGCTTCACGCAGATGTCGACGCCGCCGAGGCTGTCCACGACCGAGGCGAAGCCGCCGAAGCCGATCTCGACGTATCCGTCGATGCGAACGCCGGTGACCCCCTCGATGGTCTGCACGAGCAGCCTTGGTCCGCCCAGGCTGTAGGCGGCGTTGATCTTGTTGTGACCGTGGCCGGGGATGGGCAGATAGCTGTCGCGGGGCAGCGAGATCAATGCTGCCTTGCCGCCACCGGAGGGGACGTGGACCAGGATGATCGAGTCGGTGCGCTTGCCCTCGGCGACCTTGGTCGACCCGGTCCGAAGCAGTCTCTGCTGTGCGGGCGTGAGCCCTTCGCGGCTGTCGGAGCCGACCAGGACGTAGTCATACCCCTTGGAGGCGGTGGGACGGGAGCCGTTGGGGCTGGCATCGATGCGACTGACCGCACCCCACGCATGGAACGGCACCCACACCATGAACGCGAGCCAGGCCACCACCACGAGGGCAACCACGAGCAGCACCAGGCGGACGCGGTGCCGGGGGCGTGACCCGGGTGGGGTGGGCGACGTTGGTGTTGGCGGCCCCCCGTTCGGGCGAGGACGTCGGACCTGGGCGACCTTGCGGCCGCGTGTATCCACCTCGTAGACGTCGTCGTCCATCTGGTCGTTTCGGTCAGGACCCGGCATACGGCTCCTTGGGTTTGTCACCAGAGACCTCGGCCTCATGGGGAGGCGGGGCCTCGTCCAGCGCCTGCCTGCGGGCGAGCTTGGTGTAGCGGGCCTCGAAGTCGCGGAACCTCACGTAGGTGGTGAGGGTGAAGCTGAGGAAGGCCACGACCAGGGCGTACAGCACCATGTCCGTGCCGCGCCCGACGCCCACCAGCTTGGCGATCCGGTTCCACACCGACGGGAACAGGATGGACCAGACCGCGAACGCGGCGAACAGCAGCAGCCCGAGCCGGCGCACGGCCTGGGTGCGGGCGCCCCTGCCGCGAAGCAGCGTGGCGGCCGCGAAGACGACGACAACGATCAGCAGCAGCTGGATCAGGACGATCTTCATCGGCTTGGCCCTCCCCGGAGCTTGAGTGCGGCGCTCATCGCAGGATCAGGTCGGCCAGGATGTTGATGGAGTTCCACAACGACTGTCCTTTGGCCTTGGAGTAGTCCGTGTAGAGGATATGCACCGGATGCTCGGCGTAGCTGACCTTCAGGGCGCCGATCTGGGCGACCAGCTCGCTGGCGTGGGCCATGCCGTTCTGGGTGAGGTCCAGCTTCTCGACCACAGGACGGCGTATCGCGCGCAGCCCGTTGTGTGCGTCGGTCAGCTTGGTGCTCGTGGTCATGTTGGTGTAGCCGACAGCGGCACGCAGCACCAGCTTCTTGGCGAACGTCGGGTTGCTGCGCTCGTCCAGGAACCGTGAGCCGAAGACGACGTCTGCCTCACCGGCCCGCAGCCGGTCGATCATCCCGACCGCGTCGGCGATCTGGTGCTGTCCGTCGGCGTCGAAGGTGACGACGAACTGCATCGATCTGTCAGTGAGTGCGTACTCGAAGCCGGTCTGCAGCGCAGCGCCCTGCCCCAGGTTGACCGGGTGACGCACGACCTTGGCTCCGGCCTCTGCCGCAAGCTGTGCTGAGCGGTCGGTGGAGCCGTCGTCAACACACACGACCTGCGCGAAGGCCGTGCGCACACCGGCGACGACGTCGCCGATGACCTTCTCCTCGTTGTACACGGGAATGACCACCCACGTGTCGTCCACAACAGATCCCATCTTCATGCGCCCTCGGCATTATAGGTGGGTAGTCCGTGCGTCACTTCTTCGAATTGCCGGGTTTGGCCAGGACGTGTTCGCGCAGGTTGCGGACCCCCTGATGCTGTTTGGTCCGCCACGCCCTTGGCAACAGGATGGCGGCGTTCAGGCGTGAGGACAGGTGCAGCCGGGCGGTCCGGGCGGCCCGGCGCCAGCCCACAGCATCAAACTCCTTGGCCATCGCGGTGAGGAACTCACGCTCCTCGATGAACCGTGTTCCCTCCAGTGCGCGCAGGGAGGAGTCACTCTCACGGTGGCGGCGGTACTGGAAGCAGATGGTGCTGTCGACCACGAGACTGCCACCTGCCTTGATCAGGTCCAGGGCGAGCCCGAGGTCCTGCGTGACGTTGAGGCCCTCCCGGAAGTTCGTCGCCACAAGGGAGTCCGACTTCCAGCAGATGGAGGGGAAGTAGAGCCAGTTGCCCCGCATCAGGGTGATCGCGAGGGGCTCACCGCTGAGCAGCCGGCGCCCGTTCACCCGTGGCGCGTAGACGCGCTTCATCCGGTCGACCAGGCCCATGCCGGGCTGGTTGTGCTCGTCGATCACCTCGACGCCCGGCTGGATGATCTGGGCTGAGGGGAACTGCTCGTGGGCCGCGACCACGGTCTCGATGTAGTTCTTGAGCATCACGTCGTCGGCGCCCATGACCACGGCGAGCTCGTTCCGGACGAAGGTCAGCGACTTGCGGTAGTTGGCGTTGGCGCCGAGGTTGTGGTCGTTGTGCACGTAGGTGATCCGTGGGTCCCGGGCGGCGAGCGCACCGAAGTAGTCGGGCAGGCTCAGGTCCGGGTAGCCGTCGTCGATGATGGTCAGGGTCCAGTCGGGGCTGGTCTGGCCCAGGACGCTCTCGACGGCCTGCTTCATCATGGCGACGTCGCCGTAGTAGGGGAGGAGAACGTCGACAGTCACGTCAGGGGGTCCTTCGCGGGGAGAAGATCGGGTTCGGTGCGCTGATTAGACTAGGCGCTCGCGGCGAGGAGACCTTCGTGGACACCCAGAACCACTTCTACGGGCACACTGCTGCGCTCGCGGCATACGCGGGGCTGTCCCGTCCGCGGCACGTGGCGGGTCTGATCCAGCACGGCTGGACCACGGTTCCTCCCATCCCGGTCAACTTCGGGGACTTCCCGGACATTGAGAAGGACGGCAGGCGCACCCTGTTCGTCTGGTCGCACGGATCGCGGGCCTGGGACCCTGCACGGTCGCAGCGGCGCAGCTTCCCGCTCGGCGCGCCATGGGCCTACCTGGTCTCGACCGACGCGGCTCGCAGGCGGCTGGCCGGGCGCCAGGGAGCGGGGACGCTGATCATGCCGCTGCACAGCACCCGGATCGTGCAGGTCAGGGGCGACCAGTCCGGTCTGGCCCAGCAGTATCTGCGCTCGGAGGGACCCTCGACGGTGTGCCTTCACGCGGAGGACATCGACAAACCCGCCATCGTCGGTTCGTGGATGGACGCCGGCCATCACGTCGTCACCGCGGGACCCAGGCATGACCCGGACTTCCTCTCGCGGATCCTCGCGCTGGTGCTCGCCTCCGAGCGCGTGGTCGCCAACCGCCTGATGACGCCGGTGCTGTATGCCGCGTCGCTGGGTCGCGACGTAGCCGTCTACGGCGACCCGCTGTCGATCTCCGGCGCCGAGATCCATGGACAAGGCGCCATACGCCTGCTGTGGCCCGAGCTGCACGGCCACTTCCTGGATCGGGCGGTGACGACCGAGCTGGCGCGCACCGAGCTGGGCTTCCAGCACGTTCTCCAGCCGGCCCCCCTCCGGTCGGCCCTGGGCTGGTCCCGGCGCTCGGCAGGACCGGCCGCGCAGTACTGGGCCAGCGCGCCGTTGCGCAACAAGGCGATCAACGTCGTGGGGCTGGGCCGCCGTGACCCTGGCTCGAGCGAGCAGCAGGTCGGGGCCAGCCCGCTGGCGTGGCTGCGGCATCCGATGTCGCACCTGCCCCGGCCGCTGCCGGTGAACGCCGCGGCCCTTGACCCGCTGCCGGCGCCGATCGAGGTCACGGCGAGCTGGGATGAGTGAGCCCGCGAGGCCGAATTCGTGCCCGTTAGCCGGATAGTTACACCGATGCAGCGCTCGCGGCCAGCGTTGATGCAACAAACCGGCTAGCGGTCCGTTTAGGCCTGCTTCTCCATCAGGAACCAGGTCGAGTCGTCCAGGGGGTGCACAGGGTCGCGGTGGTAGGTGAACCCGTAGGCCACGAGCCGGAGCCCGGGGTGGGCGTCCAGGATCTCGCCGGCGAAGTCGCGCTTGAACAGGGCGTGCTCGTGCCCGCGGTAGGAG
>JBDTYK010000126.1:0-7474 GCA_040005715.1 Actinomycetota bacterium | reverse complement strand
GAATGCCACCCCTTGCGGAACTACGGTGCGTTTCGTCGCACGGCTGCGGCCGATCGCATCCAGTAATGATGATGCGGTTTAGGTCAGCGGGCTCGGCTTCGGTCAGCGGGCTCGGCTTAGGTCAGCGGGCTCGGCTTAGGTCAGCTGGCTCGTCTTGCTCGGGCATTTCGACGCTTGAGCGCGCGTCGTTCGTCCTCTGAGAGACCGCCCCAGACGCCGGCGTCCTGACCAGACTCGATGGCCCACTTCAGGCAGGTCTCGATGACCTCACAGCGTCGACATACGGCTTTCGCCTCTTCGATCTGGAGCAAGGCAGGGCCGGTGTTCCCAATCGGGAAGAACAGCTCAGGGTCCTCGTCCAGGCAGGCAGCGCGGTTGCGCCAAGTCATCAGGATCGTGCTCCTTGGATCATGGCCTTGGGATTCAGTGTCACGTGCGTGAACTCAGGCAGTATTGGTCAGAGTCAAAAATTGGTCAGAGTCAAAGCGGTGGTGCTGGGCCTACGTCAACCTGTTGAGGATCGTCCTTGCGAGTTGCCGTGGGCACGCTTTAAAAACCGCACAGCGGATCAGCGTGCACTTAGGCCAACGTCGATGTTGGCTGCGGGGTTCCAAGGCCTCACAGCAGCGAAGCGTGTCCGAACAGTTGCTGAGCCGCTTATCTGTTGCGGACCTTGTGAAGTTTGCCACAAGATTCCGGATAATGGGGATTTGACCACTCATGAGTTTTTGTCCCAGATATCTTTGCTTCTGTGAGCAGCGCGGAACCGGCCCCCCAACGGCCCGGTATCGCCGGTCGGGTCGCCGCGGCCATCATCGGGGCGCAGGCCCTGGCCTGCGCGGTCATTGCGGTCGTGTTCCCGCTGGTTGCAGCACGTGACGCGGGGCTGAGCACGGCGAGCCACCTCATGTTCGGCGTCTTCACCGCACTGTTCGCGGCTGGTCTCGCGCTTGTGGCCCGGGGCCTCTGGAGGGGCCTGAGCTGGCCGCGGACCGCGACGCTGGTCTGGCTGGTCGTGCTCCTTCCGGTCGGGCTGACCCTGCTCCAGTCGGGCTGGAGCCTTGGGGGTGCGCTGATCCTGGTGAGCTCGGTCGCGGCCATCCTGGCCGTGGCAGCAGAGATCAGGGGCGGCGCCTGAGACCATCGGCGCCAGGAGCGCACCGGTGTCAGTCTCAGGCCGCCCCGCGATCGCGATGGGCGACTGGGTGCGAGCCAGCCTGCGCCGTCTCGATCGTGGTCGCTGCCGCGCCGGGGACAAGGCTGAAGGCGCCCTCCTCCTCCTGGGCGTTGTGAAGTCGCAGTACGGCATAGAGCCCGTAGAGCAGTCGCCGCAGCTCGATGATGTCCTCCGCCTGAGCCGACTCGATATCCAGTCCGGCAAGGAGACGCCGCAGCCGTGAGACCTGGTGCTCGATCTCTGCGTGCGTGCGACTCATTGCGGCCGTCGCATCCGTCCCTCCGAGCGCACGGCCCACCAGCGGAACCAGCAGCTCCTCGTCGGCCCGCTCGTGCGGAAGCAGCTCGCCCTCCAACCGGTCCAGCAGGGCGTGCACCGGGCCGAGCTCGACGTCCTGGGTGGACAGCGCATCGGCCGTCGAGCGGATCTTCTCGATCAGGGGCAGCACGGCATCGTGCTCGGCGCGCAGCCGAAGCGCGGTGGCGACGTCAGCGGGCGCCATCGCGATCGTGTGGACGGCTCCTGGCAGCACGGCGCGCAGCGCCAGCCCGATCGCCAGAACGTCGATCACCTCCTGGACGACGGCGCCGGCGGCAGGTGCCAGGAGCCCGACGGCGGCCACAGCCATGGCCACGAGCGAGAGCCCCATGCCGACAAGAACAGCCTGCAGCGCTATCGCCTTCGCGCGACGGGCAATCAGGATGGCGTCGGCCAGTGCGTCGACCCGGTCAACCGTGAGTACGACGTCCGCGGCCTCCGACGATGCGGTCGCCCCCCGCGCCGCAAGCGCCACTCCAACGCCGGCCGCCGCCAGTGCGGGAGCGTCGTTGATCCCGTCGCCGACCATGATGGTCGGCCCGTGTGCTGACTCGGTCTGGATCGCGGCGAGCTTGTCCGCCGGGTCGCAGTCGGCCAGCACGGCGTCCACCCCAACGATGCGTCCCACCATTCCCGCGATGTCGGCACGGTCGCCTGTGACCAGGACAACCCGGGTGATTCCGGCGCTGCGCATCGCACGCACCATCCGCGGTGCATCCGGGCGGACGGCGTCGTCGAGCAGGAATGCGCCGGCCGGCTCGTCGTCGATCGCGACGAAGACGGTCAGCGAGCCGTCAAGGTCGGCGCGCCTGCGCACCTGGCGCACCCACAGTGGTGCGCTGTCGCCGACGATCCATGCCGCTTTGCCGAGCTTGACCCGATGGCCCGCAACGGTCCCTTCCAGGCCATAGCCATGGACCTCGTTGACGTCCTGCGGCATCTCCAGGACAAGACCGCGACGGATGCCGCCGCTGACGATGGCGCTCGCCAGAACGTGAGCCGAGACCTGGTCGAGGGAGGCGGCGAGGCGAAGTACCTCGTCGGCATCCATCTGGTTGGCAGGGGTGACCACGTCGGCCAGCACCGGATGCCCCTGGGTCAGCGTGCCGGTCTTGTCGAAGAGCATGACGCGCCCGTTGGCCAGCCGCTCGAGGGCGCTGCCGCCCTTGATGACCACGCCGATGTGTGCGGCCCGGGACAGACCCGACATGATCGCGATCGGAGCCGCCAGCAGGAGGGGGCACGGGGTGGCGACCACGAGCACGGCGACGGCACGGACGGCGTCCCCGCTCAGGGCCCACGAGCCACCAGCCAGGGCAAGAGTGAGCGGGACGAAGAGGATGGCGAACCGGTCGGCGGTACGGACGAACGGCGCCGATGAGGCCCGGGCCTGCTCTACGAGGCGAACGACGCCGGCGTAGGTGGACTCAGCGGCGGCGGCTGTCGCGACAAGGTCTATGGGAGGACCGGCATTGACCACCCCGCTTCGGACGGCTTCACCGACCCGCCGCTCGACGGGCAGCGGCTCGCCTGTGAGCGCAGACTCGTCCATCGTTGCCGTGGAAAGGAGTCGACCGTCCACGGGGACGATCTGCCCGCTGCCCACGAGGAGGCGATCGCCGAGGACCACATCGTCCACGGGAACCTCGACGACCTGGCCGTCGACCCGGAGTCTGGCCGTGCGCGGTGCCCGATCAACCAGCAGACTCAGCTCACGGCGGGCGCGGGCGGCCGCCCGCGCCTCCAGCAGCTGTCCACTCGAGAGCATGACGGTGATCATGGCGCCGGCGAACGGCTCGTCGACTGCGAGAGCACCGGCGAGGGCGAGCACGGCGATGACGTCCACGCTCGGCTGGCGTCGCCGGATCGCGCCGACTGTCCACGACAGCGAGAACGCAAGTCCCAGAAGGGTGCCGGCGACCCAAAGAATGTCGGCGGGAATCTCGGCGGCCAGGAGCCAGGCAGCGCCTCCCACGACCAGAAGCACCGTGGATGAGGCGAAGAGCAGCATCTCCTTGATCCCTCGCAACCGGGTCACCGGGTCATTGTCCAGCCTCGGGGCGCTGACGACACGGACGAAGGTCCCGCCTTTCGGGGCTCCCTTCCTGGTGGTATCTCGTTGTGATGAATAGCCTCTTGACCGTCAGGCATTTTGCCACCCAACGTCGCACCCGACGTGACAAGCATCGGGTCGTCAAGCGCCCAGGAGGATCCCGTGCCCGTCGCCTCGAGGAGCTCTCAGCACCCGGCTGAGGCGGCTCGTCCGGGCAGCGCCATGAAGATCGCGGGGCTGGTCCTTGCCGCCGGTGGCGGATCCCGTTTTGGTCGCCCCAAGGCTGAGGTCACGATCGGCGGACGGCGAATGGTGGATCTGGCGATCGACTCGTGCGTCGGGGCCGGCTTGAGCCCGGTGGTCGTCGTTCTTGGTGCCGTCTGGCTGACGCCGATGCCACGGACGGCAGCCCCTGGCCACGATGTGGCAGAGATCTGGCTGGTCGAGAACACCCGCTGGGCGACCGGCCTGGCGTCGTCCCTGCAGGCAGGCCTGGCAGCTCTGGAGGGTGAGCCCGGCGTCGACGCTGTGGTCCTCACCCTGGTCGACACGGTCTCGGTCGGCGTCGACCACCTGCGGCGAGTGGGCTCGGCGGTCCGCGACGGCGCGACTGCTGCGGTGGCGACCTACGGGGGCCTTCCGCGCACTCCTGCTGGCCTCACCAGGGAGGTCTGGGAGGAGGTCGCCAAAACGGCCGAAGGGGACCAGGGGGCCCGGGTCTGGCTGCGTTCCAACCCTGGCCGGGTCACGAGCGTGGACTGTGATGACCTCGGGCCGTGGGTCGACATCGACACCCCTGAAAACCTGCCTGGGTGAGCTGCCGGACGGCACGAAATCGGCCAAAGTGACCCGGTCTCAAGAGGCCCACCGGCGATAGACTCCCCGTGGGGTCGACCCGGCCTCGGTCGTCGAGATCTGGGGAGAGCCGTCAATGAACGAGATCATCCGAACAAGTCCCGAAGAGCCCACAGTCTTGTTGGGCGACAAGCTTGCCGGGCGGGTCGCACTCGTCACCGGTGGTACCCGCGGCATCGGGGCAGCCGTCTGCCGGAGCCTGGCCGCCCAGGGCGCCACCGTGGCAGCCGGATACAGCGTCGACACCTCCAAGGCCGAGCAGTTCCTTGGTGAGTTCAAGGCGGAGTTCGCAGGCAGGATTCCCGCGACCATCCACAAGGGCAACGTGTCGAGCCCGGAGGACTGCCGCCGCGTGGTCCAGGAGGTGCTCGACCAACACGGCAGACTGGACATCCTGGTCAACAATGCAGGCATCACCAAGGACAAGCTGGCCCTGAAGATGTCGGTGCAAGAGTGGAACACGGTCATTGCGGTGAACCTGTCCGGCTCGTTCTTCATGGCGCAGCCCGCACTGGAGCACATGGTGGAGCGGGGGACCGGCCGGATCATCTTCGTCTCGTCGGTGATCGGAGAGACCGGTGCCATCGGCCAGGCGAACTACTCCGCGTCAAAGGCGGGAATGCTCGGGCTGACCAAGACGCTTGCCAAGGAGGCGGCGTTCTTGCTGGCCCGGTCCGGCAAGCGTGACGACGAAGGCGTCGGCGTCACGGTGAATACCGTGACCCCAGGCTTCGTGGCGACCGAGATGCTGGACAACATCCCGGAGAAGGTGATGGAGAAGATCAAGCTGCAGATCCCGCTGGGCCGGCTGTGTCGCCCAGACGAGATTGCTCGCGTCGTCCACTTCCTGGCAGCGGATGCGTCCGCCTACATCACCGGCCAGATCTGGGGGGTCAACGGCGGCCTGGACATGTGACCGCCTGGATACATGCCGGTTGCTTGACATGCCAAGCAACCGGTGTGTATGTTGTGCGTGTGCCCGGATTGCCGTGCACCTTCCATACTTCGAGGAGAACACCATGGCGACAGCCACCAAGTCCACCACCACCACCGAGATGCCTGCCCTGGCCCAGAAGATCCGCGAGCAGCTGGTCTCCACCGTCCGTCAGGGCCAGCAGCTCTCCGTCGACGCCGCTCAGACCTGGGTCAAGGCCGTTTCGGTCCTTCCGGTTCCGGACCTGCCCGCCGTTCCTGGCATCCCGGCACTGCCCGGTGTCGAGGCCGCAACCAAGTACACCTTCGACGTTTCCGCCGACCTGCTCACCGCCCAGCGCGAGTTCGCGCTTCAGCTGGCGAGTGTCTTCGTGCCGCAGCAGTCGGTCTGACCAGTCCCGCTTCGGCGACGACGTAGGACAAGGATCAGGACATGGCAGCAGGAGAGAGTGACTCCCGGCCCTTGCTGGGGGCATTCATCCGGGCGCAGCGACAGATGGCCAATCTGTCGCTGCGCCAGCTGTCTGCCCTGACTGAGGTCTCCAACCCATACCTGAGCCAGGTCGAGCGAGGCCTGCACGAACCCTCCGTCAGGGTGCTCAAGGCGATTGCGGACGCGTTGAACGTGTCCGCCGAGACGCTTTTCGAGCAAGCAGGACTGATCAGCGGGCAGCCAGTTCTGGACGACGAGGCCACGGAGGCCGCGATTCGGGCCGACCGGCGACTCACCGAGGCGCAACGGCGCGCCATGCTCGGCGTCTATCGCAGCTATCTTGAGGGCAACACCGAGCAGTTGTGACCCCCTGCGGTGGTGGAATGGCTTTCGGGTTCACCTAATCTTTCTGGTTCACCGGCCAATGAGGAGTTCGACCTTATGAACGAAGTTCCCAGTCCCGAGTCAGTGGGGCGCGCAGTCCTGGAGCGCCTGGGTGTGTCGGAAGACCCGATGACCGGCGCCGATCCCGTCTCGTTCCTGCGCTCGCTGGGTGCCGCGGGCGTCTCGCTGGTGAAGAACCCCACCGGGACGATCGCTGCCAACGGCCGGATGGCGATCGGCCTGGCCGCAGCAGTACGCGCCGCCGCCGGGCGCGCGGTCGGAAGCGACGCCTCCGGCCCGGTTGCTCCCGCCGCCGGCGACAAGCGGTTCAGGGACCCGGCATACGAGGAGAATCCGTTGTACTTCCTGCTCCAGCAGGAGTACCTGCTGAGCGGTCAGCTGGTCGACGAGCTGCTCGATGCCGCGAAGCTGGAGGCCACCCAGGACCTCAAGGCGCGGTTCGCTGCCAGGTTCATCCTCGACGCGATGGCCCCCACCAACACGTTGCCCGGCAACCCGGCCGCACTTCGCGAGGCGTTCGACACCGGTGGCAAGAGCCTGGTGCGCGGTGCCAAGAACATGCTCGGCGACGTGAAGAACAACGGGGGCTGGCCCTCGCAGGTCGACAGCACGGGCTTCGAGGTCGGCGTCAACATGGCTGCCACCCCGGGTGCCGTGGTCTATCGCAGCGACCTGATCGAGCTGATCCAGTACGAGCCGCAGGTCAAGACCGTGCACGCGGTGCCGTTGTTGTTCTGCCCGCCGTGGATCAACAAGTACTACATCATGGATCTGGCCCCCGGTAAGAGCCTGATCGAGTGGGCGGTCCAGCACGGGCACACCTGCTTTGCGATCAGCTACCGCAACCCCGACTCCAGCATGCGCGACGTGGACTTCGAGGACTACCTGCGTCAGGGCCCGCTGGACGCTGTCCGGGTCGTGCGCGAGATCACCGGAGCCGCCGAGGTCAACACCGTCTCGGTCTGCCTGGGCGGAACCCTGACCGCGATCGCGCTGGCTCACAACGCGGCGATCGGCGATCACTCGATCAAGTCCGCGACCTTCCTGAACACCCTGACCGACTTCAGCGTCCCGGGCGCGCTCGGGGTCTTCACCGATGAGGCCACGATCTCCGGTCTGGAGAAGCAGATGGCCAAGGAGGGCTTCCTCGACTCGGACAAGATGGCTCACACCTTCGATGCGTTGCGGGCCAACGACCTGGTGTTCGCCTACGTCGTGAACAACTGGCTGCTGGGCAAGAAGCCGCCGGCCTTCGACCTGCTCGTCTGGAACAAGGACAGCACCCGGATGCCGGCCAAGA
>JBDTYK010000125.1:0-7528 GCA_040005715.1 Actinomycetota bacterium | reverse complement strand
CCGCCGACCTCGTTGCTGACACAGGTGAGCGTGATGTCCCGCTCGATCATCGGCATGGCCATCAGCTGCCGGTAGGTGAGGGTCATCGGCTTCTCGACCATGCCGTCCACCTGGAGCTGCCAGCGGTCGGCATCGACCCGGGGGACGGTCAGGTTGGTGTCCACCCGGTAGAAGGCGCCGTTGCTGGTGCGCAGCGGTGTGATACCCGGAACCTGCCCCTCGACTCCCCTCGGAAAGGGGGCTGCGGCGTCGGCCGCCGGGGGGAGCTTGCCCGTGGGGACCGGGTCGGCCGAGGAGAGCTGCTGGCCGAATGCAGCGGCGCCGGCTGCCCCCACCGTGACCGCGGCGGCGCCGATCAGGAACTGTCGGCGTCCGTCATGGGAGGTGGGGTATGCCGTCGCGGGCAGCTCAGGGCCGGGGTTGGCCTCCGTCACCGGACCGTTGCGGGTGAGGACGTGGTGCAGGCCAAGGAGGATCGCGAGGCCCACGACCGCGGAGACCACGCCGGGGATGGCATCCGAAGGTGTCGCGACCGGTCGTAGCAGGGCCGCCGCCGTGGCGAGACCGGTCAGCACCAGGATGAACCCGACGCCGAGCCAGATCCTGCGACGAGACAGTGCGCCGGCGAGCGCTGCGAGCACAAGAGTGACCAGCGTGACGGTGGCCAGCAGTATCGGCTTGTCAGCGGTGCCGAACTGGGCGACGGCAAACTCCTTGACCGGCGTCGGCGTGGCGTCGATGACCACAGAGCCGACGGCCAGAACGGGTGAGGCTGCGGGATTGGTCAGCCCGGCGACCAGGTGGGCGGACGCGATACCGCCGATGGCGGCCAGCATGCCCGTCGCGACGTGGCCCCACAACGGTGAGTCCGGCGCGCGCTGAGGAGCCCTGGTCAGGTGTGCGGTGAGGATGCCCATATCCGGTATTCGGAGCGATGGCGTGTGTGGATGGCCGATCCGGGCGTGCAGACTCCCATGGTCGTGCGGATTGGATAACGTGGTGGCGTGAGCCAGCATCCCGGCAGTCAGCACCCTCGCAAGGTCCGCAGGGCCCCGAACTTCGTCGCCTTCCTGTTCAGTGGTGCCTTGGTCGGCCTGCTCGCGGGCTTTGTGGTCAACGCCTACGGGCCTGCTGCCGACGGCTACGAGTCATCGTCCACCCTCGGCTTTCTCGGCCTGATCTTTGCCGGACTGGGCGCGCTCGTCGCGGGCATCATCGCCGTGCTGCTCGACAGGCGGTCCTGAGCACCGTTCGACACGCGGTCCTGAGCCCGATCCACAAGCGGCCTGTGGGAGACTGACCCACGTGGCACGCGGCGATGGGCGACTGACCCACGACCTACTACCCGGCGAGAAGGCCCCCCAGGATGCCTGCGGGGTCTTCGGAGTCTGGGCCCCTGGCGAGGACGTCGCCAAGCTGACCTACTTCGGCCTCTACGCCCTGCAGCACCGGGGCCAGGAGTCGGCCGGGATCGCGGCCAGTGACGGTCACCGGCTGCTGGTCTTCAAGGACATGGGTCTGGTCTCGCAGGTCTTCGACGAGGCCAGCCTGGGCTCGCTCAAGGGCCATCTGGCCATTGGCCACTGCCGCTACTCGACGACCGGCGGGAGCACCTGGGAGAACGCCCAGCCAACGCTGGGGGGCACCGACGAAAGCACCGTTGCCCTGGCCCACAACGGCAACCTCACCAACTCCTCGGAGCTGCGCGCCCTGCTGCTCGAGCGTTACGGCGACTCCTTTGCCCGCGACCTGGGCGGCGAGCTGTCACGGGGCAACACCACCGACACCGCACTGGTGACCGCGTTGCTCGCCGGCGACCCCGACCGCAGCCTGGAGGCCACCGCCCTTGACGTGCTGCCAAGGCTCAAGGGCGCCTTCTGCTTCGTCTTCATGGACGAGCAGTCGCTGTATGCCGCCCGCGACCCTCAGGGCATCCGGCCACTGGTCCTGGGCCGCCTCGAGCGCGGCTGGGTGGTCGCGAGCGAGGCTGCTGCGCTGGCCACCGTTGGCGCCAGCCTGATCCGTGAGGTCGAGCCCGGCGAGCTCATCGTCATCGACCAGGACGGTCTGCGCTCCCACCGTTTCGCCGAGGCCGACCCCAAGGGCTGCGTGTTCGAGTACGTCTACCTCGCCCGGCCGGACGCGACCATCGCCGGCCGCTCGGTCTACGAGGCACGGGTCGAGATGGGGCGACGTCTGGCCGTGGAGTACCCCGTTGAGGCCGACCTGGTCATCCCGGTGCCCGAGTCCGGCACCCCGGCCGCCATCGGCTACGCCGAGGCCAGCGGCATCCCCTACGGGCAGGGCTTCGTCAAGAACGCCTACGTCGGGCGCACCTTCATCCAGCCGAGCCAGACCCTGCGTCAGCTCGGCATCCGCCTGAAGCTGAACGCGCTCGAGCCGGTCATCCGCGGCAAGCGGCTGGTCGTCGTGGACGACTCCATCGTGCGGGGCAACACCCAGCGCGCCCAGATCCGGATGTTGCGCGAGGCCGGCGCCGCCGAGATCCATGTGCGCATCTCGAGCCCGCCCGTGCGCTGGCCGTGTTTCTACGGCATCGACTTCGCTACCCGCGCCGAGCTGATCGCCACCGGTCTGAAGGTTGAGGAGATCCGGGCGAGCATCGGGGCCGACAGCCTGGGCTACATCAGCGAGGACTCCATGGTCCAGGCGACCGGGCAGTCGCGCTCTCGCCTTTGCACCGCCTGCTTCACGGGCATCTACCCGATCGAGCTGCCCGAGTCGAGCCTGCTGGGCAAGCACTTCCTCGAGGCGCTTCCTGGTCTGGAAAGTCATCCGCCCAGACCTCAGGATGCCGAGGGTGTCGGCACAGGCATGTCTGGTGGGGCCGATGATGCTCTCACCCGTCCCTGATCCGACAACCGCCATCCGCCCACGACCCGGAGACTGGACCATGCCTTCTGAACCCACCCCGATCACCTACGCCGGCGCCGGTGTGGACGTCGAGGCCGGTGACCGGGCCGTCGAGCTGATGAAGGCCTCGATCAGGCGGGCTCAGCGGCCCGAGGTCCTGGGCGGACTGGGTGGCTTTGCAGGGATGTTCGACGCGAGTGCCCTGATGGCCATGACGCGTCCGGTCCTGGCCACCAGTACCGACGGGGTGGGGACCAAGGTGGCCATCGCCCAGGCCATGGGCAAGCACGACACGATCGGGTTCGACCTGGTTGGCATGGTGGTCGACGACCTTGTCGTCTGCGGGGCAGAACCGCTGTTCATGACTGACTACATCGCCACCGGCAAGGTGGTGCCAGAACGGATCGCGGCCATCGTCTCCGGTATTGCGGCCGGTTGCGTGCAGGCCGGCACCGCACTGGTGGGCGGTGAGACCGCAGAACACCCTGGTCTGATGGAGGCTGACGAGTACGACTGCGCCGGAGCCGCCACGGGCGTGGTCGAGTATGCCGACATCCTCGGCCCCCAGCGGGTGACCGCCGGTGACGCTGTGGTTGCGCTTGCCTCGTCGGGGCTGCACTCCAACGGTTACTCGTTGGTGCGAAAGGTCTTTGGCTCCGCAGGGTGGGCCCTGGACAGGCACGTGGAGGAGTTCGGGCGGACCCTTGGTGAGGAGCTGCTCGAGCCCACCCGGGTCTATGCCAGGGACCTGCTTGCCCTCATTCACTCGGACGGCATCGACGTCCACGCTCTGAGCCACGTCACCGGTGGGGGCCTTGCGGCGAACCTGGCACGGGTGCTGCCGCCGAGCAGCTTCGCCCAGGTGGACCGCTCAACCTGGTCCCCGCCCGCTGTCTTCGAGGTGGTCCGCCAGCTCGGTCAGGTGCCGATGGCCGACCTGGAGCGAACGCTCAACATGGGCATCGGTTTCGTCGCAGTTCTGCCTGCCGCGCAGGTGGACCAGGCGGTGGCCATCCTTGGTGCCAGGGGCATCAGGGCCTGGCAGATCGGCCAGGTGAGCGACCTGAAGGCAGCACCGATACAGCAAGGCGCCCCGGTGGTCCGGGGTGCCAAAGGCGTTGACGGTGGTTCGGTTCAGCTCGTGGGCACCCACCAGCACTGACGCTCTACCCTGGCCCGGGTCAGATCACGGTGACTGCAGGGTCACGGTGACTGCAGGGTCACGGTGACTGCAGGGTCACGGTGACTGCAGGGTCACGGTGACTGCAGGTCAGGCCTGGTCAGCCCTCACCGGAGGCCCAGGCGTCACGTTCTTCGTCGTCCTCGGCCGCGGTCGGGGTGTCCTTGACACGCTCCGGCCGGGTGTCGAACCTCGACGGTCCGTGCAGCTCTCGCTCAAGCGCACCCAAATCAGTACTCGGGCTGTAGTACTTCAGCTCACGAGCAACCTTGGTCTGCTTGGCTTTGGATCGGCCGCGCCCCATGGCATCGACCCCCTCGCGCGTCTGCCGGGGCGGCATCGCTTGGACCAGATTCACCAAGGTGAACCAGAGTCTTCACGGAGCGGTCCCGGGAATCTCATATTTCGTAAGCCCAACGCTACACGGTTAAAGCAAATTCCGGCGGACTGGGTCCCCGTGGTCTGCGGATCAGCGGGTCGGGAGCCAGATCCGGCTGCTGCCAACCTGGGCCATCCGCTGCTCGGCGAGGTGATCGGCCGCCAACGCCGGCGAGATTCCCTGGTCAGCGGCGACTCTCAGCACCGAAGCCGTGGCGTCAAAGATGCCTCTTGTGCGCGCCTTGGCTCGCGAGAAGTCAAAACCGTGGAGCTCGTCGCTGACCTGGATCACGCCGCCGGCATTGACCAGGAAGTCCGGCGCGTACGTGATGCCGCGAGCCATCAGAGCCTGGGCTGTACCACCTTGGCCTTCGACCGCAAGCTGGTTGTTGGCGGCACCACAAACCACCTTGGCGGTCAGCGCAGCCACGGTGGCATCGTCCAGCGCGCCACCGAGCGCGCAGGGGGAGTAGACGTCGAGCTCGAAACCCAGCAGCGCTCGCGTATCCGGGGCCACGTCGATCTCGGGGTGCTTCTCGAGGAGCGCCTCTGTCGCCGCGCTGTTGACGTCGGTTACCACGACCCGGGCACCGTCCTTCAGCGCAAGCTCGCCCAGCAGGCTTCCCACCTTGCCCACCCCTGAGATGCCGACGGTCTTGCCGGCCAGGCTCGGCGTACCCCATACGTGTGCTGCACTGGCGCGCATGCCCTGGAAGACTCCGTAAGCCGTGAGGACGGACGAGTCCCCGGCGCCCCCGTTGGCCTCGCTGCGACCGGTCGCAAAGCGGGTCTCCCTGCCGATGATGTCCAGGTCGGCGACATAGGTGCCCACATCGGCTGCCGTGACGTATCGCCCGCCCAGACTCTCGACGAAACGGCCGTAGGCGCGCAGGAGGGCCTCGTTCTTGTCCTTGGCGGGGTCGCCGATGATGACCCCTTTGCCGCCCCCATGGTCCAGGCCTGAGATCGCGTTCTTGTAGGCCATGGCGCGCGAGAGCTGGAGAGCGTCCTGGAGCGCCGCCTCCTCCGATGCATAGGGGTAGAACCGGGTTCCACCCAGAGCTGGTCCCAGCGCCGTGGAGTAGATGGCGATGATCGCCCGCAGGCCGGTGGCCTTGTCGTGGCAGAAGGCGACCTGTTCGTGGCCGAGCGGGGAGAGGGGCGCGATCGGCGATGAGTCGGACGGCGATGAGACGGACACTGTGGCGGCTCCGGTGTCAAACCTGGCACGCGAATGTCGCGCGGATTCAGCCTATGCCGGGCTGCTCTGGCCGCCGCCGCTGCCGGCTCGCCACCGTGAGCTGCTGGTGGCGCCCGCGTTGGCGCCACCAGTAGTCCGAAGTAACTAGTTACTTCGGACATCCAAAATGATCCGTCCACCCCGTTCCATTTTTCGATCAGAAGGCCCAAAATGGACATTCCAGATCTCTGCATCTTCGGAGGAACCATGACCAGCCGTGCAGTTGAAGCCGAGGCCCTGTTGACCCCGGCCGAGGTCGCATCACTCTTCCGCGTCGACCCTAAAACCGTCACCAGATGGGCCAAGGCCGGGAAGCTCACATCCCTGCGCACCCTTGGCGGGCACCGACGCTACATCGAGTCCGAGGTCCGTAACCTCCTCGGCGGAACCAGTATCGCCTCCTGACGCTTTTCGAGACGAGGCTGAGCGGCCTCGCCTCGTGACAGGGGGAATGACAAGGGGGGTCAGTGGGTGCTGGTGCGGTCTGTCTCAACCATGGGTCAGTCCTCGCGCACCAGCTCGGTGACCAGGGTCTTGATCTGCTCACCGGTGATGGGTCCGATCACGCGCGCAGCCATGCGGTGATGCCGGTCCAGGATCAGCGTGCTCGGGATGCCTTTCTGCGGCAGCAGGGAGAGCCGCCCGAGGAGTGCTCCTTCGGGGTCGACCAGCTGCGGGTAGCTCGCGCCCACGGATGCGACGAACGCCTTGGCTGCGGTCATGGTGTCCGTCTCGTCGATGCCGACGAAGCGAACCTGCTGGCCCGCCAGCTGGCGGGCCATTCTGGCCAGCACCGGGGACTCGGTCCGGCATGGTTCGCACCACGAAGCCCAGACGTTGACAACGACGACGTTGCCCGCGACGTCGTCCAGCGCGAACTGCGATCCGGCGAGCGTCGTACCCGACAGGTCTGGGGCCAGGTGCCGATCTGCTGGCGCGATCCGGCTCAATCCGGGGGACTCGAGGCTCCGGGTGAGGTCACCGGCCGACAGCGATGTGCCAACTGTGCAGCCGCTCAGTGCGAGGGTCGCGACAACGACCCACGCCAAAGCGCGAAGCACGACGGGCCCCGCCAGGGGGCGACGCGAGCCGGAAGGTTTAGGCACGATCAATCTTGAGCCCTTTCTGCTTCGGCGCCGTCTCTGACAAGATACCCTCTGGTGCGGCTTCAACAGAGAATCTTGGTCATCGGTTCGCATTCGCGTCGGAACCGAAAGGACCGATCCGGGTACTAACAACTGTTCGCTCTGCCACAATGTTCGAAGGGATCGGAGTGACATGGTTGATACTGCAAACCCCCGCGTTGAACCTGGCCGCAGCTCATCACACTTAGTGGCCACGGTCCGGGCCTATGTTGCTTTGACCAAGCCCCGGATCATCGAGCTTCTCCTGGTGACCACTGTGCCGGCCATGATGCTGGCCGCGCATGGGCTGCCCGGCCTGGGTCTGGTGGCCGCGACCCTGGTAGGCGGCACCTTGGCGGCCGGCAGCGCAAACGCGATGAACTGCTACTACGACCGCGATATCGACGCCATCATGATGCGTACGAAGAATCGCCCGCTCAACGACTCGCTGGTGAGCCCCCGCAGTGCCCTGGTCTTCGGTTTCGTCCTGGGCGGGTTGTCGCTCGCCCTGCTGTGGCTGACGACGAACCTGCTCAGTGCCGCCCTGGCCGGTGCCGCGATCGCCTTCTATGTGCTGGTCTACACCAGGCTGCTCAAGCGCCGCACGGCACAGAACATCGTGTGGGGCGGCGCCGCCGGCTGTATGCCGGTGCTGATCGGGTGGACCGCGGTCACCGGCCGGCTGGCCTGGGCTCCGGTGGTGCTTTTCCTCATCGTGTTCTTGTGGACGCC
>JBDTYK010000124.1:0-7573 GCA_040005715.1 Actinomycetota bacterium | reverse complement strand
TGCTCACTGCTCGCGGTTAGCACTTGCACATGGCGAGTGCTAATCAGAATCTAGGACGCCAGTTAGCACTCGGTCAACTTGAGTGCCAGAAAGGGGTGCCTCGCGCGACCAGGCGATGGTGGAGGATATCGGCCATGGACCTCGCCACGGTGAAGAAACTGGTCTCTGGCGAGGGCTGGGGGCTGCTGCAGTCGCTGCCCCCGTATGACGAGTCCCTCGCCCTGGTCATCGGCGAGCAGCTGCGGGGGGCCGGGTTCGACGTGGACCTGGTTGCTGCGGCGTTGACACAGTCCCGGCTGCGAGCCAGGGGCCGCTCGAAGTTCGGCGACTTCGCCGAGGGCATGTTGTTCACGGCGGACGGCCTCGAGCAGGCAACGAGGCTTGAGGTCGCCGCGCGCCATGCGGGCCGCTTCCGGGCGGCCGGCCTGCGGCGGGTGTTCGACCTGGGCTGCGGCATCGGCGCGGACGCCATGGCGATCGCCGGACTGGACCTGTTGGTCAGTGCCATCGACGCCGACGAGGTGACCGCGATCCTGGCCGGCGTCAACCTGCGGCACTGGCCGGCAGCCTCGGCCTCGGTCGGGACCGTCGAGGAGACCCAGCTGCCCACGGGCGAGGGCGCACGGCATACCGGGGCTTGGCTCGACCCCGCCCGGCGCACACCCGGGGTCACCGACGCACTCGGCCGGACCCGGAGAGTGTTCCGCCTGGATGCCATCACTCCGTCGTGGGAAATCGTCCAGTCCATCGCACGGTCGTTGCCGGCGACAGGAGCCAAGCTCTCGCCTTCATTCCCCCACGGCGCGATCCCGGCGGGAGCCGAGGCCCAGTGGACCTCCTATGCGGGCGAGGTCCTGGAGTGTGCGATCTGGTGGGGTCCCCTGGTGAACACTGCCGGGAGAACCGCTTTGGTGATCGGCCCGAAGGGGCAGTCATGGACCGTGCGTGAGAGCGACGCGGACCTGGCCGGTGGAGCTGCTCCGATTGCCACGTCACTGGCCCACATGGGCTCATGGCTGTACGAGCCAGACCGGGCCGTGATCCGGGCCGGGCTCACGGGAGCCCTGACCACCCTGGTGGACGGCGTAGAGCTCGACTCGGGCGTCGGCTATGTGACCTCGGAGCAGTATGTCGACGTCGGCTACGCCCGCCGGTTCGCGGTCACTGAGTCAATGCCGTTGAACGTCAAGGCCCTTCGAGCATGGCTCCGCGATCGCGACGTCGGTCGGATCACCATCAAGAAGCGCGGCATCACCCTGGATGCCGACGGACTGCGACACCAGCTTCGCCTTTCCGGATCAGCCGAGATGACCCTGGTCCTGACCCGGGTCGCAGGTCAGCAGGTATGTCTGGTCGTGCGGGCAGCCTGAAGGCCGTGGCAGCGGACCACCCGCTCGCGCCACCACGACTGACGATCCTGCGGAGCCCGCCAGCGATCGAGCCTGTCGGGGTCAATCGTGAGGTCCCGCAACGAAATTGAACCGGACACAGGCACCAGCGAGTCAGCCGTGACGTCCCCGGCCATCAGCTCGACGGTGCCGAGCCCGCACGCGAAGGCGAGCTCGGGCAGTGCCGCGGCCAGGGCCAGACCCGCGCGAATGCCGACGCTCGTGTCCAGGGCGCTCGAGACGACTGTCGGCAGTCCGCACTCCTGCGCAACGGCCAGGGCCGCGCGCACCCCCCCCAGCGGAGCCACCTTCACCACGATGACGTCAGCTGCCTCTTCCCGGACCACGCGCATAGGGTCCGCGGCTTTGCGGATCGACTCATCGGCGGCGACCAGGACGTCAGTTCCATTGCGCGCCAACGCCACTCGCAACGATGCGAGGTCCTCGACGCTGGCACAGGGCTGTTCGGCATACTCCAGCCCGTATGCCGCGAGCCTCCGAAGCGCGTCAGTCGCCTCATCGAGGGTCCAACCGCCGTTGGCGTCCACGCGAATTCGCGCCGCAGACCCCATCACGTCGCGGACCGCGGCAACGCGGTCAACATCGTCCTGGAGGCTCTGACCCCCCTGTGCGACCTTGACCTTGGCGGTGGTGCACCCGTCATACCGCGCAAGAACGCCAGCGACCTCGCCGGCGGGGACCGCGGGAACCGTTGCGTTGACGGGAACGAAGTCTCGCAGCGGCGCCGGCCAGCCGAGCCAGGCCGCCTCCAGCGCGGCCGCCAGCCAGCGGGACGACTCGAGGTCGTCGTACTCGGGGAAAGGCCCGAACTCACCCCATCCAAGGGGTCCCTGAACCAGCGCCGTCTCGCGAACGCTCAGCCCCCTGAACCTGACCCGCATGGGGATCTGTACCACCGACAACGTGGCGAGCACCTCTTCGAGATCGGGCAGCGGTGTGGGCGTCATTCGCCTATCCTCGCTTGCGTGAGCGAACAGACCGTGAGCGAGACCTTCGACCCGAGCGCCTGGACCGTCGTGGAGGGCTTCGACTTCACCGATATCACCTACCACCGCGCAGTGAGCGTGGGCGCAGTCAGGATTGCGTTCAACCGCCCCGAGGTGCGCAACGCCTTCCGTCCGCAGACCGTCGACGAGCTGTATCGCGCGCTGGACCACGCCCGCAGGTCGCCGGACGTGGGCGCGGTGCTGCTGACGGGCAACGGTCCCAGCACGAAGGACGGCGGCCGGGCGTTCTGCTCAGGTGGCGACCAACGGATCCGCGGACGCAGCGGCTATCAGTACGCCGACGGTGAGACCGCGGAGACCGTTGATACCGCTCGGGTTCGAGCAGAAGGTGGTCGCCTTCACATTCTTGAGGTCCAGCGCCTCATCCGCACGATGCCCAAGGTCGTCATTGCTGTGGTCAACGGCTGGGCGGCCGGGGGTGGTCACAGCCTGCACGTCGTCTGCGACCTGACCATCGCCAGCCGTGAGCACGCGAAGTTCAAGCAGACCGATGCCGACGTGGGCTCGTTCGACGCCGGCTATGGATCGGCGTACCTGGCCAAGATGGTCGGGCAGAAGCTGGCCCGCGAGATCTTCTTCCTGGGACGCACCTACTCCGCGCAGGACATGCAGCGGATGGGTGCCGTCAACATCGTCGTGGACCATGCCGACCTCGAGGCCGAGGCGCTGCGGATGGCTCAGGAGATCACCGCCAAGAGCCCCACCTCACAGCGGATGCTCAAGTTCGCCTTCAACCTGACCGATGACGGGCTGATGGGCCAGCAGGTGTTTGCCGGGGAGGCGACCCGACTGGCCTATATGACCGATGAAGCCGTCGAGGGCCGTGACTCCTTCCTGGAGAAGCGGGATCCCGACTGGAGTGCCTTCCCCTACTACTACTGAATACGCGCATAACCGCAGGTCAGAGGCCTAGTTGACCCCGCTGGTCCGCAGCGTCCGCAAGAGCTGGAGTCCAGTGCCTGCCGGCGCAGGCCGGGGAGCCAAGGGAGCAGTGCCGATCGCCTCGATCCGCTCCCGCGCCCGAACCGGTCATGGCCCCCGGATCAGCTGATCGTCGTGAGCTCCGCACCTCAAGGCGACCGCCCCACCAAGACCGTAAAGCGGTCGGGGTAGGGCGGTCGGGTCTCGCGTATCTCGCCGGTGCGCGGATCGGTCAGAGGATGAACGATCCGAACACAAATCCCAGTGCGACGGCGATGGCGATGTTGATCATCCCGGGAACGATGAAGGGGTGGTTGAACACAGCCTTGCCGATCTGGGTGGTGCCGGTGTCATCCATCTGTACTGCGGCCAGCAGCGTCGGGTACGTCGGCAGGATGAACAGGGCCGAGACCGCAGGGAATGCGGCCACTGCTGCGAACGGCGCCACACCGATCGCCAGGGCCGTCGGCATGAGTGCCTTGGTCGTGGCGGCCTGGGAGTAGAGCAGCGCTGAGGCGAAGACGAGCACCACGGCCAGGAGCCAGGGCTGGTTTCGCAGGAGGTCACCGGAAAAGCTCATGATCTCCTTCTCGTGGGCGCTGACGAACGTGGTGCCCATCCAGGCGACACCCAGCACGCAGATGGCTGCGCTCATGCCCGACTTGAAGGTCGTGGCAGACAGGATCTCGTTGGTCGGTGCCTTGCAGGCAAGGACGATGATCGCGGCGGTCGAGAGCATGAAGGCGATGATGGCCTGGTCGCGGGTCATGACGGGATCGGTGATGAGCCCGACGTTCTTGCTGATCGCTGTGGCATAGCCCATCACGGAGAGCAGCCCAACCAGGAAGATCAGCACGGACATCTTTGCCCGGGGCAGGATCTCGCGTACCTGGCGCCCGGCGGCGTTGCCCGTTCCTGAGGCGTTGGGGTCCTGGGGCTCAACAGAGGTGCTGACCTCAGCGGTGCCGGCGGAGACGGCGCCCACCAGGGCGGCGACCTTGACCTTGGGCTCGATCACGTTGGCCTGGCGCCCGCCGACGGAAACGGTGCCGGCAGCGAGCCGGCGCTGGTACTCGGGGTGGGTACTGAGCTCGGTGGTGCCCCGGACCTTGTCGATAGCCATCATGATCGCCGCGGTGGCCATGCACGCAAGGAACGTCGAGGGGATCGCCACTGCCAGGAGCTGAAGGTAGCCGATCCCGTGCTTCTCCAGGGTGCTGGAGAAGAACACCACGGCGGCAGAGATCGGCGAGGCCGTGATGGCGATCTGTGAGGCTACGACAGCCACCGACAGGGGCCGCGACGGCCGGATGTTGTTCTCCTTGGCCACCTCGGTGATGACCGGCATGGTCGAGAACGCGGTATGGCCGGTGCCCGCCATGAGCGTCATCAGGTAGGTGATGATCGGAGCCAGGAAGGTGAGCTGCTTGGGGTTCCTGCGCAAGATGCGATCCGCGAGGTCCACGAGGTAGTCCATACCACCGGCGACCTGCATGGCGGCAATGGCCACGATGACCGACAGGATGATCGAGACGACATCCAGGGGCATCTCACCTGGAGTGAGCCCCAACAAAGCCAGCACCAACACGCCTAGTCCACCGGCAAAGCCGATCGCGATCCCGCCGAGCCGGGCGCCGATGAAGATCGCCAGAAGGACGACGGCGAACTGGACGGCGATCATCGGGTCGCGCCCGGAGGGACGGCTGCGGCGGTCGGGGAGGTGAAGACCTTGCCGCGGAACTCGGGACGGACGAGGTTCTCAGGAGAGAAGATCTTGTCCAGCTCGGTTTCGTTGAGCAGTCCCATCTCCAGGACGACCTCGCGGACGTTCTTGCCCGAGCGGGCACACTCCTTGCCGACCAGGTCTCCGGCGTGGTGGCCGATGATCGGGTTGAGGAAGGTCACGATCCCGATCGAGTTCATCACATAGCCGAGGCAGACCTCGGGGTTGGCGCTAATCCCGTCCACGCACCGGACCCGCAGGTTCTGGCAGGCATTCGTCAGCAGGCTGACCGACTCGAAGAGTGTCGAGGCGATGACCGGCTCCATGACGTTGAGCTGAAGCTGACCGGCCTCGGCGGCCATCGAGACCGTCACGTCATTGCCAATCACCTTGAAACAGACCTGATTGACGACCTCGGGAAGGACCGGGTTGACCTTGGCGGGCATGATCGAGGACCCGGCCTGAAGCTCTGGCAGGTTGATCTCGTTCAGCCCGGTACGCGGGCCCGAGGACAGCAGCCGGAGGTCGTTGCAGACCTTGCCGAGCTTGACAGCAGCACGCTTGATCGCGGCATGCATGGAGACGTATGCCCCGGCATCGGAGGTGGCCTCGATGAGGTTCTCGGCCAGGACCACCGGCAACCCGCTGACCTGGGCGAGCTTCTCGACGGCCAGCTTGGCGTAACCCTCGGGCGTGTTCAGGCCCGTGCCGATCGCCGTGGCTCCGAGGTTGACCTCCAGGAGCAGCTCCGCAGCCCGGTCGAGCTGGCGGATCTCCTCACGCATGAGGACCCCGTAGACCTTGAACTCCTGGCCAAGCGTCATCGGGATCGCGTCCTGCAGCTGGGTGCGGCCCATCTTCATGACGTCCTTGAACTCCTCTGCCTTCGCGTCAAAGGCGACGGCCAGACTCTCCAGCTCCACCTTCAGCCCCTGCACGACCGTGAACAGCGCGATCCGGAAACCGCTGGGGTAGGCGTCGTTGGTGGACTGGCTCTCGTTGACATGCTCGTTGGGGTTGACCACGTCATAGCGGCCCTTCTCCAGACCCATCTGCTCCAGAGCCAAGTTGGCGATGACCTCGTTGGCGTTCATGTTGACTGAGGTCCCCGCCCCACCCTGGAACACGTCAATCGGGAACTGGTCCATGCATCGGCCACCGACCAGCACCTCGTCGCAGCCCGCGATGATCGCGTCAGCGACCTCGGCTGAGATCGTGAACATGTCCTTGTTGGCCATGGCCGAAGCCTGCTTGACCATGACCATCCCACGCACCATCTCCGGCACGTCACTGATCTTCGCCGAGCTGATCTTGAAGTTCTCCATCGCCCGGACCGTATGCACGCCGTAGTAGGCGTCGGTCGGTACTTCCCTCGAACCCAGCAGGTCCTCTTCGATCCGTACTTCGTTCACAGTCGTGTTCCTCCATGATGGTTCGTTCACTGATCCACCCAACGGTGGACCTGGACTCTGAGATGTAGCCCTGGGTGGCGAATTCGGTGCTGAATTCTCAGACACCTGGCGCGCCTCGGCCAGAATGAACCTCCCGATGTGATCGCCGTTCCTTCCCTCTGAGACGCGTTCTAGGACGTCCATCACGTTAGGAAGGAACGTCCGCCGAGACGAATGCCGTTGCTCTGGGCGCAACGCGGTGCTCGGTGTGCAGCGTGACGGTGTGACCGGGATCTCAGAGTGGCTGGCCAGGTCATGAAACCGCGCCCAAGGCCGCCGTCTTCAAGGTCAGCGGGTAGGTCTTACGCTTAACGACGAATCTGCAACCAGGCCAAGATGCTGCAGTTGCTCAATGTGAAAGACGAGCCCATATGGTGATGTCGACCGCCGAGAAGGTGGCGCAGCTGATGCTCGCTTTCGAGTGTGACAACGAGTCCGGCAGCGTCGAACGCTCCGTCAGTGAGCTCGCCTGCATCGTTGGCCGGGAGCGCAGTCAGGTCTGCCGAATGCTCAAGTCGCTGTGCCAAGCCCAGCTGCTCGAGCAGGACCCCTACTCACACCGCTACCGACTGGGCTGGCGGGTGAGGGTGCTGGCAGCCGGAGCCGGTGACCAGATCCTTGTTCACGCTGCGCGGCCGATCCTGCAGGCTCTTGTCGCCCGGACCGGAGAGGTGGCGCTCCTGACGATTCAAGAGGCGAACAAAGGGCTGACCGTCATGCGGGAGGAGTCACAGAACACGCAGCGGCGGGGGGGCTGGATCGGACAACGGTCGGCGATGCATTTCACGGCCACCGGGCGTGCCCTGATGTTCGATGCTGACGACGAGCTCGTCAAGGAGCTGACCGCCGATCAGTTCGCCGCAGAATCCAGATCGGCGCCGAATGCCCCTCGCAACGTCGAAGAGCTGCTTGAACGCCTGAGGGTCGAGCGGAAGCAGGGCTATTCCGTTGCGTCCGAAGAGATCGAGGCCGGGCTGACCTCGGTCAGTGTCCCCGTGCGCAATGGTCGGGGACACCTCTTGGCGGTCCTGAACATCTCCGGCCCGACGACCCGGATGAGCG
>JBDTYK010000123.1:0-7596 GCA_040005715.1 Actinomycetota bacterium | reverse complement strand
CGACGGTGAGGACGTGGAAGATCTCGTGGAAGCCGAACCAGCGCGGTGAGGGGTTCGGCCTCTTGGTGCCATAGACCACAGCGCCGAGGGTGTAGAGCAGGCCACCGATGGCAATCAGAAGGACCACAGCAGCACCGCCGCTCTCATACAGGGGCCTGAGGTAGAACACGGCGACCCAGCCAAGGGCGACGTAGATGGGCGTGTACAGCCAACGTGGCGCGCCCACCCAGAACACCCGGAACAGCACTCCGCCGATCGCACCGATCCAGGCGATAAGCAACAGGCTTCGGGTCTGGTCGGGGGGTAGGAGCAGCAGGGCAAAGGGCGTGTACGTGCCGGCGATGATCAGGAAGATATTGGAGTGGTCCATCCGCTTGAGCAGTCCCGTTACCGACGCAGACCAGGTGCCACGGTGATACACCGCTGACGTGCCGAACAGCAGAGCTGCGGTCGTGGCGAAGATCGCGGCGCCAATGCGGGCCTTGCTATTGGGGGCAAGGGTCACCAGGACGATTCCGGCTGCCAGAACCAGTGGGAATGTGCCCGCATGGATCCACCCGCGCAGCAGGGGCTTGACGGCCGCGACGGCCGCGCCCAAGGGGTTGCCGTCCGTCTTGGTTGGCGTGGACCTCATGGGACAAAGATAACCTACGCAACCGTAAGTTACTAACCCGTAACTTGTGAGGTCGGTCGCCATCGCCGGGTTGAGCCACACGTGCGCGGGGTATCTTTGGCTCTGGTCAAGAGATCAAGGAGACTGCCGTGGGGCTGCGTGAGCTGCTGTACCGCGCATACGAGCGTCGACTTGTCGGAGGTCTCCCGCCGCAGAGCCTGCCGCGCCACATCGGTGTCATGCTGGACGGGAACCGCAGATGGGCCAGGGCCAACGGCGCAAACACCGCTGAGGGACATCAGGCGGGCGCCGACAACATCTCGCCGTTCCTGGGCTGGTGCGCCGAGGTCGGCGTCGAGGTGGTCACCCTCTGGCTGCTTTCGACAGACAACCTCAACCGCCCCGCGTACGAGCTCAAGCCTCTCCTGTCAATCATCGAGAACGTTGTGGGTGACCTTGCCGACTCACGACGGTGGAGGCTCAATCCCGTTGGTGCGCTTGACCTTCTGCCTGCGGAGACGGCTCGACGCCTCAAGGAGGCGGCCGACGCCACGCGCGACGTTCAGGCCATGATCGTGAACATCGCGGTCGGCTACGGGGGTCGCAGGGAGATCGCCGATGCCGTCCGGTCGATGCTTCAGGAGCACGCCGCCAAAGGCACCTCGATCGAGGAGCTCGCAGAGATATTCGACGTCGAACAGATCGCCGACCACCTCTACACCAAGGGTCAGCCGGACCCAGACCTCGTCATCCGCACCTCTGGCGAACAGCGTCTGGGCGGCTTCCTGCTCTGGCAGAGTGCCCACAGCGAGTTCTACTTCTGCGAGGCCTACTGGCCGGACTTCCGCCGGGTGGACTTTCTTCGTGCCCTCCGTGCCTATGCCGGGCGCGAGAGGCGCTACGGCTCATAGCTGTTGGCTGGGAGGCAGGGTGCGGGATGCGGACCCTGGACATGGCGGAGGAAGTCCGGGGGAGACCCCGTCCATCGGTTGCGTGTCGTCGTGGAAATGCCTGCGGCGAGCCGGGCTTGGCCGTAGCCTCGATAGTGACGCAAGACACCCGTCGGGCGTTGGGGAGGCCGACCATATGGAGCTGCTGCAGCTCCGGACGGGGGGCCGGTTTCGGTTTCACCGTCTGATGGTGACCCGGTCCCGGCACTTCATCCGCGAGTAGACACACAGCCGTCCGTGCTGTGTTTGAGGGAGTGGAAATGGCCACGGTTCGTCGTTCTTCGAACAGCTCAACCGCCAGCCCCAGGGGTCCCCAAGAGAGCATCAGCAACCCATCGCCGGCCCGGACAGAAGATGGACGCAAGACGTTCGTCCTGGATACCTCCGTACTCCTCTCCGACCCCCGCGCGATGATGCGCTTCCGTGAGCATGAGGTCGTTCTTCCCATCGTGGTGGTGACCGAGCTGGAGGCCAAGCGCAACCACCCGGAGCTCGGCTACTTCGCCCGGCAGTCGTTGCGGCTGCTCGACCGCCTGCGCATTGAACAGGGACGCCTGGACGCGCCTGTCTCCGTCGGCGAGGATGGCGGGAGCCTTCACATCGAGCTCAACCACTCCGATGTCGACTCGCTGCCTGCAGGCTTTCGTCTCGGCGACAACGACACCCGGATCCTGGCCGTCGCCAAGAACCTGAGCCTCGATGGTCGCGACGTCACCCTGGTCAGCAAGGACCTGCCGATGCGGGTCAAGGCGTCGGCCTGTGGGCTGAAGGCCGAGGAGTACCGCGCCGAGTTCGCCGTCGACACCGGCTGGACCGGCATGTCCGAGCTCAGCGTCACGCTCGAGGAGATGGACTCCCTGTATGAGACCGGTCGCCTCGACAGCGCCGCTGCCCGCGAGCTTCCCTGCCACACCGGCCTGGTGCTGGTTTCTCCTCGCGGTGGTGGCCTGGGGCGGGTGGCCCCGGACAAAGGAATCCGGCTCGTGCGCGGTGACCGTGACGCCTTCGGTCTGCACGGACGCAGTGCCGAGCAGAGGATCGCGCTGGACCTGTTGATGGACCCGGACATCGGCATCGTCAGCCTCGGCGGGCGGGCCGGTACCGGCAAGAGCGCACTGGCGATGTGCGCCGGCCTCGAGGCTGTCATGGAGCGGCGGCAACATCGCAAGATGATCATCTTCAGGCCCCTGTATGCCGTGGGCGGTCAGGAGCTCGGCTATCTTCCGGGTGCCGAGGCCGAGAAGATGGGTCCTTGGGCACAGGCCGTGTTCGACACCCTGGGTGCCCTGGTCTCGACCGAGGTGGTCGAGGAGATCATGGACCGCGGGATGCTTGAGGTTCTGCCGCTGACCCACATCCGGGGGCGGTCGCTGCACGATGCCTACGTGATCGTGGACGAGGCCCAGTCCCTCGAGCGCAACGTGCTGCTGACGGTGCTCTCGCGAATCGGCCAGAACTCCAAGGTCATCCTGACCCACGATGTTGCCCAGCGCGACAACCTGCGCGTCGGTCGCCATGACGGTGTGGCCGCGGTGATCGAGGCACTCAAGGGGCACCCCCTCTTTGCCCACGTGACCCTGACCCGAAGCGAGCGCAGTCCGATCGCGGCACTGGTGACCGACCTTCTGGAGGGCCTGGAGATCTGAGCCTGGAGACCCGAACGTCTGAGGCAGACGCGCCTGCTATTGCTGACGCGTCTGATGGTGCTGGAGAGGTCGGGCTGACCTTGCGCCCGATTTGGAATCTTCGCCAATATTTGGGACGGTAGGGGCGTAAAGTCTCAAATTCATAACGCTGGTGGGCACCTGCCCGTGCCGGGTCGAGGGTTCTTCGCCCTCACCATGGTGTCAACCCGCGTCAGAGCCGTCAAAACTGATGGCCGTTCAATTGTGGAGGTTGGATGAGCGCGGCTTACCAAGGCCGACACCAAGGCCGGCACAGGGCTACCAAACCTGGCCGTCGCCGTTCGCAGGGCACCTCCTTCGACAGGACGCTTGTCTCCTCGCGAGCCCTTCGCCGTCCGCTGGCTTCGGCCGCGGCCGTCGTTGCTGTCGCGGGTGCCACAGCTGCCGGCTATGCCTCCGCCGCGGCCAGGCCGCACGCCGTCATGTCGACCTTCACGGCTACTCCCGCAGCCGTGGCCCAGGCCGCCGAGCTCTCCAACAACCAGATCGACACCAATGCCGCTCTCGCGCTCGCCCGCCGCGCCGGAGTACAGCGTTCCTCAGCCCTGACGCAGAGGCAGAAGGTCGTCGCTGATGCCAAGGCGGCCACCCTCGCGAAGGCTCGCCAGGTGGCAGCGGAGCGCGCTGCTCGCGAGCAGGCGCGTCAAGGAATCCTCGACCGTGCTCGGTCCAACCCCCAGGCCGTGGGTCGGCTGCTGGTCTTCGATGCAGGCTGGAGCGAGGGGCAGTTCGGCTGCCTGGACAACCTGTGGACCAAGGAGAGCGGCTGGCGATGGGACGCCGCCAATGGCAGCTCGGGTGCCTATGGCATCCCACAGTCCCTGCCGGGGTCCAAGATGGCTTCTGTTGCCAGCGACTGGGATACCAACCCCGTTACGCAGATCAAATGGGGCATCGCCTACATCTCGAACAGGTACGGCACGCCCTGCTCGGCCTGGAGCCACTCGCAGGCCTTCAACTGGTACTAGAGGCTCACGGCCGCTCCGGGCGAGCCATCGAAAGCACGTCGAGCGCCTCGTCGAGCTCGGCCTCGGTCAGATCGCCAGCCTGGATGTGCCCGCGGGCGATGACGACGTCGCGGATCGAGCGTCGTTCGAGAAGAGCCTGCTTGACGACCGCGGCGGCGGCTTCGTAGCCGAGGTAGCGGTTGAGCGGCGTCGCGATGGCTGGCGAGCCCTGAGCCAGATCAAGGCACCGCTGTTCATCGGCGCTGATGCCGTCAATACATCGGTCTGCCAGGAGTCGGGAGGCTCTGGCCAGAAACATCAACGACTCCAGCAGGTTTCGGCCGATGACCGGGAGCATGACATTGAGCTCGAAGTTGCCGGCAGCGCCAGCGGTCGTGATGGTCGTGTCGTTGCCGATGACTTGTGCGCACACCATCAGAACCGCCTCGGGGATCACCGGGTTGACCTTGCCGGGCATGATGCTCGACCCCGGCTGGAGGTCGGGCAGGTGGATCTCGCCCAGGCCGGCCCGCGGACCCGAGCCCATCCAGCGAAGGTCGTTGCAGATCTTGGTCAGGCTGACGGCGAGAACCTTTGCGGCGCCGCTGAGCGCGACCAGCGCGTCCTGGGTCGACTGAGCCTCGAAGTGGTTGCCGGCCTCCCGGAAGGCGCTTCCGGTGGTCTCTGCGAGCTTCCCGATCACCGCTGCGGCAAACCCTGGCGGGGCGTTGAGCCCGGTGCCCGCTGCCGTCCCTCCCAGTGGCAGCTCCGCGGCCCCCTCGGCGGCGAGCAGCAGTCTGGCCGCTGACAGCTCGACCTGGCGCCGATAGCCGCCGAACTCCTGGCCGAGGGTAACCGGCACGGCGTCCATGAGGTGGGTCCGTCCGGCCTTCACGACCATCGCGAAAGCGCTCTCGCGGTGGCTCAGGGCGGCCGACAGGTGGTTCAACGCGGGTACGAGCAGATCACGGGTCGTGAGCACCGCGGCGACCCGGATGGCGCTCGGGAAGGTGTCGTTGCTCGACTGTCCGGCGTTGACATGGTCGTTCGGGTGCACATCCAGACCCGTTGCCAGGTGGGCGATTCTCGCCACCACCTCGTTGACGTTCATGTTGGTGGATGTGCCTGAGCCGGTTTGGAAGATATCGACAGGAAACTGGTCGTCGTGCCCGCCGCGCGCGACATCATCCGCAGCATTGGCAACGGCTTTGGCGATCGCAGGGTCCAGACTCGACATCTCGGCGTTGACCGAGGCTGCGGCCGACTTGATCTGAGCCAGCGCATGGATGATCGGCGTCGGCATGGTCAGCCCGGAGATCGGGAAGTTCTCAACTGCCCGAGCGGTCTGGGCGCCCCAAAGAGCGTCGGCCGGCACCTCGACGTCACCCATCGAGTCGTGCTCGATGCGACGGGGGGGCTTGGGATCGCTCGGTTCGGGATCACTCATGGCACCATCATCGCTCAGAGCTTGCGCAGGCGGACCCTTCGAACGCCGTGGTCCTCGCCCTTGGACAGGACGAGGGTCGCCCGGCCGCGCGTCGTCAGGACGTTGTCGACCAGGTTCCGCTCGTTGGTGGTGTTCCAGATCCCCAGGGCGGTGTCCCGCGCCTCCTGGTCGGTCAGCCCCGCGTACCGGTGGAAGTAGGAGTGCGGGTCTGCGAAGGCGGTCTCGCGCAGCCGGAGGAACCGCTCGACATACCAGCCCCTGATGTCTTCGACCCGGGCGTCGACGTAGACGGAGAAGTCGAAGAAGTCGCTGACCGCCAGCCCGGTGCGTCCGTTTGCACGCACCCTGGGGGACTGCAGGACGTTGAGCCCTTCGACAATGAGCACATCCGGGCGGCGCACGACGACCTGCTCGCCGGGGACGATGTCGTAGGTCAGGTGTGAGTACACGGGTGCGGTGACCTCGTCCTTTCCGGCCTTGACCTCGGCAACGAACCGGAGCAGACCCCGACGGTCGTACGACTCGGGAAATCCCTTGCGCTCCAGGACCCCCCGACGTTCCAGCTCCGCGTTGGGGTAGAGAAAACCATCCGTGGTCAGGAGCTCGACACGGGGCGTTCCGGGCCATCGCGCCAGCAGCTCACGAAGGATGCGCGCTGTGGTGGACTTGCCCACGGCCACGGACCCCGCCACTCCGATGACAAAGGGGGTTCGCTCGGGGCGCTCGCCCAGAAAGTCCGTGGTGATGCGGTGCAGGCCTGCGGTAGCGCCGACATAGAAGTTGAGCAGCCGAGAAAGGGGCAGGTACACCTCCTCGACCTCTGCCATGTCCAGACGCTCTCCCAGACCTCGCAGCCGGGCCAGGTCCGCCTGGGTCAGGCTCATGGGGTGGTGGTCGCGCAGCCGGGCCCACGCCGCACGGTCGAGCTCAACGTACGGCGACGGCAGGGAATGACCATTTGGCGGTCGCACGCGGCCCATTGTGGCGGACGCGCAGGGCGCGCGTGGACCGGGACACCTCCCGTTAGGCTGAACGGCATGTGCGGAATCGTGGGATACGTGGGCCCCAACGTCGACGGCCGGGCGCTCGAGGTCGTCATGGAAGGCCTGTCCAGGCTCGAGTATCGGGGATATGACTCGGCCGGCGTCGCCCTGCTCACCCCGGACGGCGTCCTGATCACCAAGCGCGCCGGGAAGCTGGCCAACCTCGTGCGTGCCCTGGCCACGAAGTCGCTGCCCGGCTCAAACACGGCCCTGGGGCACACCCGCTGGGCCACCCACGGCGGCCCGACCGACCAGAACGCGCACCCACACCGCGGTGGTGCGGACGGCAAGCTGGCGCTGATCCACAACGGCATCATCGAGAACTTCCACGGGCTGAGATCCGCCCTGATCGACGAAGGCGTGCTGTTTCGGAGCGAGACCGACACCGAGGTCGTCGCTCATCTCCTGGCGCGCTCCTATGACAGGCTCGGCGACCTCACCGAGGCCATGCGCGAAGTCGTCGGCGGTCTCCGTGGCGCATTCACCCTGCTGGCTGTCCATGCGGATCAGCCCGGGGTCGTCGTCGGTGCCCGGCGCAACAGCCCGCTGGTGGTGGGCCTCGGCGACGGCGAGAACTTCCTCGGCTCTGACGTGGCGGCCTTCATTGGCTACACCCGCGAGGCGCTCGAGCTGGGCCAGGACCAGATCGTCACGATCACGACCGAGGGCGCGGTCGTGATCAACTTCGACGGGACTCCGGCGCAGGGCAAGCGCTATCACGTCAACTGGGATGCCTCCGCCGCGAAGAAGGGCGGCTTTCCCAACTTCATGACCAAGGAGATCCACGACCAGCCGGTGGCCGTTGCCGACACGCTGCTGGGCCGTACGGACGAATCCGGTCGCCTGGTGCTGGACGAGCTCCGGATGGACGAGGCCGAGCTGCGCGCCGTCGACAAGATCGTGTTCATCGC
>JBDTYK010000122.1:0-7606 GCA_040005715.1 Actinomycetota bacterium | reverse complement strand
GACGACGGGCTGGTATGACGGGTTGCCGTCCCGGCTCGCCACTACCTGAGTACGAAAGCGGATGCGGACAGGGAATTGTCGAGCCGACAATGATCGGGTGACCTTGCCCTGGCCGGACCTCGCCCGCACTGACGCCCCGCTGCGCGGGCGCGCCTGGCCGCCGTGGGCATGGATTCTGCTGGTCCTGACCTCCGCAGTCGGCTCGGTCCTGACGACGTTGGTGACGGCTTTCGAAAAGTGGGGCTTGTCCAGCACCTGTAACGATCCGCCCAGCCCGGACCGAATCCATGCTGGCGAGCGCGAACTGGCCGTACTGTGCGCGATCGTGTTGGTGCCCTGGCTGCTCGCGGCCGTGTGGGCCCGGCCCCGGGCCAGGGTGGTGGTGGCTGGCCTGGTCTGTGCCTCCCCGGCCATCATCGCGATTCTGAATGGGGCGCTGAACCCCAACGCCTTCCGCGGGAGCTTCTGCTTCTGAGCTCGTTCGGCCGCTGGACCGAGACGACAGCTGGCAGAAGGACGCCGACCCATTTCTGCCGAATGTGCAGACCTGTCCGACATGGCATTCGAGGGGTCCGTTGCTCGCCTTGAGGCCAAGTTAATTCCTCCTTGAGGTGAGGATGACCGAGTAGCCCCGAGGCTGCTGTCAGCGCCCGGCAGTGTTCATGGCGACAGGGGATCACGTGCATTCTTCCGGACTGAAGATCTGAGGAGGACAATGTGTCACCGAGACTCAAGCTCTTCACCGCAGATGGCTGTCAAAGAATGGACCCCCGCTGGGAGGTGGCGTCCAACACCGAGATCTGGACCAGTGACGCGGCGACCCTGGCCGAGCTGGCCGGGGGTTGTTACGGAGTTGACCAGAATGAGCAGATCTACGGCGCCGTCATAGCGGCCAGACATCCCACAGGCTGGTTCGTTCATGCCCTTCGCTCCCGCTGGATGTCTGGTCATGAGGCCCGCCAGTTCGCGGAGTTCGTCAAGGTGCGGGTCTTTCTGTTGCTGGTGGGCGGGGCGCGACCACAGGTGTGGGGAGCGTCGCAGGACGGCAGCGAGTGGCGGGCCTTCTCACTGGCCCGGGACGCTGAGGCTGTGGGATCTGTCCCTGACCAGCTGCCGGCAACCTGGTAGCTGGACACGTCACCTCGCAGTGGCCGAGGATGGCCCCGTGATCAGGAAGCCGGTGCAGTTCCAGGTCCAGGGCGCGCGCCTGTCCGCGAACCGGTGGGAGGGCACTGGCGCTCCTGTGGTTCTGCTGCACGCCGGCGTCGCGGACCGGCGCAGCTGGTATTCCACGGCGGACCAGCTTGTGGGCGTGGGGACGGTGGTGGCCTACGACCGCCGTGGGTTCGGGGACAGCCCACCAAGCCAGGTCCCTTTCGAGCACCTGGACGACCTGATCACCGTGCTTGACCAGCTGGGTGAGGGGCCGGCCTGGCTGGTCGGCAGCTCCAACGGAGGCAAGGTTGCCCTCGACGCCGCTCTCGCCCACCCTGACCGGGTCGCCGGGCTGGTTCTTCTCGCGCCCGCCATCAGCGGGGCCCCTGCCCCCGAAGGCCTCGACGCCATGACCCAGCAGCTCGGCGACCAGCTGGACGTCGCCGCCGGTGCTGGTGACGCCCAGGAGGTCAACCGGCTCGAGACCTGGCTTTGGCTCGATGGACCGGCCAGCCACGAGGGACGTGTCAGCGGCGCTGCCCGCGAGCTGGCCCTGACGATGAACGCTGTCATCCTGGGCAATGAGGTGCCAGACGACGCCGGCACGAGCAACATCGACGCCTGGCGCCACCTCGAGCAGATCCAGGCCACCACCACAGTGGCCTGGGGCGACCTCGACGTGCCGTTCATGATCCAGCGCAGCGAAGTACTCACCACCCGCCTGCCGCACGTCCGCCGACAGGTAATCCCTGGGACCGCCCATCTGCCCTACCTCGAGCGTCCGGCACTGATCGCCAATCTCATCCAGGTAGCCGTCGGGGGCGGGTAGAGCTCTTCAACATGAGCAGTCGCATCCCCCAGGACTGCTGGCTCCCGGACTCTGACGGCTGATTGATGGTTCTCTCACCAGACAAGAACGCACGCGGCCTGGTCAAGCCTGCGGCATCACGCCCGCAGCGAGGGGGGTGGAGTGCCTGCGCCAGATCCGCCAGCCGTCCGCTCTCCTGCGCCATACGTCGGTCAGCACAAAGGTGCCACTACGATCCTGACCCATCACGGTCGCCTGCATTCGTACCCGCAGGAGAATCGTCGCGCAGTCCTCGTCAACGTCCGCTACCTGCTCCTCGACTCGGTAGGAATGGACGACATAGTCCGGCAGCATCGCCAGCCATTGGTCGCGGGGAACCATGACGCGCGCAGGGTGGACGAGGACAAGCGCGTAATCACGATCCAGCACTTCGTGTGCCGCGACCGCGTTCCTTCGCTCGATGCATTCTTGGAACTGCGCGGCTCGTTCAAGAAGTTCGCCAGACATCACAGCATCATGTCGGCTGCTCCTGATCGTGTCCAGGGATGTCCGAGCGGGAGCGCGCGAGCCAAACCGCAGGTCCGCGCCGGGGTGACTCTTCAAGCAGGGAAGATCACACTGGGACTATGGCTGGCACCAAGAGTGACGACATTGGATCCGACGACAGCGGCCGGCTCTACGAGACCGCGACAGGCGAGCAGGAACAGGACCCCGTCGCGTCCCTGCACGACACCGATGAGGAAGCCGGTGACGAGGAAGGCCTCGTCGACACCTTCAGGATCGACTCGCGCGCGGCCAAGGAAGTCGGCGTTGAGCTCGACTCGCCAGACGGTCAGGAGCCAGAGCTGGACTAGACAGCCAGGGCCCACGCGGGACCTATGTCTGCCGACGGCGTCTGCCGACGGTGTCTACCGACGGGAATCGAACCCGCACCGTCAGCTTGGGAAGCGTTCTGATCCCACTGTTCTCCCATGCTGCAACGGCATGGGCGGCCTCGACTGGCCCCTAGCGGGCCCCTACCGGCCTGGTCTTGTGGCCCGTGTGCGGCCCGGGTCCCAGGTCTGCGTTTCGGCACTTCGGCGCGATGTGCGGTCAGCCGAGGGCTATGCCTTCTGTGGTGCTCGACGACGTGGGATCCGGCAGGCGCATCATTCGGAACGAGTTGAGCATGCCGAGTAAGCCGGCGAGGAGCGGTATCAACAGGGCGACCTGAAGGGCCAGCGGTCGGGCGTCGGTGTTGATACGGAGGATCTCGGCCTGAACGTCCGTGGGTTGGCCGGCGAGCTGTTCGGCCAGCGCGGAGTTGGTCATCACCTCCGCATCGTGCTCAAGAGCGGTCGAGACCTGCTGCTGCTGTGCGGTGTTGAGCACAGTGCTGTCCTCCGCCAGGGCCGTGAAGGCGAAGGACAGGGTCGCCAGCATGATCGCGCCGGCGAATGCCAGCCCGAATGAGAGCCCGAACGAGCCGGCTGCCGAGTTCACACCGGCGGCCTCGCTGACCTGGTCCTCCTTGATCGGCGAGAGTGTGTAGTTGTTCAGCTGGGAGACCAAGAGCCCCAAACCTGATCCTGCGATCACCAACGGGGCAACCAGGTACCAGCCGGACGTCGCCCGAGGGACGATCGGCAGCAACACGATCAGGCCAGCCGTCAGGAGCACGAAACCCAGCCGGATTACGCTGGCTGGGCGCCGCTTTGCTGCCCGCTTTCCCGCGATCAGCGCCATCGCGAACATGCTCAGTGACAGCGGTGCGAGGGACAGCCCCGCCTCCATCGCGTTGTACTCCAGAACCATCTGCAGGTAGATCGGCAGTGCGATCATCATGCCGCCCAGCGCGATCTGTTGCAGCATCTGCCCGGACACCCCGTGCCGGAACAGCTTGGAGTGGAACAGGTCCGGGTCGAGCAGGACCGGCTTCCCCTTGCGCTTGCGACGCTTCAGCCAGTAAACAAGCGAACCCAACGCGACCGCACCGGCGGCCAGCAGCGCAACCACGGACTCGCCACCCTCCTGCCACACCAGGATGCCAAGCACAAGACCGCCCATCCCGACGACCGACAGGACTGCACCGACCGGGTCAACCTCCCGGGGACCTGTGTACGGGACGTCGTGGACAAGCTTGATGCCGGACAATATGACAGCGATGGCCACAACCTCCAGGCCGAACCCGACACGCCACGACAGGAAAGTGGTGATGAAACCGCCCAGCAGCGGTCCGACCGCCGCGGCGATCGCGGCCGCGGCCCCGACATAGGCGTACACCTTCTTCTGGTTGGCGCCCTCGAAGTTCCCGTGAATCAGCGACTGCATACTCGGCAGCAGCAGCGACGCGCCGAGCCCGCCCACGACGGCCCAGAAGATGATGACCGCGGTGATGCCCTGGGCCAGCGTCATTGCCAGAGCGCCGACCGCATACCCCAGCAAACCAAGGACGTAGGCCCGCTTGCGCCCGATCAGGTCACCGACCTTGCTGCCGATCAGGATGAACGCCGCGGATACCAGCGCCTCCAACGCGATCGTGGACTGGACGCTGCTAACGGTCGTGTCGAGGTCCTGGACCACCGCGGAAATGGACACGTTCATCAAAGAGGTGTCGACGACCAGAACGAACATCGCCATCGAAAGCAGGATGGCCAGCCGCATGTTCAGCGGCGCCACAGGGACAGTTGGGCTGCCCTTCTCGGTCATATCTGTCAGGCCACCACGAAGAACGTCAAGAGCGGCGAGCGGGGCCTCCACGCGGCCGTGAACCCGTCCGGGAACGAGTAGATGCCCCCAGCGATGAGCTCGATCCGGTCGCCGTCGGGGGCTCCCTGCTCCGCTTCACCCTCGATGACGTGGAAGGTGTCGGAGCGGGTGACGCGGTAGGGCTCGGCCCCCACTACAACAACATCCAAATCAGAGGCCTTGTTCATGCCAAGCTCCTTTGCGCCGAACCGCGTCGTCGGCCTCGCCCGGCAATTGCGGGCGACCGCGCATATGCGAACCGCAGTGCGATGTCGATCTCAGGAACCGTGCTTCTGCTCCAATTTCATGGACATGCACCTTTCCTGGTCCTCTCAGAGTCGAAGTGGGCTCGGCCAACTCATGGCAAACGATCTCGTAGCCGCCGGAGATGCACCTCACCCCCGGGGGATGATCCGGCCGCTGCAGCGAGCGCTCACCACAACTGCGGCAAGCGGGCGACCATCACCCATGTTGGATCAGCGGATCGAGTCCGCCAGGTTGCGGACGCTGCCGGCCGTCCCGCGGCGGGACAACGTCACCGCTGTCGGCGTCAAGCAACTCCGTGCTCTGCACGACAGCCGGAGAAGATGACGGGAACAAGCTGAGCGTCCTCCTGAAACTGAAGTGCGACTGTCGAGGTGTGGACATCTGTGGCCGAAAGTGGCCCGAGCATGGACCGAAAACACACATCGCCGAAGAACTGAAATCATCCAACTCGTCTCTGCTGCAACGCTTTTCGCGTGTGGAGCGGGTGACGGGAATCGAACCCGCACTGTCAGCTTGGGAATGGAAACTATGCCTGCGTGAGCGCACGGAGGACATGACCAGAGCTGCCCTTTCCTGACCGTGAGTGCCCGCCAGGGATCGTTCGTTGATCGTTAGCCCACGCCACGGTCAGGAATGAACTTGGAGTGGCCGCGAATTGCCGTTCGAGTCGCGTGCAAGCGCCCCCCTGGGCTTCCGAGCGTTCTGAGTCTTTGCAAATACCTATAACTGGGAGATATATTCCGGTTATGCGTGGTGAAGCCCCGGCGCTCATGCCGATATTCCGGTCCCAACACCAGGCAGCTTTGCTGGCCTGGCTCCTGCTTCACCCCGAGCACGAGTACACCCTCACCGAGCTCTCCAAGAGACTCGACGTGCCACTCACCACACTCCAGCGCGAGGCCCAGCGCCTCGTGGGCGCCGGGATCCTGCAGGACCGCAGCCTCGGCCGGGCACGGCTCGTTAGGGCGAACTTGAGCAACCGAGCCGCAGTTCCACTCACCCAGCTCCTCGAGGTTACCTTCGGACCGGAGACGGTGATCGGTGAAGAGTTCGACCTGACCAACGCCGAGAAGGTCCTGATCTATGGCTCATGGGCGGACCGGTATCACGGCCAGCCCGGTCCCCCGCCGAACGACGTCGACGTGCTCGTCGTCGGTCGCCCCAACCGGGCCGACGTCTATGACGCGGCCGACCGGGCTCAGGCGCGCCTCGGCATGCAGGTCAACCCAGTCATCCGGACCCCTGAGAAGTGGGCCGAGGATGCCGACTCATTGATTCTCCAGATCAAGGCCTCACCCCTGGTCGACGTCACCCCAGTGACAAAGGCCGCGTCATGAGCCGCTGGCCTCAAGGTGAAGCGCAGATCGAGCAGCTGATCGCCACCAAGCAGCTGCAGCAGGTCATCGGTGGACAGGCCAATGGTGCACATCTACTCCAGAAGGCGTCGCGCACCCTCGCAACAGCCCGTGCCATAGCGGACGAGGATCCCGACAGCGCCTACGTCCTTGCCTACGACGCCGCCCGGTACTCCGGCACCGCGATCCTCGCCCAACAGGGCCTGCGTCCGACCACTTCGGGCGGACACTACGTCGTCGAGGTGGCTCTTCGTGCCCAGTTCGGCGAAGGGTTCCGGCCCTTTGGAGCAATGCGGCGACGACGCAACGAACTGGAGTACCCCAGTGGGCCGGGCGCGACCACAACCGACGACGAGGCACGGGACGCCATCCAGGACGCAGAGGTGCTGCTTCAGGCGGCCCAGCGGTTGTTCCCTACCCTCTCCATCTTCTGACTAGGACCGAGGACCAGCTGCCGGAGGGCCGGTGCTGACTTGGGAGTCGTGGGCACGCGGATGGCACACGGACTGCACGAAGGGCGATTCTCATCCCCAGGGCACCCACCTTGACCGGGAAGTCAGGCATCCAATTGCATTGTGTGGCAACGGTGTTCGTGTGTGGAGCGGGTGACGGGAATCGAACCCGCACTGTCAGCTTGGGAATGGTAACTCTGCCTGCGTGAGCGCACGGCAGACAGGGTCAAGAGTATCCCTGACTGACCGTGAGTGCCCGCCAGGGATCGTTCGCTGATCGTTAGCCGACGAGGGGGTCAGCCGTAACGTGGGAGTTTCGGGGCTGGTAGCGGCCCAGCATCTCTAGAGGCGAGTGGCTGCCCTCCAGATCATGCATCTGATGGACTTCCGAGCGGGTATAGCGCTGCCCCGTCTGACAGCTGAGGGCCTGGAGGCCGTGCGGAGGGTGGCTGCGTCAACCCCTCCCCTCGTCTCCAGCGTCCTTTATCCGGACCACTGAGTCACGTGGAAATCGAACGGTAACCCCTGCTTGCAAATTCGCGGCTGAGTCGACGTCTGCTGTTGTTCTGTTCTCGGCGGCGCAGTTGGTGGGCCTCGTGCTCGGTTGTAGTGCGATCGTTGCCGCATTTCTCTGCAGCGGTGCCCTTGGTCCTGAATGTCCCGCATCCGTGGGGCAGTGGGCAACTGGACTCTGAGGGCATCAACGTCGGGTTCGGTCAGGTGCCGACTCACCCAGCTCGGAACAGGGCGGCACGTCACCCGGCGGCTGCTGAGTCCGAATCGGGTTGAAGATAGAGCCTGACGCAGGACGCGCCGGGACGGCTAGAGATGTCCAATGCGGC
>JBDTYK010000121.1:0-7768 GCA_040005715.1 Actinomycetota bacterium | reverse complement strand
CAACGCCATTGCCCGAGGCGACGACTCCCACCAGCGCGGCGCCGAATGCGCCGGCACCGACCCGGGCCATGCCCGCACCGACCCGCGTGACGCCAACACTTGGGGCGTTGAAGGGGCGCGGACGGCTGGCCCTGCTCGCAGGCCCCCTTGATTGGCTGCGCCGCTATCCCTCCCACGCCACCAACCGCCGTTCGGTCTGGCTCCTGGGGGGCGCCGCCGCCCTGCTGGGTGTTCTGGGATTCGTGGCCATGTCCTCCCAGGCAAGCGGCGGCGCCAACAACACCCCGCGCACCTCGACCACACCCAAAAGCTCTGGGGTATCGACCCCCAGCACCAGTGCCCCGGCCCCTTCGGTGACCCCACCAGTAACCAGACACCCCACCCCGGGCAAGGACCAGCACACCGACAAGAAGAAGGGCAAGCAGTGAACGGCATACCTCGTCTTCTCGGCGGCCGCTACCAAGTGGGTCAGCTGATCGGCCGCGGCGGAATGGCCGAGGTTCACGCCGGCCATGACACCAGACTCGGGCGCACCGTGGCCATCAAGATGCTTCGCTCAGACCTGGCCCGCGACCCCATGTTCCTGGCCCGGTTCCGTCGCGAGGCGCAGTCTGCTGCCGGCCTGAACCACCCAGCCATCGTTGCGGTCTACGACAGTGGAGAGGACCACGAGACCGAGACTGGCGGCGCAACCGTCTCCCTCCCCTACATCGTCATGGAGTATGTCGAGGGACGCACGCTGCGCGAGATCCTCACCGAGACCACGGTCATGGATCCGACCGAGGCGGCCAGGGTGACCGAGGGCGTCCTGGATGCGCTGTCGTACAGCCACCGGATGGGTATCGTCCACCGCGACATCAAACCGGCCAACGTCATGCTGACCCCGTCGGGCGAGGTCAAGGTGATGGACTTCGGGATCGCCCGGGCCATCGCCGACAGTGCGGCCACCATGACCCAGACGCAGTCGGTGATCGGCACCGCCCAGTACCTCTCACCTGAGCAGGCTCAGGGCAGTCCGGTCGATGCCCGCTCCGACCTGTACTCCACCGGCTGCCTGCTCTATGAGCTCCTCACCGGCCGTACGCCGTTCGTCGGGAGCTCGCCGGTCTCCATCGCCTACCAGCACGTCGGGCAGGCCCCTCAGCCGCCGTCGACTTTCCAACCGGGCCTCAGCGCCGACCTGGACGCGGTGGTGCTGCACTCCCTGGTGAAGGATCGCGACGGGCGATACCAGGACGCGTCACAGTTCCGCTCCGACCTGGCAGCCGCCCGACTCGGGCGACCGATCAGCTCCGCCGCACACGGAAGTGCGGCAGGCGCCGCGATCGCTGCCGGTGCGCTGTCCGCCGCTGCTGGCGCTGGCGCTGGCGCTGGCGGCGAGCCGACCATGGCGATGCTCCCGGCTGACGCCACCCAGGTCGTTGGCCCACCGGCGGGCAAGCACAGCACCGCTACGCTGCCGGCCGTCGGTCGCGATCCGGCCGAGCCGGCGCCAAAACGGCACATGGCCACCTACGTGCTGCTCGCCCTCGCAGTCGTCGCCGCCCTCGTCCTTGTCGGACTGGCGGGCAAGTCGCTGTTCACCGCGAGCAACGGTGCGCCCAAGGTGGCGGTCCCGACCGTCGTCAACCTGACCCAGGCGCAAGCCGAGGCGAAGCTGCGCACTGCCGGATTCAAGCCCATCCCCTCCTTCGCCACGAACGCGGCAGAGAAGGGCAAGGTCGTCGACCAGAGCCCCCAGGGCGGTGAGCTCTTCCCTGCGAACACGACGGTCACCATTAACGTCTCCAGCGGTCCGGGCGACGCTGTGGTGCCTGACGTTCAAGGCCAGAGCGCCGCCTCAGCCAAGGTCACGCTCGTCGCCGTCGGCCTCAACGTGGGCAAGGTGGAGCCCGTCGACGATCCCACACTCGACAAGGGCAAGGTCATCGAGACCGTGCCCCCTGCCGGAGAGACCGTTCCGGCCGGGTCGGCGATCATCCTCAAGGTTGCCAGCGGCAAGGTCAAGGTGCCCGACGAGGTGGGCGCCGACCGCGGTGCCGCCCAACAGGCACTCAGCGACCTCAAGCTGAAGACCAAGACCACCTTCAAGAACAGCACCGATCAGCCCGAAGGCACGGTTCTGTCCCAGACCCACGTGGGTGACTCCGTGGACGTCGGCACCGTGATCAACCTGGTGGTCGCGCAGACCCCCATACCGACCACGCCTCCGCCGACCCCGACGGACACGACGACACCGACCCCCACGGACACGGCCGCGGTGCCCTGAGCTCCAGGCCTGCCTTCGTGAAGTCGCAATGATCGCTCGAAACGGCCGATCTTGGGTCGATCATTGCGACTTCACGAGAGCCCGAGCAACCGGCGCAGACGACTGACCGTCCCCTGGTTTCGCGGATGGACCATCACCGACGCGTAGGTCAGCTGGACGAACGCCCATCCGTTGTCCTGGAGGTTCTCACGCCGGGCTATGTCGTTCTGCCACTGCACTCGGTCCGTGCGGTGATGGTCCCCGTCGAACTCGGCCACGACCCGCTGCTCGCGCCAGACGAAGTCCGAGTCGGATAGCCATTGGCCGGAGGCGTCGTCGTTGATGACAACGTTCAGCTCAGGCTCAGGCAGCCCGCCCCGGACGAAGAGCAGCCGCGCCCTGGTCTCCATCGGCGAGTTGTTGTGCGGCCTCAGCTGCGGTAGCGCCTGGGACATCACCCTGCGGCCCCGGCCCCCGCGTCGCCGGCTAACGGCCTCCGCCAGCTGGTCCAACGAGATGCCGCGCCGGTAGTGGACAACAGCGTCTCCCACCACGATGAGCTCGTCGAGATCCAGCGTTCCTGTCGCCGCCAGATCGCACCAGGTGTCCCCGGGGCCCACGACAGGCAGGTCGCGGCGGATCACGACCCGCCTGGACTCGACACCGCGATGCCCCTCGCAGCCAGTCCGCCGGATCTTGGGAGCGGCGGTGAGGTTCATGACGTGAAGGGGCTCGGTCGGCGACCAGCGACGAGGAACGGGAAGGCCGAGAATGCGCGCGGCGGTGAGGTGTGAGAAGGCGATGCCGACAGGAAGCACCAGACGGGTGGCCTCTGCCAGCTGGGCCAGATCCTCGACAGGCGCCGACCGCCGCACCCCGTAGGCCGGGCGTGCCAGGTCCCTGTTGCGCAGTCGCCCCTCCGCAAGGCCGAGCGCGTGCGCCTCGGCGACGGTGAACGGTCGCCCGTCCAGCTCTGATGGCATCGGGATTCGGCGCGGCATGGACCGAGACTGCCTCAATCGCACGAGCCATCATTGAGTCATCCACAGGTACCGCGATACCACTCGTGAAGTCGCAATGATCGACCCAACGCCGCGCTTCTTAGGTCGACCGTTGCGACTTCACGCCCAGACGCCCGGCTGCGGAGCGAACTTGAGTAGATCGGGGAGCGACTTCACGCCAAAAGCGTCAGGGGGTGGCGACCGTTTGCGCCACTCCGGCGGCGTCGTGGACCAACGGGCTCAGGCCCTCGGACCGTCCGACCGCCTCATCGAGGCCGCAGGTCTGCAGCCAGTTGGCGAGCAGGCGGTGCCCACCCTGGGTCAGCACACTCTCGGGGTGAAACTGCACCCCTTCGAGGGGAAGATCGCGATGACGGACCGCCATGATCACGCCGGACTCTGTATGCGCCGTCGTGATCAGCTCGTCGGTGACGGTGGTGGGGTCGATGGTCAGCGAGTGATAACGCGTTGCGATGAATGGCGACGGCAGTCCCTTGAGCACCCCGGTGCCGTCGTGGAACACCGCCGAGGTCTTGCCGTGGAGAAGCTCCGGGGCCCGGTTGACGGTGGCACCGAAGACGACGCCGAGAGCCTGATGGCCCAGACACACCCCGAGCATCGGTTGAGAGCGTTCAGCGCAGGCGGCGATCATCGCCATCGAGACACCGGCCTCCTCAGGGGTGCCGGGCCCGGGCGAGACCAGAACGCCGTCGAAGCCGGCACCCTCAGCCGGCGAGACCGCGTCGTTGCGTACGACCTCGCACTCGGCGCCAAGCTGTTGGAGGTACCCGACGATGGTGAAGACGAAGCTGTCGTAGTTGTCGACCACGAGTATCCGGGGGCTGCCAGGGCTCGCGGCTGGAACGCTGATGTTGGTCATTGCGGTGGCCTTCATGGTGCGGAGGTTGTCGAGCCGGGGGAGGCCGGAGCGGTCGCGATGGTGTTGTCGTTGAATGGCATGTACGGGGCGATGGCGGGGAACAGCCAGAGGAAACAGAGCGCAACCACGCCGATGACCAGCATCACGCACTGGAGAGCCTTGACCGGCCAGCGTCCGGGCAGCAGACGCCACAGTGATCCGTACACCTCAGCCCACCGCCCCGGATGGGACCGCCATGAAGGATGCGGGAAGCCCGTTGGCCCGCGGGATGACCCTGACGAGCTGGGCGAACACCACATAACGCTGGCTGGCTGAGTACTTGGGATGGCAGGCGGTCATTGTCATCCAGGCCTGGGTGGGCTTTACGCCGGGGCGCTGGGGCACGGGGTCGATCACCTCCACGTGACTGGGAGTGACGATCACATGCCGCGCCACGGCATACACGACGTAGCTGGCCTTGGTCTCGACCACGATGAAGTCGCCCTTGCGGAGCAGGTCGATGTTGTGGAAAGGCCGACCGTAGGTCGTGCGGTGACCGGCGACCGCGAAGTTGCCGACCGACCCCGGCATACCGGTGCCCTGGTAGTGCCCAACGCCCTTGATCAGCGAGTCGTGGTCGGTGCCCTCGACCACTGGCCGGGCAAAGTCGGCCCCGAACCGGGGGATCCGCAGGATCGCGAAAGCCTGGCCGAAGGGCACGGTCTTCAGGGTGGCCAGGGCGCCTTTTGTCACGCCACCGCCTTGTCGCCCACCACCGAAACCGCGCTCAAGAGTCTGGATGGTGGCGGCCTGTTCGCGGTTGGCGCTCACGTCGGTCCACCACAGCTGCCAGGACACGAACAGGAGCAGCAACGCGCCCAGGGTGATCAGCACCTCGCCGAATACGCCGACCGCCCGCCGCAGCGTAGTCATCGTGCCTTCACGGGAGCGCCTGTGCATAAAGAAGCGCCAGGCCTCCTGCGTATGCCGGCAAGGTCGCCTCACCCTTCTTCGAGGTGACGTCGTAGCCCAGGCCGAGGAGGTCGGCATACTGTCGATAGATGGCGACCTGCGGGCTCTGGTCCAACGCGGCGCGCATGGCAGAGACGTCACCGATGGCCCGGATCACGTAGGGCGGGGAGTAGACACGGCCCTGGAGGATCAAGGTGTTGCCTACGCAGCGGACGGCACTGGTCGAGATGACTCGCTGGTCCTGCAACATCATCGCCTCGGCCCCACCGGCCCAAAGCGCGTTGATCACGCTCTGGACGTCTTGCTGGTGGACCACGATGTCGTCTGCGGTATAGCCCTCGGGCAGGCTCGCGGCGGTCCGTTTGGCGTCGTCCAGGGTCACCGACAGCACCGGGCCCGTGACAGCCTGGGTGCCGACCGCAGGGGCGAGCTTGCTGGCGGCCGCCCGCAGCCGGGTCACCGCGACGTTGCCGGGAGCCACCTGCGCCGTCAGGGCGTTCACCTGGTCCTGCAGCTCCTTGACCGCGTCCGCCCGCTCGCGCAGGGCACGGTTCTGTGCCCGGACGACATCAACCAGGTCGGTGCGGCCGGCAGAGCGAAGGTCGGTGCCCTGCGAGGTCTGGGCGCTGGTGGCGAACATCAGGCCGGCACCTACTGCGACCAGCGGCACGATGGCGGCCCAGCCGGTGAGTCGCCTGGGCCTGCCAGGATGGCTTCGTGGCGACAACGGTCCCCTCCTGCCTGCGACTCGAGATCTGGAGCCTCTAGGCTAGGGGAAAGACCTGTTGCACGATGTGCGACCCATCGAAGGAGCTACCTCCCGTGCCCGAGTCCAAGGGACGCGCAAAGCCCGCGTACACACCACCGCCCCAGCGCCACTCGAAGGCAAACCTGTCGAACCCGCCCTGGTTCGCTCCGGTCATGCTCGGCCTTATGCTCGTGGGCCTGCTCTGGGTCGTGACCTTCTATGTCACCTCAGCGAACTACCCGATCCCCAACATCGGCTACTACAACCTTGGGATCGGCTTCGCCTTGATGATCTCCGGCTTCTTGATGACGATGCGCTGGCGCTGACGACGACCGCGTCGTTCTGCCGCTCCAACCCCTCCGCGCCCGACCGGCGTACAGAGTTGTCCACAGGGGTTCTCCACAATGGGGATAAATGACAACGGTGTAATCCACTCGCATCCCGGGCACTGGCTCCGCCAGTCTCAAAGGGCCGCTCAGTCTGTGAAGTACTGCGTTCCCAGCTGCGCGAGGGAGACCGCGAACGTGTTGTCCACGACCGCGTACTTCGCGGCGGCCGCCACCCCCAGCAGCACCAGGACGAGAGCCAGCGCCGGGAGCTGAAGCCTGCGTCTGGCCTGCGGAGCAGTGAGGGTGATGACCAAGGCCATCGCCGCACCGGTGATCAAACCCCCGAGATGGGCTTGCCAGGCGATCCCGGGGTAGACGAAACCGATCACGCCGTTGATCAGGATGACCGCCGCGATTCCGGCCGACGACCGACCCAGGTGCCGGTTCAGCACGAGCATTGCCCCGAACAACCCGAAGACCGCGCCCGAGGCCCCAACGGTTGCCGTCCAGTGGTACGTCAGGCCCGAAGGGTCGACCTGCGGTGAGGTGAGCAGGAGGTAGCCAACTGAGCCACCGATGGCGCAGACCACATAGAGGATGGCGAACCGGAGCCGGCCCAGCAGCGGCTCGAGGTACTGCCCGACCACCCACAGGGCGTACATGTTGAACAGGATGTGGTAGATCGGTCCGTGCAGGAAGGCAGCGGTGAGAAAGCGCCACGGTTCGCCTCGGGACTGGCCAGGGTCGAAGTCAAGGTAGAGCCCGACGCTGGGTGAGACCCGTTGCACCAGCCAGAGGACCACGCAGATGACGATGATCGTCTGGGTGACCAGGGGCCGCCCGTCTTGGCTGACCCTGGCACCGAACTGCGTGCGCGGCATACGAATGCTCTTCTGGCCTTCGCGGACGCAGTCGACACACTGGATGCCGACGGCGGCCGGTCGCTGGCACTCAGGGCAGGTCGGCTTGCCGCATCGTTGGCAGCGCACGTAGGACACCCGGTCGGGGTGGCGCGCACAGACGGGTTCGGGCTCGTATGACGAGGGCTCACTCATCCGGGACGCTCACCAATCCGCCGAGAACCATGCAAGGACGAAACAACTGAGCAGCTAAAGGCTGCGCTACGACAACAACCGGGCGACCCGATCCATTGCGCAACGGGTGAGCTCAGGCCTCGTCGACGGTCACGGAGCTGAGGATGACCGGCTCGACCGGCTTGTCGCCACTGCCGGTGCGAACAGCGCCGATCTTGTCGACGACGTCGCGGCTGGGCTGGTCGGCAACCTCGCCGAAGATGGTGTGCTTGCCCTGCAGGTGTGGCGTCGGCCCCAAGGTGATGAAGAACTGCGAGCCGTTCGTGCCGTGACCGCCGCGCTTGCCAGCGTTGGCCATGGCCAGGATGTAGGGAGCGTTGAAGTTCTTGTCGGGGCTGATCTCGTCGTCAAAGGCGAAGCCCGGACCGCCCATACCAGTGCCGTTGGGGCACCCGCCCTGGATCATGAAGCCGGAGATGATCCGGTGAAAACCCAGGCCGTCGTAGTAGGGCGTCGGGCTTGTTCGGCCGGCATCGTCCTTGTAGTCAAGGGTGCCTTTGGCCAGACCGACGAAGTT
>JBDTYK010000120.1:0-7781 GCA_040005715.1 Actinomycetota bacterium | reverse complement strand
CTGACCGGGAGGTTCGGCAGGTCCGGGCCATCCTTGGCGCCGGACTCCTCGGCGGCATCGCCAGTACTGCGGGCATCGCCCTGACCGCCACGTCCGGCTGGCTGATCGTCCGGGCCAGCGAGCGTCCTCCGATCCTCCTGCTGCTCACGGCGATCGTGGCCGTCCGCACCTTCGGAATGGCCCGGCCGGTCTTTCGCTACTGGGAGCGCCTTCGTTCGCACGACGTGGCACTTGCCGACCTCGCCGGGAGACGCACCACGGCATACGCGCGTCTCATCCCGCTGACTCCTGCACGACTCGGCCGTCGGGGCCGCGCGGACCTGCTGACCGGGATCGTCGACGACCTCAGTGACGTCGTGGACGAACAGGTCAGGGTCACCGTTCCGGTCCTGTCGGTCCTTGTTGCCAGCGTCCTGACAACGATCGTCGCCACCGTCCTCTCACCGATCGCCGGTCTGGTCATCGCCGCCATGATGGTTGCTACGGCAGGGATCTTCGTCCTCGGCTGGGCACTTGAGTCCAGTTCGCAGGAGATGCTTCTGGCCGCCCGCGTCGAGCTTGCCCGCGTCACCGCCCTGGTATCCGGCAATGCCAGCGAGCTGCGGGCGATCGGGGCCCAAGGTCAGGCGCAGGCCTGGTTGGCCACCGCTCACGAGGACCTGTGCAGGGCAGCCCAACGCCAGAGCCGTGGTCGTGCCGTGGCCACTGGGCTGCTGCTGGTCCTGACCGCCGCGGGCACGATCGCGATGACAACACTGATCCTGCCGGACATCGGCTCGAAGATCTCAACGCCGGTCGCCGCCCTCCTGATCCTGACGCCGCTCGCCCTGGGAGAGGCCATCTCCACCTTGCCCGACGCGATGCGGGCCCTCGCCCGCTCCCGGGCCAGCGCCGTTCGGCTAAAGGCTCTGCTCGGCCAAGCGCCCGCCGTTGGGGCCGGCGGAGCTCAACACCTGGATCCCGAAGCCGGTTTGCCGCCACGGCTGGCCGTTACCGAGCTCACTGCTGCGTGGGCCGGCACCGGAGCGCAGGTCGGACCGATCGACCTGGAGGTCAAGCCCGGCATACGGCTGGCAGTCACCGGTCCCAACGGCTGCGGAAAGTCCACGCTCCTCACCGTCCTGGCCAGGGGCCTCGACCCCGCCGGTGGCGCCTACCGCCTGGGCGACCAGGACGCGTTGAAGCTGCAGCTCAGCCAGGCTAGGGCCGTGTTCGCGGTCCTTGACGACGAACCACACCTGTTCGCCTCGACGCTGCGCGCGAACCTCGCCCTGGCACAGCCTGGGGCCGCAGATGCGGAGCTGGTCGAGGCCATGGTTCGGGCCGGTCTGGGCGACTGGTTCGCCGCGCTGGCTGACGGCCTGGACACCGTCATCGGTGCGGACGGCCGAGGTGTCTCCGGCGGAGAACGGGCGCGGCTGGGGCTCGCTCGGGGTCTTGTCTCTCAGCGGGCGGTGCTGCTGCTCGACGAGCCGGTGGCCCACCTGGACCATGCCACGGCGGACGCCGTACTTGGCGACCTCACCGGTTCGACCACGGGGCAGACGGTGATCATGGTCAGCCATCGTCCCGACGGTCTCGACCGATTCGACCGGGTCATAGACCTCTCGGCGCCGATCGGTGACCCAGCCCCGGCGCCCTGACTCTCCCGGTCGAGCCGAACTCCTCTTGTTGCGGCCAAACCACCGTTTCGGGCCAAAATCGGAGCGCATTCGGTGGTTTCGGCGCAAGGAGCGCCGTGTTGCACCACGAGCCCCCGAGTCGAGCTGAACTCGTCTTGTTGCTCCCAAACCACCGTTTCGGTGCCGAATCGGACACTATTCGGTGGTTAGGCCGCAACAAGGCGGGGGGTTAACGGGTGGACGGAGACGGGGGGTTAACGGGTGCAGACGGAGACGGGGGGTTAACGAGTGGAGACGGAGGCCAGGCGATCCTCGAGAAACGCCCGCTCGACGGCGTTCTGGGTCAGCTCCATCGCCCGTCGATACGAGATCGCCGCAGCCTGGTCGCGGCCGAGCCTGCGCAGGAGGTCAGCGCGGGTGGCGGGCAGGTAGTGGTATGTCGCGAGCGCCTTCCCGGCCTCGGACTCGAGCCGGTCAAGGGCCAGCAGCCCCGCCTCGGGGCCGGAGCGAAAGCCGACTGCCACAACGCGGTTCAGCGCAACCACCGGCGACGGCCAGGTCGCCAGCAGGAGATCGTAGAGGTCGACGATCTGCTCCCAGTCGGTGTCGGCGAAGCTCGGGGCCTCGGCATGGACTGCGGCAATCGCGGCCTGGATGACAAACCTGCCGGGCCGGCCGCCGTGCAGCCCATCGAGCACCATGACCCGACCTCGTTCGATTGCGCCATGGTCCCAACACGAGCGGTCCTGATCCTCCAGGAGCACGAGGTGGCCGGCGCCGTCCACCCGCGTCATCCGCCGGGCATCAGTGAGCAGCATCAGTGCCAACAGCCCACGGACCTCGCGTTCGTCCGGCATCAGCTCGACCAGGACCGTGCACAGCTCGATCGCGCGGTCCACCAGATCGGGCCGCACCAGGGTGTCACCGGTGGAGGCGGTGTGACCCGCGGTGAAGACGAGGTGCACCGCAGTGAGCACGGCGTCGAGCCGCTCGGGCAGCTCGTGGGGCTCCGGCACCCGGTAGGGGATCCGGGCACCGGCGATCTTCTTCTTCGCCCGGGTGACCCGGGCAGCCATGGTCGGCTCGCTGACCAGGAACGCATGCGCGATCTGATCGGTGCTCAGGCCACAGACCAGGCGCAGCGTCAAGGCCACCTGCGCCTCTCTGGCCAGAGCCGGGTGGCAGCAGGTGAACACGAGGCGAAGGCGGTCGTCGGGTATGTCATCCATCTCGGTCAGCTGCGTCTCAGCGGAGCCCGATCCGGGACTGTTCCCGTTCGAGCTGCTGCCACCAGGCTCAATGAGCAGGGGGATCCTGGCGCGAAGAGCTGCCGCGCGCCGGTGGGCGTCCAGCACCTTGCGCCGAGCCGTGGTGGTCAGCCACGCTGCCGGGTTACGGGGTATGCCGTCGCGACGCCAGGTCTGGAGTGCGCTGACATATGCGTCCTGGGCACACTCCTGAGCGAGGTCGATATCGCCGGCGACGCGCACCGTCGCGGCAAGCACCCGGGCCCACTCATGACGGTGCGCGGCGGCGAGCGCGTTCTTGACCTCGTCGAACGTCGTCACCCCCAGGTCAGCCCTCGGGGAACACCATGACCGGTCGGACCTCGACCCCACCGAAGCGCGCGGGGACCATCTTGGCCATCGTGATGGCCTGATCGAGATCATCGGCCTCCAGCAGGTAGAAACCGCCGAGGGCCTCCTTGGTCTCCACGAACGGGCCGTCGGTGACGACATCGCCACGGATGGAGGTCGCCGTCTCGGTGCTCTGGAGGGCATTGCCACCGGCGATCTTGCCGCCGCGCTCAACGACCTGCTCGGAGAAGCGGTTGTGCGCGTCCATGATCTGGCCATAGACCTCGGGAGCAGCCTTCGCGTAGTCGGACTCGTTTTCGTAGATCAGGACGACATACTGGGCCATCGTGTACTCCTGTGGTTGAGGGGCTGCTTGAAACGCTCTGACACTGTGACGACGAACAGGCCGAGCCGGAATCGACAGCCCGTCATGTCATTGTTGCCTTCGGTGCAAGCGCTGGCTATGCCCAGATGGGACTACCGCAAGACAATCGAGCGACCAATCGGGCCAGTGCTGTTCAATGGGCGCGTGCCTGCCGACCCGCCATACCGCGTCTGCGTCATCTGCTCCGGCAACATCTGCCGGTCACCGATGGGAGCGGTCATCCTCACCTCGATGCTCGCGGACGCGGGCCTTGGCGCGAGGGTTGTGGTCGACTCCGCAGGCACGGGTGGATGGCACGAGGGTGACGGCGCGGACCCGCGCACGGTGCGGGCACTGAAGGACCATGGGTATGACGGCAGCGCCCACCGCGCACGCGAGTTCCGGAACGAGTGGTTCAGCGACAGGGACCTGATCGTGGTGGCGGATGCGGGGCACCTGAGCGACCTGCGGCGCCGGGCGCCCGATGCCGACGCATCGGCGAAGGTCCGGCTTCTTCGCGAGCTTGACCCGACCGCAGTGGAAGCAGGCACCCTCGAGGTCGACGACCCGTACTTCGGGGACGCGCAGGACTTCGAGCGATGCCTGGCCGTGGTCGAGCGCGCCTGCCGCGGCTTGGTCGAGCACGTTCGCGCCCAGCTTGTCCAGCCCGCCGCTGGGTCCGAACGACCCGAGCCTGGCGGCAGCCCATCATGACCCGGGTGCGCTCGTCGAGCGGCGCACTGCTGGCCATTGCGGCTGCCGTGCTCTTTGCGGTCAACGGCAACGTCAGCAAGGTTGCCCTGCTGAACGGAATCTCCTCCCTTCAACTTGTCTCTGTTCGTAGTGCCGGAACAGCGTTGATACTGCTGGGAATCACGGCCCTGACCAAACCGGCCGCCCTGCGCGTGGGACGTCGCGAGCTCGCCTTCCTGGTGCTGTACGGGGTCACCGGCATCGCGATGGTCCAGTGGCTCTACTTCGTCGCACTTCAGCGGATGCCCGTCGGCATCGCCTTGCTGTTCGAGTACACCGCGCCCCTGATGGTCGTGCTGTGGGTACGGTTCGTGCAGAAGCAGCCAGTGAAGTCCCGGCTCTGGCTGGGTCTGGCCTTCGCTCTGACGGGGCTGGCGATGGTGGCCCAGTTCTGGAAGGGCATGACCCTCGACCCGGTCGGCCTGATCAGCGCGCTTGGCGCTGGCGCGGCGCTGGCGTGTTACTACCTCATGGGCGCTCACGGGCAGCGCGAGCGCGACCCGATCTCGTTGATGGGCTTCAGCTTTGGCTTCTCGGCCGTTCTCTGGGCGGTCGTCTCGCCATGGTGGACGTTCCCGGGGTCGCTGCTCGGACGCACTGTTGACCTGCCCGGTGCGCTCCCCGGCAGTGCCCCACTATGGGCGATCATCACGTGGATCATCGTGCTGGGCACTGTCGCACCGTTCCTGTTGGTCCTGCTTGCCGTCGGGCACCTGGGACCGGCCCGGGTGGGCCTGATCGGCATGCTCGAACCGGTTGGGGCCGGAATCATCGCCTGGGTCCTGTTGGGGGAGTCCCTCAATACCGCCCAGGTCGTCGGGTCGGCCATCGTCCTTGTCGGAATCGTCCTGGCCGAGACGGCCCGACAGACCCAGCACCCGTCGCGCCCTTCCGGAGCCTCGCCGCAGGATCAAGGAGCCGATATGCGGCCGGCCGAGGGGGCATCTCCGCTCCCGGAGGGCATCGCGCCCTAGCCGCAGCAGGGCTGGCGGTGCTCCGTTGCTCGTGGCAGGCTCCAAGCTGGGCGACAGCAAGCGGCCCAAGCCCGACATGCCCTTGTCACAGCAAACGGCCCAAGCCCGACATGCCCTTGTCACCGACACCATTCGAGGAGCCCACGATGCCCACACACGACGAGAGCTGGCCCTGCGGAACCCCCTGTTGGGTCGACGTGATGGTCACCGACCCTGCCGCAGCCAAGGCCTTCTACTCGAGCCTGTTCGGCTGGGACATCCAGGACGGACCTCCCGAGGCCGGTGGCTATGCGATGTGCCTGTTGAACGGCCGGCCGGCCGCCGCCATCAGCCCCAAGCCGGCGGGAAACCCCTTCCCCAACTGCTGGTCCACCTACCTGGCTTCGGACGACCTCGAGGCGACCGCGGCCAGGGCCAGGGCGGCAGGCGGCCAGTTCATGATGGAGCCGATGGACGTGATGAGCGCCGGGCGGATGGCCTTCGGGATGGATCCGACCGGCGGCCCGTATGGCATCTGGCAGGCCGGCGACCACAAGGGAGTTGGGGTCTTCAACGAGCCGGGCGCCCTGATCTGGAACGAGCTGATGACAGGCGACTACGAGGGCGCAAAAGCCTTCTACGGGAGCGTCTTCGGCTACGAGTACGAGCAGATGGGTGACGGCACGAAGTTCCAGTACTCGACGATCAGGTCCAGTGACGGCAAGGTGGTCGGAGGCATAGGCGCCATGGGAGCCGAGGTCCCGGCCGATATGACGCCTCAGTGGACGACGTACTTCAACGTGGCCGACACCGACGCCACCGTCGCAAAGGCTGCCGTGCTCGGGGCCACCATCGTGCGCGACCCATGGGTCACCCCGTTCGGCCGGATGGCGATGATTCAGGGGCCACAGGGTGAGACCTTCTCCATCGCCGAGGCACCCCGGCGAGGCGATGGCGCCGAGCAGAGCCCCCCGGACTGACCGGCAGCTCAGTCCGGGCGTGCGAGCCGCCTTGCTCGCCGGTCACCGAAGCCGCGAGACACAACGGGCAAGCGGGCTGTCCGGTGACCGCCTCAGACTCTGGGAGTATGGCGACCATGGCCTCGCTAGCTGATGCGTCCCCGCCCATCGCCCTTGGTGCACTTGATGGCCGTTATCGCGCCGTCGTTGCACCACTGGTCGACCATCTCTCGGATGCAGCGCTCAACCGCGAGCGGGTGCATGTCGAGGTCGAGTGGCTGATCCATCTCACGAACAACCACATCGTCGCCGGCGTTCGCTCGCTCACCGGCCAGGAGCAGGCCCGGTTGCGCGCGATCGCCCTGGACTTCGGCGTTGACGACGTTGGCGAGCTCGCCGAGATCGAGCGCGAGACGGTTCATGACGTCAAGGCCGTCGAGTACTTCCTGAAGCGACGCATCCCCGCGATCAGCGACAACCAGGGGTCGGACCTGGCCGCGATATCCGAGCTGGTCCACTTCGGCGCCACCAGCGAGGACATCAACAACCTCTCGTACGCGCGGATGGTCAAGGGCGCGGTCGAACAGGTCTGGCTCCCGAGGGCCACTGCGCTGGTCGAGATGGTGGCCGCCATGGCTCGCGACCTACGCGCGGTCCCCATGCTGGCGCACACCCACGGGCAGGCGGCGACGCCGACCACGATGGGCAAGGAGCTCGCAGTGCTGGCTCACCGTCTGCGGCGCCAGCTCGCCCGCATCGGCCGGGCTGAGTACCTCGGCAAGTTCAACGGGGCCACCGGCACGTATGGCGCACACGTCGCCGCAGTCCCCGACGCGGACTGGCCCGCAGTCAGCGAGGCGTTCGTCCAGTCCCTTGGCCTGCAGTGGAACCCGCTGACCACCCAGATCGAGAGCCATGACTGGCAGGCCGAGCTCTACAGCGACATGGCCCGGTTCAACCGGATCCTGCACAACCTGTGCACCGACGTCTGGACCTACATCTCGATGGGCTACTTCGCCCAGGTCCGCGGCCAGGGGACGGTCGGGTCCTCGACCATGCCGCACAAGGTCAACCCGATCCGCTTCGAGAATGCCGAGGCCAACCTGGAGGTCTCGAGCGCCCTGTTCGACGTCCTCGGGTCGACACTCGTGCAGTCCCGGCTGCAACGTGACCTCACCGACTCGAGCATGCAGCGCAACATAGGGACGGCGTTCGGCCACTCCCTGCTTGCCATCGACAACGCGGCCAGGGGTCTGGCCGGGCTGGACGCCATGCCGGCAGCGATGGCAGCCGACCTCGAGGCCAACTGGGAGGTGCTGGGCGAGCCGATCCAGTCCGTGATGCGAGCCCTCGGCGCCCAGGGGATCCCGGGGATGGAGAACCCCTACGAGCGGCTCAAGGAGCTCACCCGCGGCCGCCGAATCACCGGTGACGACCTGCGCGCGTTCGTCACGAGCCTCGGCCTGCCCCCCGAGGTCGAGAAGCGCTTCCTGGAGCTCACCCCGCAGGGCTACGTGGGGCTGGCACCCCAGCTCGTCGACTATCTCGACTGA
>JBDTYK010000119.1:0-7782 GCA_040005715.1 Actinomycetota bacterium | reverse complement strand
TCAGGCCGATCATGCCCTGCGGGACCGAGAGCGGCTTGCCATAGCTCGGCGAGTACGCCCAGGTCATCGCAAGCTTCTTGCCGCGAAGGTTCTCCAGCCCGCCGAACGTGTGAATCAGGTGCAGGAGGTCAGCGGTTGACTGGCTGGGGTGGTCGATGTCGCACTGGAGGCTGACCAGCGTGGGGCGCTGCTCCAGGACCCCGGCCTCGTGCCCCTCCTTCAAGTACTCGGCGAAGTCCGTCATGTAGGTGTGACCCTTGCCGATGTACATGTCGTCGCGGATGCCGACGACATCGGCCATGAAGGAGATCATGTTGGCCGTCTCCTTGACCGTCTCGCCATGGGCCTGCTGGGACTTGCCCTCGTCGAAGTCCTGTACCTCCAGGCCCAGCAGGTTGCAGGCCGAGGCGTACGAGAAGCGGGTGCGGGTCGAGTTGTCCCGGAACAACGAGATCCCCAGCCCCGAGTCGAAGATCCGGGCGCTCTTGTTGTTCTCGCGCAGCGCGCGAAGCCCGTCGGCGACGGCCAGAACGGCGCGCATCTCATCCTGGGACTTGTCCCACGTCAGGAGGAAGTCGTCCTGATAGAGCGCGGCGTGGTCGAGACCGCCCAGCTTGTGCAGTTGCTCCTGGAAGTCCATTCGGCCCTTCAGCTCCTCATCTCGCAGGTATGCCGGCGAGTCCCCAGATCTTCGCCATGTTCTACGTTACGCAGCCGAGTGTAGCACCATCTCTGGGTCATGTTCCTATACTTGCCGGAAAGTTACATCAAGATGTACTGTTGTCTCATGAGCACCCAGATCTCACAGGCGGACGAGGACGTGGTTGCCATCCCGGCGGGCTCCCATCCGCTTTTGCTCCGCTCTGGAAGAGGCGGGGCCAGGGACCATTGGCACTGCCTTGCAGTCCCTTCCGCCCGGCACAATGAGCATGGCTATGCACCCTTTCGCACCGCGGCGAAGATGCGCGACCAGACGGCGGCTCTTGTCGTTCTGGTGAGGGCGGACCCATGGGCCCTCAAGCAGGGCGGGGAGGATCTCGCATGAGCGACCTGATGCGTCCACTGTCCTTTGGCCACCTGATGACCTGGGCGTTGGAGGAGTTCCGCCGCGAGGGTTCGATCTTCGGTGTGAAGGAGGGCCAGTTCTGGCACCCCGAGCCCGGTCGCCTCATCACGGATGCCTTCGGCGATCGACTGGCATCGCCCGTAGGCCCCGCCGCGGGGCCACAGACCCAGCTGGCCAACAACATTCTCGTCGCCTACCTGACGGGCGCCCGGTTCATGGAGCTGAAGACCGTCCAGAACATCGACGGCGAAGAGCTGCGCAAGGCCGTTGCCAAGCCCTGCATCCAGGCCGAGGACGAGGGCTATAACTGCGAGTGGTCCACCGAGCTGACTGTCGCCGAGGCGTGCGACGAGTATGTCAAGGCGTACTTCGCGATCGCGGTGCTGGGCAAGGAGCTGGGGCTCGGCGTGGTTGACGAGGTGGCGTTCAACATGAGCGTCGGCTATGACCTCGACGGGATCAAGGGCACGAAGGTCAACTCCTTCATCGACGCCATGACCGATGCCTCGAGCACCCCGATCTTCCAAGAGTGCGCCGACTGGGTCCGGGAGCACCTCGAGGAGCTCTCCCACTTCACCCGCGAGGACCTCGACACCCTGAGTCCTGCGGTGAGCCGGTCGGTCACCTTGTCGACCATGCACGGGTGTCCGGCCGACGAGATCGAGCGGATCGCCATGCACCTGCTGACGGACAAGCATGTGCGAACCTTCGTGAAGTGCAACCCGACCATGCTCGGCTACCCGTTTGCCCGGGACTGCCTCGACCGGCTCGGCTTTGACTACGTCTCGTTCGACGACCACCACTTCGCCGAGGACCTCCAGTACGCAGATGCCATCGAGATGTTCCGTCGCCTCACGGCAGAGGCGGACGAGCGCGGCCTGTCATTCGGCATCAAGCTCACGAACACCTTCCCCGTCGAGGTGCGCCGCGGTGAGCTCCCCTCTGACGAGATGTACATGTCGGGGCGCGCCTTGCTGGCCCTCTCGCTTTCCCTCGCCCTGAAGCTCTCTGTGGCGTTTGACGGTGGCCTGCCCATCTCCTTCTCCGGTGGGGTCGACGCTTTCAACCTCCAGGAAATCCTCGCGACCGGCATCCAGCCAGTCACTGTCGCAACGACCATTCTCAAGCCGGGCGGGGTGACCCGGTTCCGCCAGCTCTCGAGCCTGGCTGCAGAGGTCATGACGGACTACCAGGGCATCGACGTCGACCGGCTCTCGGTGCTGGTCGACGACGTTCTCTCCGACGAGCGCTACCACAAGCGATACCGGGAGAAGGTCCAGTCGCGGAAGACGAAATCGCCTCTCCCCCTTACCGACTGCTACAAGGCTCCCTGCGAGGACGGCGGCTGCCCGATTCACCAACGCATCCCCGAGTACCTCAAGCTCACCGCGGCCGGCCAGTTCAAGGAGGCGTTCGACGTGATCGCCTTCGACAACACGGCTCCGACGATCCTCGGTGTGCTGTGCTCGGAGCCGTGTCGGGATCACTGCACGCGCCTGGATCTTGACCAGGCCATTGACATGCGCGGCGTGAAGCTGGCAGCCGCCGACGGGGCTCAGGATGCCTTCATCGAGGCTATCGCGGCGCCCGCGCCGCTCACCGACGCCAAGGTGGTCATCATCGGTGCCGGTCCGGCAGGGATAGCCGCGGCGATCTTCCTGCGCCGCAACGGCATGGCTGTCGAGGTGTTCGAGAAGCTCGAAGGACCTTACGGGATCGTCAAGTACATCATCCCGGGCTTCCGGATCACCCGTGAGCAGATCGAACGCGACTACCAGCTGGCTGTCCACCTGGGGGTCCGGTTCCACTTCAGCTGCGACCCCGACTACTGCGTCGAGGATCTGAAGAAGAACTTCGCCCACGTCATCATCGCCACCGGGTCGTGGGGCAGGTGCCCGAGTCCGGTCAGTGAGGGCCCTGACAAGGCCGACAACATCCTGGACGCCCTCGAGTTCCTGTGGCAGGCCAACAATGAGGGCGGAGCCAAGGTCGGCAAGCGGGTTGCGGTGATCGGCGCGGGCGACGTCGCGATGGACTGCGTCCGCACCGCGCAGCGAAGCCAGGGGGTGCAGGAGGCGGTCCTTGTCTACCGTCGCACGGAGCCCTACATGCCGGCGACGCAGCACGAGGTCAACCTCGTTCGCTCAGAGGGGCTGACCATGGAGGAGCTACTCACGCCCATCTCCTACGACGGCGCCACCTTGCGCTGCGAGCAGATGAGGCTCAGTGACGAGGACGCCAGCGGCCGACGCTCGGTGGTCGGGCTGGGCACCTTCGTAGACCTTCCCTTCGACACGGTTATCGGTGCGACGGGGGCAACGGTCGAGACCGGGCCCTACGCGCGAAATGGACTGGCACAGAACGTCCGAGGACTGGCCGAGGTCGACGCGAGCTTCCAGAGCTCGATCGACGATGTCTACGTCATCGGTGACGGGCGCCTCGGGCCGAGCAGCATCGTGCGCGCCGTCGCGGACGCGAAGACTGCCGTTCGGGCGATCCTGCACAACGAACACCTCGCTGCCGACTATGACGTCAGGCCGGCGAAGGTCGCACGGGACCAGCACGAGGTGCACGGGCGACGTGGACTGCTGATCACGGCGATCAACGGAAAGGCCGAAGGAGACCGCTGCCTGACCTGCGACGTCATCTGCGAGGTGTGCACCGAGGTGTGCCCCAACCGGGCCAATGTGGCGATCACCGTGCCCGGGTTCGCCGACCCGCGCCAGATCGTCCACATCGACGGCCTGTGCAACGAGTGCGGCAACTGCGGCACGTTCTGCCCGCACGCAGGCCTGCCGTACAAGGACAAGATCACGATCTTCTGGTCCCGCGAGGACTTCGACGACTCAACAAATGTCGGATTCCTCCCGCTCGCAGGCGGCGGCTACCTCACCCGTATGCCGGACCGTTCGGTTCGCGAGCACCTGGTCGGTCAGGAGGACCTCCCCGAAGGGATGAGCCGGGTACTGGCCGCCATCGAGAAGGACTACCCGTTCATGCTGGCGGCCCCCGTGGATGCTGCGTCATGATCATCGGCCATGGACCCGTCATCACCAACGACCCCGCTAGCCCCTTCATCGCGGACGGGGCGGTTGTCGTCAAGGGCGACAGCATCGTCGCGGTCGGTCCTGCGGCCGAGATCCTTGCCGCCCACCCGGGTGAGGACCTGGTGGACGTCGGTGGTCGTGTCATCATGGCTGGCCTGATCAACGCCCATACCCACGCGTACAGCGCCTACGCGCGAGGGATGGCGATCCACCAGCCGACCCGCAACTTCACCGAGATCCTGCAGAACCTCTGGTGGCGTCTGGACAGGTTGCTCACGCTAGGCGACGTGGAGCTGAACGCGGGCACCACGTTCATCGAGAGCATTCGCAACGGAGTGACAACGGTTTTCGACCACCACTCCAGCCCCCACGCCGTCCCAGGCTCGCTGCAGACCATGGCGGACGTGGCCGGACGCATCGGCATCCGCACCAGCCTGTGCTACGAGGCCTCGGACCGGGACGGCGCCGGTGTCCTCGCCGCTGCCATCGAGGAGAACACTTCCTTCATGAAGCAGGTGAACACCGACGAGCAGGACATGGTCAAGGGCCTGTTCGGGCTCCACGCCTCGTTCACCCTGTCCGAGGAGAGCCTGGATGCAGCCTGCGCCGCGAAGGAAGGCGTCGCCGGTGGCTTCCACGTCCACGTCGCCGAAGGACCGGGCGACGAGGTTGACTCGCAGGCGAAGTATGGGAAGCGAATCGTCCATCGCCTGGACGACCACGGCATCCTCGGGCCTGAGACGATCGCGGCGCACTGCATCCACGCGGACCCCGACGAGCTCGATCTGCTCAACGCCAGTGATACGAACGTCGTTCACAACCCGCACTCCAACATGAGCAACGCGGTCGGGGTCGCCTCCGTCGTCGACATGCTCAAGCGCGGCCTGCGGGTCGGTCTGGGCACGGACGCCTACACGGCGGACGTCTTTGCCTCCGCCCAGGTCGCCAAGATCCTGCAGAGCAATCACCTCGCTGACCCGACCGTAGGGTTCGAAGCCGCGCTCCAGCTGGCGTTCGTCAACAACCCCAAGATCTGCGCGAAGTTCTTCCGCAAGGACCTCGGGATCCTGAGAGCTGGGGCCTACGCCGACCTGATCACTGTGGACTACCGTCCCTTCACACCACTTGACGCAGAGTCTGCCGCCGGTCACATCCTTTTCGGGATGAGCGGCTCCCAGGTCAACGACACCATGGTGAACGGCACGTGGGTGATGCGCGACCGGGAAATCCTCACCGTCGATGAGCGGGCCATTTTCGCGCATTCCAGCGAGCAGGCGCCACGCATCTGGGAACAGATGTAGGACGGGGTTGAACTCATGTCGGTCTTGCTGAGCGGTGGGATGGTCACGACCGCAACACAGTCACGGCTTGCCTCCGTGCGAACCAGTGACGGGCGCATCGTCGAGATCGGCGACCTGGAGGCCCGGCCGGGGGAAGAGGTCGTCGACTGCGGCGGGTGCCTGGTCCTGCCGGGTGGCATCGAGACCCACTCCCATCTTGACCTTGAGGCGATGGGAACGATCACCGCCGATGACTTCGCGACCGGCACGCGATCGGCGCTGGCAGGTGGAACCACCACGGTCCTGGACTTTGCGACCCAGTTCCACGGCGAGACTCTCACTCAGGGCCTGCAGCGGTGGCACAAGAAGGCCCGGGGCCAGGCGGTCACCGACTACGGCTTCCATCTCGCGATGACGCAGTGGCGCCCGGAGTTCGCCGACGAGATGGCGCAGATCGTCGCTGCCGGGGTCACCTCGTTCAAGATGTACATGGCCTATCGAGGCTCGATGATGGTCGAGGATGACGAGATCTACGCCGCGCTCGCGGCAAGCTCCCGGTTGGGTGCAACCATCGGATTCCACTGCGAGAACGGGCTGGTGATCGATGCCCTGGTCCGCGAGGAGCAGGCTCGCGGCCATACCGCGGCTTTCTACCACCAGCGCACCAGACCGCCTGCGCTGGAGCGGGAGGCCTTCGGCCGGCTGACGACGATCGCCGAGCTGCTCGATGCCCAGCACTACATCGTCCACCTCAGCGCAGGAGAGACCATCGACGAAGTACGTCGGGCGCGCCAGCGGGGCAGCAAAGTGGTCGCCGAGACCTGTCCCCAGTACCTCCTCTTGGACAACAGCCTCTACGGCACCGCCGGCAGCGACGCCCTGGGGGTCAGAGCGCACCTCATGAGCCCCCCGCTGCGCGCGCCTGAGAACCTCGACGCGCTTTGGGCCGGGCTCGCCGACGGCGACATCCAGTTCGTTGGCACGGACCACTGCTCGTTCAACCTGCACGGCCAGAAGGACCAGGCATCAGACTTCGCCTCGGTCCCCAACGGGGCCCCGGGGATCGAGCTCAGGCTCGCCCTGCTCTACACCTACGGTGTTGCACAGCAGCGGATCTCGGCCGAACGGTTCGTTGCCGTCACCTCGGAGAACGCGGCTAGGTACTTCGGCCTCTTCCCCCGGAAGGGGACGTTGCTGCCGGGTAGTGACGCAGACATCGTCGTCTACGACCCCAGGCCCAGCTGGACCGTCCGTCACGACCTGCTCCACGACAACGTGGACCACACACCCTATGAGGGCCGACAGATCCAGGGCCGGGTCCGCGACGTGTTCCTGCGCGGCCAACAGGTGGTGGCCGACGGGGTGCTTGCAGCGGCCCTCGCCCCCGGGGAGTTCGTCGCCTGCGGTCTACCAGACGGCGATATCACCTAGCACGCATCCAAACAGGCAGTCAGAGACATCAGCTAGTGAACCTCGACATCGAGTCCGGCAGTCGCCGGGGCACCAACCAGGACAGGGAGCTGCACCTCATGAAGATCACCGTAAATGGCCAGGACTACCAGGTCACCGACGAAAAGCCTCTGCTCTCCGTCCTGCGCGAGGAGATCGGGATGCTCTCCGTCAAGGAGGGCTGCGATGACGCGACGTGCGGGACGTGCGTCGTCATCGCCGGCGGCAAGCTCGTGAAGTCCTGTTCGCGCAAGGCGTCGACCTTCGAGAACCAGGAGATCACCACTACCGAGGGGCTCAGCGAGCGCGAGAAGCAGGTGTACGTCGAGGCGTTCGGCGAGACGGGAGCCGTGCAGTGCGGTTTCTGCATCCCAGGAATGGTCCTGGCAGGCAAGGTCCTCCTGGACAAGAACGGCGACGCCACCCGGGAGGACGTCACCAAGGGCATCCGCCTGGACGTCTGTCGCTGCACCGGCTACAAGAAGATCGAGGACGCGATCCTCCTCGCCGGGCAGATGCTCCGCGACGACAAGGTGATCCCTGACTCGAACAAGCGCATCCGCATGTCGGACCGAGCACACCGGCCGGACGCGGCCGAGAAGACCCTGGGCACCGGCCTCTTCACCGACGACATCCGTCTTGAAGGGATGATCCACGCCAAGGCGCTGCGCACGAAGTACCCCCGCGCCATCATCAACTCGATCGACACGAGCAAGGCCAAGGCCCACCCGGACTGCGTCAGCGTCCTCACCGCCGTCGACGTCCCCGAGAACAAGATCGGCCACATCGTCAACGACTGGGACGTGATGATCCACGTCGGCGACACCACACGATATGTGGGCGACGCGCTCGCCCTGGTGGCGACAGCTGACGAGGACAAGCTCGACGAGATCCTGGCCCTCATCGAGGTGGACTACACCGAGCTCGAACCCGTGACGAC
>JBDTYK010000118.1:0-7803 GCA_040005715.1 Actinomycetota bacterium | reverse complement strand
AAGCCACGCCAGAGCCGCTGATCCTCACTGGTCTGAAGAGCAGGCTCAGCGCCCGCCGATCCTCACTGGTCAGAAGAGCAGGCTCAGCGCCCGTCGTCCCGTCGCTGCTCTCTCAGCTCGCGGCGGGTGGCTGGGGGCTTCGGTTGGAGCCTGTCTGAGTGGGATGGTTCCAATGCTCCTGGTCGCTCTGGTCGAACGTAGTCGTCAGCAAGGGCGCGCAGGGCCGCGCTGACCGGATGCCTCGGCTGGTCGACCACGATGGCCACACCACGGTTTATCGATGCCGGCACGTCCGCGCTGTCCGGGATGCACACGGCGATGGGCTGCCCGGTGGCGGCGACGACGTTGGCCGCCTTGATTCCCGCTTTGACATCAGAGCGGTTGAGCACAATGACCCGCGACTGCCTTGGATAGCCGAGCTGATCCATGGTCTGCAACACCAGCCGAAGGTTCTTCACCGCGGCGATGTCCATGGTGGCCATGAGGATGAAGATGTCCGTGATGTCGAAAGCGGCAAGGACGTGCTCAGTGAAGGTCGGGGGGGTGTCAACAATGACGAAGTCGTACGCGCTCTGGGCGACGACGAGGAGCTGTGCGGTCGTCGTGGCCTGGATGTGGTCCGCACGCTCGGGCACGTCGGGAGCGCACAGGGTGTCCAACCCGCTCTCGTGGGTGGTCACGGCCAGCGCGAGGCCCTGGGCATCAAGGTGGCCGGACATGGCGATGAGGTCTGTGGAGGTTCGTGAGGGAGTGAGCTGGAGGCTCACGGCAACATCGCCGAAGGCGAGGTCCAGGTCCACCAGGAGGACCCGGCTGCCAGTGGACGCCAGGTAGACCCCGAGGTTGGTGGCGATCGTGGTCTTGCCCACCCCGCCTTTGGCCGAGAAGACGGTCACGACCCGTCCTTTGCTCGTACCCGCCCCGCCTCCAGCCCCAAGGGCCTGAGACAGCTCCTGGCTTCGGCGACAGGCCGCCGACAAAGCGGCCAGGTCCTCGTCGGAGACGACCTCCCGGATGCCGCTGCGCAACGCATCCGCCAGGACGGCGACCTCAAGACGTCGACGCAGCAGCACCACGCCGACCTCCGGTCGCTGGAGCCGGATGCGCGCCGCGAGGCCACAGGCGCTATGCGTATCGACGCCCGGGCCGACGACGACCAGCCACTCACGATCATCGGCAGCCAGCGCGCGGGCGACCAGCTCCCCGGTCTCGACCAGCTGGACCTTGTCACCGAGCACGACCTTGTAGGCCTCCATCGCCTCTGGGTCCGTGTCCCACAGAATCGTCACCGGATCACGACGGGAATCATGCGAGCAGGGTGGTCGGGCCCCGGGACGTCTTTGACATCGACGTGGGTCTCGCTCATGCGGACATGAACGTGCCCTTTCAGGAAGTGCGTAATGGTTGGAACCGCCTTAGCCAGTAACTGTTTCCATATGTTATCCATGCCGGCACCAGCGCTTGACCGCCCCGTCCGAAGCAGGCGTCCACCGACCCGGTATCCGGCGGTCAGGGCCTCGGTGGCCCGTCACCTGTCTGGGTCGACATCGCCACGACGACGCGGATCTCGGCGCCCAGGCGGGCGTCGCCGACCAGCGTCAGGGAGTCGCCGGACCAGAACTTGCCCGGGTCGTAGTAGTTCGTCGGTCGGTCTCCGGACAGAAGCCCCATCGCCTGATACGTGGCTGCGACCACCTCCGCGCAGTAGGTCGACTCCAATGGTGCCGGTCGACCCAACCGGCCACGGAGCCAGCGGCCGGCCAGCGCCACCGTCCCAGGGAACGGCGTGCCATCCATGCGAGCGACGGTGCGCAGCAGGGAGTCCTCCATCTCAGCGGTCACCGGGCAGTCGAGCTGCCGGAGCCAGCCCTGCTGGTTGTAACGGTGGCTCCACTGTTCGACGGCAGACTGCAGGTCATGCAGCTGTGCTCCGCGGTGGTGGTTGCCCGTCCATACGTCCAGCAGCCCGCGGCCGAGCTCGGCGTGCCAAAGAAGGGGCGGCAGATCCTCAAGGACAACCGCCATTCCGACATGGTTGACGGGGGCATTGGTGAGGGCACGGATCGCGTGGTCTGCGGTCGACCTGCCCCGGAACAGCCATAGGTCGCCGGTGCGGGTCAGCTCCACAGCCGCCTCTAGGCTGAGCACGGCATCATTCACGAATGCATCATTCAACAGCAAGGTGCTCCTGTTCATGAACCTCTGGAAGGTTGTTGGTCTTGCCGGTCTCGCCGGTGTCGCGGCAGCCGGAGTCATCATCGCCCGTGAGCAGCGGCAACGCACGCAGCTGGCGCCGGACGAGATCCGGGCCCGGCTTCACGAGCGGCTTGAGCAGGCTCCCGCGACACAGATCGGGAACACCGTGCAGGGTGTTCCAGTCAGCCAGAGGACCCGACGGTGGTGGCTCGCACGACGGCGGCGACGGCATACGGCTCCAGTGGTCCACTAACCACCCGACGCGAGGGCCGTTGCTGACGGCCAACATCGCAGACCCACCCCCGGAACGCGGCGAAGATGGCTCAGGCCCGTGCTGTAGAAGGCAGGCCCAGTGCGGCAAGCACCCTTGGCTCATCGGTGAGGTCGCCGATCAACACCCGTACGGGAAGCGGTAGATCCTTGATCAGGGTTGGCACAGCCAGCACCCCACGCAAGACGACCACTGCAGGCTGCTCGTAGATGTCGACGATCGTCAGGTCGTAGCCCGAGGCGGCGAACCTGTCGCAGATGTCGCGCAGCCGACGCTCAGCCTGCGCGGAGACGGGCGAGGCGCCGCTGACGAAGAGCGTCAGCTGGAGACGCTCCGCCGTGGGTGCCCTCGGGCGCACGTGAGGTTCGGAGGGGGTGGTCATCGTCCACTCTCCGGATTCCGTTCGGTGCGCCGCCGCCCCTCTGCCAGACGGTCCTCCCGCACCGACTCTCGCCTCTCGTCGCTGGCCAGGATCAGCCGCTGGGTCAGTCTCTCCTCAGCGGCAAAGTCTGCCCGAAGCGTCTCCACGTGCGCGTCAACCGTCGCCCTGCGGTCCTCCAGGGCACGCGCGAGGTCCGCCGACTCAATCGACAGCTCTTGCAGGGCAATCCGCTCTGCACTCTGCGCGGCGATGCGCGCCGAACCGGTCAACACCCCTTCAGCTCCTATGACCACGGGGACAACCGCGACCCCGGTGTCGCTGAGTACGAACTCGCGGATCTGGTTGGAGTGGGCGGTACCACGGCTCTTGAGCACGTACAGTCCGCGGTTGCGCTCCCCGAGAGCGCTCAGCATGACGAGGTCTATCGAGGTGTCGACCAGGGAGGAGATGTTGATGATGGACTGCGCGAGCTCAGTCTCGTCGGTCAGTACGGTCATCACGGCCGTGATCCCGGCCGACTTGAGGTAGTAGACCTGGCGCATGAGCATGGCCGAGACGTCGAAGGCAGTCGCACCGCGGGCCAGGCTGCTCACCGGGTCGATCACCACCAGCGCCGGCGCGAGCTCCTGGATCAGGCGCTGCATCATGGCCAGGTGGTCCTCCAACCCACGGTTGGTCGGCCGCTCACAGTGGAAGTGCAGCAACCCACGGTCCACCCAGCCGGCAAGGTCCATCCCGACCGAGGCAAGGTTTCGGTGGATCTCGGACTCGGACTCCTCGAAGCTGAAGAAGATCACGACCTCCCCGCGCTCACAGGCTGCCTGGGCGAAGCTCGCGGCGATCGTGGTCTTGCCGGTGCCCGACGGCCCGCTGACAAGGACGCCACTGCCTTGGAACACGCCGCCCCCTCCGAGCATCTCGTCCAACCCGGGCACCCCAGTAGAGACCCGCTCGTTGCTCACGTCCTTGTTCAGTTCGAGCGAAGTGATAGGTAGTACCTCGAGTCCGTGTGCGCCGATCAGGAACGGGTACTCGTTCCTGCCGTGATTCGATCCCCTGTACTTCAGCACCCGCAGTCGGCGGGTGGCGACATCCTGCACCACCCGGTCGTCGAGCACCACCACACAGTCGGAGAGATACTCCTCAATGCCGTGTCGCGTGAGCGTACCGTCGCCACGCTCCCCGGTGATCACGGTGGTCAGGTGTTGGTCCTTGAGCCAGCGAAACAGCCGCCGCAGCTCGGTCCGGATCACGGCCGGCTTGCTGAAGGCCGCGAACAACGCCTCCACGTTGTCGATGGCCACCCGTTTCGCGCCGACCTTCTCGACGGCCCAGGCCAGCCGGACCATGAGTGCCTCCAGGTCGAACTCGCCGGTATCGACTACCTGGGGCTCCAGCGTCAGCGCGTCGACCAGCAGCTGGCCGTCCTCCTCCAGCCCGTCGAGGTCGAAGTTGAGCGACGCGAAGTCGGCCACGACATCTACCCGGTTCTCCTCGAACGTCACGAACAGTCCGGGCTCGGCATACCGCCTGATGCCGTTGACCAGGAACTGCATGGCGAAAAGGCTCTTGCCCACGCCCGGCGGGCCGCACACCAGGCTTGGCCGCCCTGCCGGCAGGCCACCGCCGGTGATCTCGTCGAAGCCCTTGATCCCCGTTGGACTCTTGGGCAACAACGAGCGGGGCTGATCACCCAGGTCCTCGACTTCGGCACTGCTCATCATCCACCCACTCCCATTCTCTTCACCTCGACCAAATCTCGATTATTCAACGCGTCCTCGCCGAGGAAAAGACCCAGCGAGCGATTGCCACCGAGGTCTCCCGGTTTGTCTGCAGGTGCAGGGACCAGGCTCGCGGCCTTTGCCTGGTCAACCGGTGTATCGCGGGTGGTCAGCGTTGGTCCTTGCCACGCCTAGACTCGATACACGCAGGAAGCACCCGGCCGATGGCGAACCCTCGTCACGGTCCCGCGCTTCGGTGAGTTGCCAACCGGTGGCGCAAGACGAGGGACCGCCCGAGATGTATGACCAGGCCTTGTTACTGCAGACGCTGTCCAGATTCGCGATGATTCTTCCGGCGCGCTACGACCTGCAGGAGTCACTGAGCGAGCTCACTGAGAGCGTCACCGCGGTCTTGGGTCTGTGCGGAAGCTGGGTCACCATGGCTGACGACGGACCGCTGGGGTTCCTGACTGCTTTGGCCGAGTCCTCGGCGGAGCTGCAGCGCGATCACGCACAGCTTCACCCCTTCCCCTGCCCGTGCCGAGACGCCTACTCCACGGGAATGGTCGTTCGCGTGACCGACGTCCGTGAGGAGTCGATCCGCTGGCCGCAGTTCTCGGCCTCCGCCGCTCGCCTGTCGATCGCCGGGGTTGCCGCCATCCCGATGCGGCTGGCCGACCAGTTCATCGGCGCGCTCAACATCTACTCACCCGAACCGCGGGAGTGGTCGGATGAGGACATGGCAGTCGCCGGGGTGCTGACCGACATGGCGACCAGCTACGTGGTCAACGCCTCCACCCTGCTTCAGCAGCAACAGCTCAGCGAGCAGCTCCAGGAGACCCTGAACTCACGGGTGGTCATCGAACAGGCCAAGGGAATCACCGCCCAGCAGCGCTCCATCACCATCGACCAGGCTAACGAGCGGATGCACCGTCATGCCCTCAGCAACGAGGCCAGCATGCTGGCTGTGGCTCAGGCCATCGTTGCCGTCGGGCTTCACGTCTGAGCCGGAGCACGTGGCAGCCGCATTCGCGAACGCGACGAAGAGGTGGCCGCCTGACATGCTGTCGTCGTGACGACTGACACACCACTGATGATCGGCATGATCGGTGGGATGAGCTGGGAGTCCAGCGCCGAGTACTACCGCCTGGCCAACGAGCTGGTCCGCAAGCGTCTGGGTGGTCTGCACTCGGTCCGTTGCCTATTGGCCTCGATGGACTTTGCCGACGTGGAGGAGCTGCAGGTCGCCGGGTGTTGGGAGGAGGCCGGTGCTCTGCTCGCCGAGGCGGCCAGAGGACTGGAGAGTGCAGGCGCGGATCTGCTGGTGCTGTGCACAAACACCATGCACAAGGTCGCAGACCAGGTCCAGGCAGCCGTCGGGATCCCTCTCCTGCACATTGCTGATAGCACGGCCGCTGCGGTAGCTCGGGCGGACCTGAACACCGTTGGGCTGCTGGGGACCGCGTTCACCATGGAACAGGACTTCTATCGGAACCGGCTGGCCGGCCGCGGGCTGAAGGTACTGACCCCTGCGGCCGACGATCGGGCGCAGGTGCACCGGATCATCTACGAGGAGCTCTGCCTGGGCGTGGTGCGTGAGGAGTCCCGGCAGACCTATCGCGAGATCATCGCTCGACTGGTTCAGGCAGGGGCGCAGGGCGTGATCCTTGGCTGCACCGAGATCGAGCTGCTCGTCAGCTCGGCGGACAGCCCGGTCCCGGTCTTTCCAACGACGCAGCTACACGTGGAAGCCGCGGTGAACGCCGCCCTCGCCGGGGTCACTCGCAACTGAGCCCGGACTCCCTTGCTGGTCTATGCCCCTTTGCCAGGGCTTAGGGGGTCGGTGCATCTGGGGGCGGGCCGGGCCAGACATGGACTTCGATCGAGAGGCGTAGCAGGATTTGAATGAGCGGGGACCAACGTCGACCGGGAGGACCGATGAGCGACCCAGATGTGCGCGAACTATTTCTGCGGGCGATCAACGAGAACGACTCGTCCGCGATGCTCGAAGGCATTCAGCGTTTGTTTGGGCTCACGGGGGATGGGCTCTCACCTGAGGCGGAGTACCGGCTTCGTGACGAGCACTACGTGATGGAGATGCCACAGTCGGGCGAGCGCATCCGCGGACGCGACGCGATGCGGGCAATGCAGGAGGCTTTTCCGGTGCCCCCCTCGATCACCTTGCACAGGGTGGTTGGGTCCGGGCAAGTCTGGGTCATCGAGGGGACAAATGACTATGGCGGGGACGTCTGGCACGTGGTGGCCATCCTGGAGCTTGGTGCAGACGGGTTGATCGTTCGCGATACCCGCTACTACACGCAGAAGTCTGAGGCACCCGGCTGGCGGGCCGAATGGGTGGAGCCCATGGCTCAGCGGTAGTCGGCCCAGACCTTCTGGCCGACTCCGCCAACGGTGCCCCGCGCCGTACGGCAAGATCCACTGCGGTCGCGTGTGGCCAGCAAGCAGACCCGCTCACCCAGGGCCCTCAGGCAGCCCCGGGCCATCAGCCGTTCGTGGCAACGCCGAAGATGTCTTGATCCAGCCCTCCGGCGTTGGGACAGGTGTCCGCAGACCAGATTCCGTTCGAGTCCTGGGTCCGGCACTGGTTGACGTCGAACCCGACGCCCCCGGCGTATCGCGGGTCGTCTCCACCGATGACCTGGCGGGTATCTGTCCACGTGTTGTACGCGAAAGCGCCTACGGACGAGACGTAGTTGTAGTCGCCGTGGAACGGGACGCGGCGGTCGCCGAACATCTCGTAGTTGGGCATCTGACTGGCAGAGGACAACCGGGCGACGGCCCAGCTGCCGCCGCCGTTGGCGGAGGACGCGCCGTACGTGTCCAGACCGCGGGTTGGGGTGGCAAACCCTGCCGCGTCGCGGACGGCGCCGTCGTTCCCCGGCGGGTTCTGGACGCTGTATGCCGGGTCGTTCCGGCTGTCGTGCCAGATCGCGTGCAGGACCCCGCCGTCGGCGTTGATGTCCGGGAAGAACTGATGACCCCTGCCCGTCGGGGAGAGCAGCCTCGGGGTCGACCAGCCGGTGGGGTTGAGCGTGGCGAAGTAGATCCCGCCCTGACCCGCGCGCAGGGTGCCCCCGGCCGGGTCGGCCGTGTTGTACGTGGTCGTGGAGGGCCGCTCGGTACCGGGGATCGTCGCGTCGTACACCAGGTACACACGCTGGTCGGCGGCCTTGGGGTCAGCGGTGATCCGCGGCTGGCTGTCGTGGCGGAAG
>JBDTYK010000117.1:0-7827 GCA_040005715.1 Actinomycetota bacterium | reverse complement strand
CGGCTCCGCAATGCCAAGTTCACCGGTGCGCGGCTCCGCAGTGCCGAGTTCACCGGTGCGCGGCTCCGCAGTGCGAAGCTCCCCAAAGCGGGGAACCCGCTCCAAAGTGGTCCCGGCAGCGCAGGAGGCCAGTGGCCGCCATCGTCGCCCAGGTTCGCCCCTCAATGCCACGACGTTCAAACCGATGGTCTTGCCGACAATTCGTGCCCACGTCCGGCTTTTCGTAGCGGCCGGGGTTCTGGCGGTGTTTGTGACCGTCGCGTTGATATTCGGAGTTCGTGTCGAGATTTCCCGCTCGGCGGCTCAGCCACAGCTGATAGCCAACACAACCAACGGCTCGATCGCCGGCGCACCGGTGAAGTCCACAGTCGTGCCAGCTGTGGTTCCCACCAAGGCGCCCAAGCTGGCGCGCTAACGCGCTGACCTTCAGGTTGGCCGCTCATCGTTCCTCCCATCGCTAACCCGCCTGAGCCCGTTCAAGGTCCTGCTCAGACCGCTTCGGTGGTTGCCCGGTCCTTTGTCCACATCGGTGCGCCGAATCCCCGAGCAGTCCACAACCTGTTCTCTTGTACGGCAAGCTTGGCCCGCACGCTCATAACGTTCCGGTATGCCGCCTCGTCGCACCGACCCACCCTCAACAGATCGTCTTGCCGTCATCCTGGGTATGCCGCGTGCCGGCCACCCCGCGGCCGCGTCGGCAGAGGCGACCGGTTGGGTTCCCCAGCGGTCCGCAGTAGCCCGCCGGGACCTTCGCCCCGGCGCGCCGCGGCCGGCGCCAGCTCAGGCGGTTTCAGCTGGCCCGACCCGGCTGGACCATGTGCCAGGGGCCCGGCGTCATGGCCGTCATCGGCGTATGGTCTCGCCCAAGCCGGCCATCCTCACAGTGCCTCTGGCTCTTCGTGGGATTCGTGCCAGACCCCGTCGACTCGCGGTGCTGGGGGTCCTCGTCCTGCTGGTGACCTCGGCGGTCGTGCTCGGCGTTCGTGTCGCATGGGCGCGTTCGTCGGCTCAGCCCCAGCCGATAGCGGCTGCCGCTCATGGCCCACCTGACGGTTTGGTGACCAGAACCGTCCCGGCGGCGTTCTCGTCCAAAGGGGTCGTCGTGTCGCCCACTGCCGCCGGGTTTCTGCTGGTGCACGTCGTGGGTCAGGTACGCCGCGCGGGGGTGGTCCGCCTGCCCTCGGGCTCGCGGGTCCTGGACGCGGTCCAGGCAGCCGGCGGACCATCGCCTGCGGCGGACCTGAATCACCTCAACCTGGCCCGCCCGGTGGTGGATGGTGAGCAGATCGTGGTCCCCAGACCAGGGGAGAGCGTCCCCACGGCAGGAGGGTGGTCAGGCCCGCTGGGAGCCGGCGCGGGGCCAGCGAGCCCCGGTGCTGCCGCCGGTCTGGTCGATCTCAACGCTGCTGACGCAGCCGCCCTGGACTCGCTTCCCGGGGTGGGCCCGGTGATCGCCCAGCGAATTCTGGACTGGCGCACCCAGCATGGCCGCTTCTCCTCCGTGGACGAGCTTGGCGAAGTCACTGGCATCGGAGACAAGCTCATGGCCCAGATCGCGCCCAGGGTCAGGGTGTGAGGGTGACCGGTTCGACCGGTCGACACGACAGCGCTGGGGCAGCGGGTCGAATGGACTCCGAGGACCAGTCCGGGCTGGACGCCCGCCTTCTCGTTCCGGCCCTCATCGCCTGGATCGCCGTGGCTGCGACGCTCTCATGGCGGCCGATGACCCTGACCTACTCCGGGGCGGGTCTTGCGGTGGTAGGCGCGATGCTGATGCGCGGATGTTGGAGTCGACGATCCTGGGTCGCCGGCATCACCGTCACTGTCTTGCTCACGGCGCTGTGCCTGATCGCCACCGCAGCCCAGTCCAGTGTCCGTGAAGCAGGTCTGGTGCCAAGTCTGGCTCTCGAGCGGGCCTCGGCGACAGTTGAGGCCGTGGTTCTCTCGGATCCAAAGGTGGTTCAGACCAAGGGCGTTCGGCCCACCCAGCTGGTCATCCTCAAGGTGTCGGTCCGGACGGTTGTCGGCAGGGGGAGGCGGGCAGAGACCTCGACACCCGTCATGGTGTTCGGCGACAAGGCGTGGGCGCAGGTGCGTTGGCGTGAGACGGTCCGTGCCACGGGACGGTTCGATGTCGCGGATCCCGGCGATGACGTGGTGGCTGTCTTCAACCCTTCGAGCGCTCCCAGGTCTGTTGGCGCTCCGGGCGCGATCGCCGACGCGGCCGAACACATCCGGGCGGGGCTACGCCGGGCCGTCTCGGATCTGCCCAAGGACGCACGAGGGCTGTTGCCAGGCCTCGTGATCGGCGACACCAGCAGAACACCGCAGACACTCACCGACGCGATGCTGACCACCGGCATGACCCACCTTTCGGCCGTTTCCGGTAGCAACGTTGCGGTGGTGCTGGCCGCTGCCCTGGGACTGTGCCGATTGGTGGGTGTGCGTCGTCGTTGGCGCCCTCTGGTGGCCTTGCTCGTGCTGGCCGGGTTCGTCGTCCTGGCCAGGCCCGAACCGAGCGTCCTGCGAGCTGCGGTCATGGGCGTGATCGGACTGCTGGGACTGAGCGCGTCTCGGCGCCGCATGGGCATCCCGGCGTTGTCCGGCGCTGTCCTGGTCCTGCTTTGCATCGACCCGTGGCTCTCGAGATCCTTTGGGTTCGCACTTTCTACCCTTGCCACGCTCGGCCTGCTGCTCTTCGCCCGGCCTTGGGGTCAATGGTTCGCCCGTTTCCTCCCGTTGCGCCTCAAGGGGCTCGGGGTCGCGATCGCCATACCCGTTGCTGCGCAGGCAATGTGCGGCCCGGTCGTGGTCCTCCTCCAAGGCTCGGTCAGCGTGATCGGAGTCGTCGCCAACCTGCTTGCCGCTCCGCTGGTCGCGCCAGCCACTGTGGTGGGAGTGTCGGTGGCCCTGGTCGCACTGATCTCCCATCCGCTCGCTGTCATGTTGGCGTGGGTCGCGGCCATGCCAACACTTGGCATCGCCTGGGTTGCACGGGCGTGCGCTGCCGTACCGATGGGCACGCTGGCTTGGCCGGACGGGTCACCCGGCGCATTCCTCCTGGCATTCTTGACGATTGGTCTGCTGTTCATGGGCCCGTGGCTCATCGTCACGATTCGGAGCCATCCCTACGCCATAGCGGCACTCACCCTGCTCACATTCGCGTCGACCTGGCCGACCCGTGACCTCGTCTGGCCATCACCGAACTGGCGAATCGTTGCCTGCGATGTCGGACAGGGCGACGGTCTGGTCCTTGCCAGCAGCCCTGGTCACGCAGTTGTGGTCGACACCGGACCAGATCCGGCTCTGATCGACCGCTGTCTGAGCCGGCTACACGTGGCGATCGTGGATGCCGTTGTCCTGACTCACTTTCACGCGGACCACGTCGATGGGTTGCCTGGGGTCCTGCACGGGCGCATCATTCGTCAGGTCCTCACATCACCGGTGGCCGACCCTCCCTTCCAGTTTCGCGAGGTGCAGGGTTGGGCCGCTGCCGCCGGTATCCCGGTGCAGCCGCTCTACCCCGGCGACGAGCTTCGCTGGGGCTCTGTGCTCGCCGACGTGCTCTGGCCCGCCCGCGTGATCCGTGAGGGATCGGTCCCGAACAATGGCAGCGTCGTCATGTCCGTGGACATCAGCGGGTTGCGAGTGTTGATGCTTGGCGATGTCGAGACGCCGGCTGCGCACGAGGTGCTGCTGGCCTTGAGGCACCACCCGGCATACGGGGGCGATGGTGGTTATGACGTCCTGAAGGTCGCCCACCACGGCTCTCGCCTCCAGGACCCGGCTCTGCTGTCAGAAGTCGGGGCACCAGTGGCACTGATCAGTGTCGGAGCCGGCAACACCTACGGGCATCCCGCCCCTGGGACCGTGAGGTTGTTACAGGGTGCAGGCTCGCGAGTGTTCAGGACCGACCAGCGAGGTGACATCGCCGTCTCGCGAGACGGGCACGGAGCCGTCCTCGTCTCGACTCGGGGCATCTAGGACGTGGTTACCCTGTTATCCGCTTAGACACTATGGAGAGCGCCTCGCTCCCGGCGGCGGTTGAGATAGAGCGCCGCGTCGGCCCGATCAACCAGACTCTCGAGCGAGTCGCCGACCTGCAGCTCGGCAACTCCCACGGACACCGACCCCTGCCCTGGCGCATCCGCCAGGGCAGTGTTGACACAGGTCATGCGCAGAGCGGCTTCAGCGAGGTTGAGACCCGGAAGGGCACAGACGAACTCATCCCCGCCGTAGCGGAGAGTGAGGTCATAGGTGCGCTGGTTAGCCCTCAAGGCGTTTGCCACCTCGCGCAGCATCCGGTCGCCTGCGGCGTGCCCGTGGGTGTCATTGATGCGCTTGAGCCCGTTGACGTCGACGAAGGCAACGGCAAAAGGCTGTCTTGTCCGTCGCGACCTGGCTATCTCACGTGCCAGCTCAATCAGACCCGAGCTGCGGAGGTACACGCCCGTGAGCCCATCGAGTGACGCCATGCCTTGTTCCTTGGCTGAGGCATCGCGATCGGCCATGGAGCTCTCGCGATCGAGGTCGGCGAGAGCGCGTTCACTGGCGGCGGCCCGGCGATCCAGCTCGGCCGATCGACGATCGGAGGCAGCTCCGTGCCGGGCCACGGCGGCGCGCCCGAAACCGACCCCGGCGTCCTCCGTGCCGGTCAGCTCGTCATCAAGCTCGGCTGCCTGGTCGCGCCGCTGCGCTGCCTGGTCACGCTGCTCGGCTGCCTGATCGCGCGCATCACCAGCGCGATCGCGGTACTCGCCCGCATGGTCCCTGTGCTCGGCTGCCCGATCACGCCGGCTGCTCGCCCGAGCACGCCGCTCGGGTCTGACGCCTGTTGCCCTACTGACGCTCGAGGTCGGTAGGTCGACTGCGGTTGGAGCCGACGAAGATGGTCGCCCAAGGAGGAACCCCTGGAGCTTGGGCACGCCAAGGTCGGTGAGCAGGTCGAGCTGTTCCATCCGTTCGACGCCCTCCGCGATCACGTCGAGGCCGTACGCCTCCGCGAGCGCGACGATCGCCCGGACGATGGCGATGCCCTCCTGGCTGTCGAGGTCCCGCACAAACGCCTGGTCGATCTTGAGCACATCGACCGGCAGGCTGGCCAGACGTGCGAACGAGCTGTGGCCGGTCCCGAAGTCGTCTATCGAGATTCGGGCCCCTAGGGCGCGGACCGCGGTCAGCGACTCGATCGCATGTGAAAGGTCCTCGAGCAGGTCACTCTCGGTGATCTCCAGGGTGAGCAGCTGCCAGTCGTCGTCGCCCCAGTCTTCTCGCAGGTGTTCGACGAATCGGGGCTCGGCGAGCTGGCGGGCCGCGATGTTGACTGCGACCGGCAGGCCGAGGCGCTGTGTTGCCGCGCGGGCCTGCAGGACGACCCAGCGACCGATCGGGACGATCTGGCCGCTCTTCTCGGCGAAGGGAATCCACTGCGCCGGCATCCGTGTGCCATCGCCGTGCGGCCATCGGATGAGCGCCTCCACTCCGACGATCTCCCGAGTTCTTGCGTCCACGATCGGCTGGTAGTGCAGCTCGAACTCATCGCCCGACAAGGCGGCATCGATCTCACTTCCCAGGCTCTGTTCGGCGACCATCTGGGTGCGTAACGCGTCGTCGAACACGACCACTCCCACCGCGCTGCGCTTGCCCTCAAACATGGCCGAATCCGCCTCGCGCAGAAGCAGATCCGGGTCGGCGCCATCCTCCCGCGTCCAGACGGCCACACCCACTGACAGCAGAGGCGGGATCCGGTCGGAGCCTGGGAGCTTCAGGCCGGTGCGGATCCTTGTGGCGAGCTTGACGAGGTTGTCCTGCGATCCGGCATCCTCAATCACCACGACGAACTCATCGCCGCCAACCCGCGCCACGAAGGTGCCTTTGCGCAGGCTCTCTCTCAGATGACCTGCAATCCTGCGCAAGAGCTCATCGCCCCATGCATGACCGTGCTGGTCGTTCGCCTGCTTGAAATGGTCGACGTCGCAGTACAGCACGGCCAGGCGGGTGCCCTGGCGGTCCGCGCGAACAAGCGCCTCTTTCAGGTGCAGCTCGAGCGCCTTGCGGTTGGGCAACCGCGTGAGGTAGTCGGTGAGCGCCTCCTGGCGCAGGTCGTCAGCCAAGCGGATCCGCTCGGCGGCGACCGATACGATGCCGCCCAGGTCGACCAGGAAGTCCTTGGTGACGTCGTCCTCCGGAAGCTCCCTGGTGGAGTCGAAGGTTGCGGAGAACTGCCCCCGCGTGGCCGGGATCATCGACCCGATGAGCGCGTCATCACCTAGCTGGACCTGCGCAGTCGTCTCGGCCAGCCTGAGGATGGCATCCTGGTCAGTGGTCGACCAGGCAGCATTTCCGACCGCGGTAAGCGCGTCACGCAGTCTGTGCTGACGGGCCGCGCGCTGGGCGACGGCAATGGCTCGACGTTGGCCCATCACATGCAGCGCCGCCACGAACGGCAGCGCCCAGGCTCCCCTCAACAGCTCTGCGGCTGGACCAGGTGTGACGAAGTAGGCCGAAAGCAGTCCGGCCAGGCTGAAGGCTGAGACCAGCTGAAGCGCCCATCGGGACGACCCATGAGCGGGCATTCGGCTGGTAGAGGTCGCGCAGTAGTAGGCGACCACGACCAGTGGCGCCAGGAAGGTTGCCCCGAGCAGACGCCCGTTCTGCGGTACCCCACCCAAGGTGGTGTGGGCAGACACCACGTCGGTGGTCAGCCACAAGATCGTCCGTGCGAAAAACATCGTGCCCGCGACCGTGACGTACCAACGCACCGGTCGGCCCTGGGTGAACGACCTCACCAAGGGTAGCGCCAGCAGCACCGTCGTCTGAAGGATCTGAGCCCGCAGGAAATGGAGGGCATCTGCGCCAAGTCCGGTCGGAAGCGCCGTAATAAGCCCGTTGAGCAGGAAGAGCAGTGCGAGGGTGGCCGACCAGAGCATCAACCAGAACGTTCGAGCGTCGCCCCTATCAGCATGCCAGGACGCAAATTGCTGGAACCACAGTGCGGCCACGGCTCCGGCAATGACGAACTGCCCGGCCACCGCCCACACCATTCCGACATCCGCCACGACTGAAGTGTCGACCATCACGGGCTGGATTGTGGGGGTTTGGGCAATTCCCGGCTCTAGCGGTGGACCAAGATGCGCGGTTGGGCGGTGGCCGCTTCACACAAGGCGTCCAGCGTGGCCTTGACCGCGGGAACTCGCTGGAGGTCGGCCGTGGTGACCGCGTAGATGCCCCGTCGCGAGGCGGGCGATATTGGCAGAGTGACGACGTCGGGGTGGTTGGCGCTGCGCAGGATCAGATCCGGTATCAGCGCCACCCCCAAGCCTTCGGCGACCAGGCCCAGGACCGCGACATAGTCCTCGGTCTCGAACGACACGTTCGGCGTGAACCCGGACTTGTGACACATCTGCAGGAGATGTCCGCGGCAACGCGGACAGCCGGCGATCCAGGACTCATCGCCCAGCATCGAGAGGTCGGCAACCTTGGCGTTGGCCATCGGGTGGTGCTTGGGCAGAGCGAGCCGGACCTGGTCGTCGAGCAGCTTGTGGGTCACGAACATGTCGAGGTCCTCCTCGCCGCGCCCCAGGTCCGTGCCCTCGTAGGCAAAAGCCACGGCAAGGTCGCACTCGCCGGCCCGCAGCGCCGCCAGCGACTCCGGCGGCTCCGCCTCGGTGAAGGTGACTTTGATCTCGGGGAACCGCTCCTTGACCAGCGCGAGGGCGCGAGGGACCATCGTTGCCGACGACGACGGGAAGGCCATCAACCGGACTCGACCTGCGCGCAGCCCGGCGATCGCGGCAACCTCCTCCTCAGCGGCCGCGAGCGCGGACA
>JBDTYK010000116.1:0-7851 GCA_040005715.1 Actinomycetota bacterium | reverse complement strand
TGCTTTGCCCCAGCGTTGCCTGACCCACCGATGCCTGCCCTAGCCCGCCACAAAGCAGCGCCCGTTTGATTGAGCTGGCCCACCAGTGAACAGGTGTGGCCGGCAATGCCCGTTTCAAATCGGGTACTGCCGGCCACAGCCTGCTTTGGTGAGGCTTGCTCAGCTCAGCTGAACGAGTCCCCGCACGCGCAGGAGCTGCCCGCGTTCGGGTTGTCGATGGTGAAGCCCTGCTTCTCGATCGTGTCTGCGAAGTTGATCGTCGCGCCATCGAGGTAAGGGGCGCTCATCCGGTCGATGACGACCTCTACCCCGCCAAAGTCGACCACAAGGTCGCCATCGAGGCTGCGCTCATCGAAGTAGAGCTGGTAGACCAAGCCGGAGCATCCGCCGGGCTGCACGCCCACGCGAAGGCGAAGGTCGTCGCGACCCTCCTGCTCGAGCAGGCTGGTGACCTTGGCTGCGGCGACGTCGGTAAGTAGTACGCCATGTGCAGGCTTTACGGCAGCCGCTTCCTCGGCAACAGCGTGCGAAATGCGGGCCTGGGTGTCGTCCTGAACACTCATGTGGGAGTCCTTCACGTGGTTAGTCGAGCATCTGGTGGTCAAACATGTCGATGTTTGCGGGCATGGGGTGCAACGTTGCCAACCCGCGGGCGCCGGAATGTGTTCCCAACATGACAAGCGTACGTCGTCACCTCTGGCGAGGGGACCAGGTGGTTGCCACCCGGCTGGTTCGGGCGCTGAGGGTGCCGGCAGGGTCGGCGATGGCGGCCTCGAGCTGCGCCGCGGTCTCCGCCACGGCGTAGGTGCCACTGACACCGAGCGCCATCGCATCGCGACGCCCAAGGAGAACCTGACCCGCGATGACAAGGGTCGGTTTGGCCTGAGCCAGGGCCGCCGAAGCAACGCCCGTCACGACGTTGCCGTGCAGGCTCTGCCAGTCGAAGGTCCCTTCGCCGGTGACGACCAGGTCGGTGGACTGCACCCGGGCATCGAAGCCGACGGCCTCCAGTACAACCTCAGCTCCACCTTGCCGACGTCCCCCGAGCAAGAGCAGCCCATAGCCCAGACCGCCGGCAGCACCAGCCCCCGGCGCGCGGTCAAGTCGCATCTCCTTGCCGCTGAGCAGGTCGGTTCCGGCAGGAAGGGTCATCCGGACCACCTCGCTGAACCGCCCCAGCGCAAACTCGAGCTCCTGGGCCATCTCCGGTGTGGCCCCCTTCTGCTGGGCGAACACCGCACTCGCACCCTGTAGGCCGAGCAGCGGAGAGTCGACATCGGTGGCCAGGACGAGGTCGACCCCTTTGAACCGTTCACGGACCGCGGTAAGGCCATGAAGGCTGTCAGGCGACAGATCCCTGAGCCGGGCGCCGCCCAAGGCCAGGGAGTCCGGACTCCCGGCTCCAAGAGCCGCGAGCATGCCGGCTCCGCCATCGTTGGTTCCACTGCCGCCAAGCCCGACCACGACTCTGCCGGCACCTTCGGCGACCGCTGCCTCGATCAGCTGCCCGACGCCATACGTACTGGTCAGCGATGGGTTGCGCTCGCCGGGTGCTACCAGATGGAGACCGCAAGCCTGGGCGGACTCGATGTACGCCGTTCGCATGTCGTTGCCATCGACCATCAGGATTGAAGCGCGAGCTGGCCGCCGCATCGGATCTTCAACCGTGACACCGACCAAGACCCCGCCGAGCGCGTTGGAGAGAACCTCGAGAAGACCCGGGCCACCATCGCTCAACGGGACGAGCAACAGGTCGTCCTCCGGTGCGCTCCGTGCCCAACCTGCGGCGATCGCCTCGGCGGCCTGGCTGGCGGAGAGGGTGCCTGTGAAGCAGTCGGGGGCAATCAGGACACGCATCTCCCCATGCTCTCAGCCAGTCGCCCGGTCAGGTGCGGTTCTCAGGCAGACGCTGCATCGGGAGGCCCTCAGCGGGCGTTGTGCCAGGGCCGAGACGGACGATCAGGCATGGTCCGCCGTCGTAGATGCCGCCGTCAACGGCCATCGCCCGACCGCCCGCGTACAACAGCGGGCCGGTGACCTGGCTGGAGTCCAGACCGGTGAGCGTCGAGATGAAGGTGTGGCCGTGGACGATGCGATCACCACCAAGACGGTCGAGCAGGTCAACGGTCACCCGCGGACCGTCGACGTTGGCGAAGGCATAACGGCTCGTCAGACGAACCCAGCAGCTCCACCACTGCTGGAGATCGTCGCCGGCGAGCACCCCACGTATGGCGTCGTTGATCTGGTCGAGCGAGTCGCCCCAGCGCAAGTACTCAGTCGTGTCCGCGTGAAGCAGCAGGTCCGGGCCGGCAAGCGCAATGGCGTCCAGGCCACTCAACCACTGGATGTGCTCGTCGGTCAGTCGCTGCTGGTCGCTGAGCCGGCCACCGTTCATCGCCCAGCTGCGCGCGAAGCTGCTTCGGCCCCCGAACCCCGAGGGGACTGGCTCATCGCCGAAACGGCTCATCCCCAGGGCGAGGATCTCGTGGTTCCCGAGCAAGGCGTCCACCCGGCCGCCGTCAGCGCCGGCCTCGCCCTGCAGCCGGCGGATCATCTCGACGACCCCGATGCCATCTGAACCTCGGTCGAAGTAGTCGCCCAGGAAGATCAGGTGCGCCGACTCACCGCACCAGGCACCAGCGGGGTCGATCAGGCGCGCCTGCTGAAGACCCGCGGCCAGATGCTTCACGTGCCCATGCACATCACTGACGACATAGTTCGTATGCACCCTGTCATCTCCCTCCGGAACCAAGCCACAGACTAGATCGTGCCAACCCTAGGGATGGTGCCGGTGGCTAGGTGACAAACCGGGGACGTTGTCGGAATCGCTGACAGACCGACGGAGGTGGGGTGTCCCCTGATGACACCGATGGACGATGCCCGGTCGGCGTCTGGCCATCCCTTGAGATCGACGATCCGCGCAGCCGGCCAAGCGGCATACGATCCAAGGGTGAGCACCACAACGAAACGGCCACATCGTGCGACCCTGCCCCTGCTCATCCTCGGCCAGGGCCGTGAGCTCGCCACCGAGCGGGGAGTCGAGTGTCCCGGTGAGCTACCAGCGCCGTCGGACCCCGGCCTCGTCAAACGCGCGCGGGACGCCCGGGCTGCCCTCGGGGACAAGGTATTCATCCTCGGGCACCATTACCAGCGCGATGAGGTGATCGACTTCGCCGACGTCATGGGCGACAGCTTCAAGCTGGCGAAAGAAGCAGCAGCCCGGCCCGACTCGCCGTACATCATCTTCTGCGGTGTGCACTTCATGGCCGAGTCAGCAGACATCCTGACCGCCGAAAACCAGCAGGTGATCCTGCCGGACCTGTCGGCGGGGTGCTCGATGGCTGACATGGCCGCGATCAGCCAGGTCGAGGACTCCTGGGACGACCTGTCGGAGATGGGTGTCGCCGACGACATCGTGCCTGTCACCTACATGAACTCCTCGGCTGCGATCAAGGCCTTCACCGGTCGCCACGGCGGAACGATCTGCACGTCCAGCAATGCCCGTTCCGCGATGTCATGGGCCTTCGACCAGAGGGGTGGGGTCGACGGCCGGGGCAAGGTGCTCTTCCTGCCCGACCAGCACCTGGGCCGCAACACCGCCGTCCGCGAGCTGGGTCTGTCCCTTTCGGACTGTGTCGTGTTCGACCCGCACAAGCCGGCCGGTGGGCTGACCCGCGAGCAGGTCGGCGCGGCACGGGTCATCCTGTGGCGCGGGCACTGCTCGGTACATGGTCGGTTCTCGCTCGAGGCGGTCGACGCGGCAAGAGCCACGATCCCGGGGGTGAAGGTGATCGTCCACCCCGAGTGCCAGTACGACGTCGTCGAGGCTGCGGACAGTGTCGGCTCCACCGAGAAGATCATCGAGACGATCGCAGCAGCACCCGACGGCAGCTCATGGGCCGTCGGCACCGAGCTCAACCTCGTACGCCGGCTCGCAACGATGTTCCCGAAGCAGAAGATCGCCTTTTTGGAGAAGAACGTCTGCTACTGCTCGACGATGAACCGCATCGACCTGCCGCATCTCGTCTGGGCGATGGAGTCCCTCGTGGCCGGGCGGGTCGTCAACCAGATCCGGGTCGACCCGGACGTCGGGCACTGGGCCAGAGCTGCCCTCGACCAGATGCTGGCGCTGCCGGGCGTCCCCAACAAGGACTGATCTGCGCAACGCGCCTCGCGGAGCCGGCAATCAGGCCCGCAGGAGTCCCAGTCGTTCAAGCAAGAGGGTCTCGGCAACGCAGACGCGCTCGAACTCACCAAGGTGCAGACTCTCGTTTGCACCGTGTGCACGCGCATCGGGGTCCTCAACACCGGTGATCAGGATGCCTGCGTCCGGGAACCTCTCGGCGAACGCCGCCACGAACGGAATTGAACCGCCGACCCCGATGTCGACGGGGGCGATGCCCCATGCGTCCTTGAAAGCGGCCCGTGCCTGGTCATAGATGGGACCGTTGGCGTCGGCGCTAAATCCCGAGCCCTGGTCGTCAAGGTGAATCTCGACCTTCACGCCCCACGGCACGTTGGCCATAAGGTGCTCGGTCAGGAGCCGATAGGCCTCCTTCGGATCCTCATCGGGGGCGATCCGCATCGAGATCTTCGCCGCGGCCGCAGGAACCAGGGTGTTGGACGAGGTGGCCACGGACGGCGCGTCGATGCCGATCGTGGTGATCGACGGCTTGGCCCAAAGGCGGGTCAGGATCGAGCCCGAGCCGATCATCTCGACACCGTCCAGCAGCCCGGACTCCTCCCGAAGTCGCCGCTCGGAGTATTCGAGGTCGGAGGCCACGCCGGAAGCCAGACCGCTGACGGCAACGTCTCCTGCGTCGTCATGCAAGGTGGCGATCATTCTGATCAGCGCCGTGAGGGCATCGGGAACCGCTCCGCCGAACATGCCACTGTGGATTGCGTGGTCGAGTGTCCTGACGGTGAGGACAACCCGGACCAGACCTCGAAGCGTGGTGGTCAACGCCGGCTCCCCCACAGCCCAGTTGGTTGAGTCTGCGAGAACGATCGCATCGGCGCGCAGCCGGTCGCCATGGCGCTCGAGGATGGTGCCCAAGCTGTCGGAACCGATCTCCTCCTCGCCTTCGATGAAGACAGTGACTCCAACGGGCAACGATCCGCAGTGGGCTCGCAGGGCTGCGATGTGGGCCATGATGCCCGCCTTGTCATCGGCGATCCCGCGTGCATAGACCCGCCCGTCACGTTCGGCCGGCTCGAAAGGTGGGCTGTCCCAGTCAGACTCGGCTCCGGCCGGCTGGACGTCGTGGTGGGCGTACAACATGACCGTCGGGGCGCCAACCGGTCCGTCCCGGTGTCCGATGACGGCAGGCCTGCCGCCCTCCTTGATGATCTCCACGTCGAGACCTTCGGCTCGCAACAGCTCGGCGACGGCCTCCGCGCTGGCCTCCACGTGCGCCTGGTCGAAGGCAGCCAGCGAGACGCTGGGAATGCGGGTAAGCGCCTCCAGGTCATGGCGCAAGGTGGGCAGGAGCTCGAGCACTTTGGCCTTAAGGGCGCTGCGTCGAGCGGGGTCAAGATCCGGGGTGAGAACGTCTTTGGTCACGACCGCGAGCGTACCCACCCCCCTGCTCCTTCCACACCCTTCCCGCCCGCTGCGTCTTCCACCTGGTGCCGCGCCCCTGATGGGCGATACACAGGCACAGCGCCGGACGACATAAGGTGACCTCTGTGTTTGGACGCAAGAAAGCCCCCCGGAACGGCGCTCCCTCGGCAATCACGTATGCCGATCGGCCAGGTGCCAAGAATCACCCCACACCTTCCCGGCGCGACCAGGAGGCGGCCCGCAAGCGACCCCTTGTGCCCACCGACCGCAAGGCCGCGGCCACCCAGTCGCGCGAGGCCAACCGGTTGGCTCGCGCCAGGCAGCGCGCAGCGATGTTGTCCGGGGACGAGTCGGCGCTCCCCGCTCGTGACCGGGGACCGGTCAAGCACTACATCCGCGACGTCGTTGACTCCCGGTGGAACATCGGCGAGTTCATGCTGCCAATCATGGTCCTGGTCCTGGCTCTCACCGCCGTGCCCATCTTCGCTCCCGCTGTGGGGAAGGTGACGACGCTTCTGGTTTTCTTCCTTGTCTACGGCCTGATTGTGGTCGGCGTGATCGACGCGTTCCTGATGTGGCGCCGTACCAAGGCCAAGATCGTCGCCAGGTTCGGCGAGGCTCCGCCACGGGGATCAGCCATGTACGCGGTGATCCGCGCGTTCCAGATGCGGCGCTCGCGGCTTCCACGCCCTCAGATCGCCCGTGGGGCAAAGCCGGAGTAGGTCCCCTTCGCGGGCTCTCCCGACCAGGTCAGTCGAGCAAGCCGGCGAATGAGATCGGACTACGGGTGAGCGCGTACGTCGCAAGATGCATCCGCTCGACTTGACCGTTTGCCCCCCGGCTGAGCTCGAGGCGCTCGCCGCGCTCCCGTCCTGCCACGGCACGAAACCCCTCAGCGTCCGTTCGGGCGAAACGGGTATCGAGTGCCGACGGTGCGCCGGGGATCTTGGACCACAGGACGTTCTCGCGTACCTCGAAAACGATCTCCTCGCCCTCCGACCACCAGCTGCCGAGTATGCCGTCGAAGTCCGGCTGGGGCTGGGATGGGGTCCACAAGACGGCCACGGAGGGCTCGGCATCGAGCACAGCGTTGACGAGCTGACCGGCCAGAAGCGTGGCCTCGGCCCCGGCTGTGCAGTTGGCGAACACGACGGCCCCGACACGGTCCTGGCGTCGGACCCGCAGGCCGGCCAGAAATCCGGGCATTGACCCTCCGTGACCGGCCAGGACCCGCTCGCCACTGCGCTGGAGCTCATATCCCAGACCAAAGGCTCGCGTCCACCCCTCGAGGTCGGTCATGGTCAGCGGTCCACACATCTCGTCCATCGTGTCGGGCGAGAGAACCTCCGCGACCGGGTCGGCCACGAACGCGGCGTAACGGCCAAGGTCGGCCACCGTGCTCCAGAGCCCGCCGAAAGGAGCCGCCGCTCTTTGCTCGAAGACCGGCTCGAGAGTCGCGACCTCGGTATGCGGATGAACCTGGTAACCCATTGCCCGAGTTGCGTGATCAGGGGTGAGGGACGTGCGCGTCATCCCCAGAGGCGCCAGGATTCGCTCGGTGACGACGTCGCCCCACGGCCGGTCCTCCAGCCGTTCCACAATCTGCCCCAGCAGGGCAAACGCGAGGTTGGAGTAGTGAAAGGCAAAATGGGAGGGCAGCACCTGCTCGGCGTCTTCGAGCTCGCGAACCAGTCTCTCCGAGTCCGGCGGCTCGAGGTTCTCCCAGATCCGGCCGACCGGCTCGCGTTGCAGGCCTGAAGCGTGAGCCAGCATCGAACGGATCGTCACCGCCCCATGCCGGGTCTGCGGCAGATACATATCCAGGCGATCGTCCAGGGAGATCCTGCCCGCGTCGCGCAGGACCATGACCAGCAACGCGGTAAAGGTCTTGGTAATCGATCCGATCATGTACTGGGAGTCATCGGTGGGCGCGACTGTGGGGTCCAGCCGGGCAGAGCCCACATGCGTGGACCACACCAGGGCACCGTTCCTGACGACGCCGGCGCTGACTGCAGGCGAGTGCCAGCGGGTCTGTGCAGCGCAGACCTGGCGTTCGAGATCAGCGACCAGCCCCGTGCCAAGAGGCAGGGTGTCCAGCGAACGGCTCACTGCGCTGCCCGCAGGCTCATGGGCCCGTACACCACCGTTCCCTCGTGCAGCAGCGTGACCGCCTCGACGCCCGCGTCAGTCAGCCCTCGCCACTGCTCGCCGAGCCAGCTCTCGGCATCACTTTGTGAGGGAAAGCCGGTCGTCAGCAGCGCATGACCGGTCATCGCCTTGGCGTCGGC
>JBDTYK010000115.1:0-7982 GCA_040005715.1 Actinomycetota bacterium | reverse complement strand
TCGACTTCGAGCACGACTACAAGACGCTCAACCCCGACTACATGGAGTCGGTCATCTGGGCGTTCAAGGCGTTGTACGACAAGGGTCTGGTCTACGAGGGCTACCGCGTGCTGCCCTACTGCTGGAACGACGAGACTCCGTTGTCCAACCACGAGCTGCGGATGGACGACGACGTCTACCAGATGCGGCAGGACCCGGCTGTCACTGTGGGCTACCGCCTCGACACTGGCGAGCTGGCGCTGATCTGGACGACGACCCCATGGACGCTGCCGAGCAACATGGCCCTGGCAGTGAACCCCGGAGTCGACTACGTCGTGGTTCAGGGCGACCGCAGCGGCGGAGAGGAGCGCTACCTCCTGGCCGAGGCGCGGGTGGCGGCGTACAGCAGGGAGCTCGGTGACGACGCGAGCGAGCGGATCGTGAAGCGGATCAAGGGAGCTGACCTGCTGGGCCGCACATACACACCGCCCTTCAGCTACTACATCGGGCGCACCAATGCTCACCAGATCCTGTCGGCGGACTACGTCACGACCGAGGACGGCACCGGCATCGTGCACATCGCGCCGGCATTCGGCGAGGAGGACAAGTTCGTCGGCGACGCGGCTCACATCGAGGCGGTCGTTCCCGTCGGCCCGGACGGCAAGTTCACCGCCCCGGTCACGGACTACGAAGGTATGCATGTCTTCGACGCCAACCTGGCGATCATCGACCACCTCAAGGCGCGTACGGCGGGGGAGACCGACCCCGCCACCGTTGGATCGACAACCTCCGGCACCGTTCTGTTGCGCCGTGAGACGTACGACCACTCCTACCCGCACTGCTGGCGCTGCCGCAAGCCGCTGATCTACATGGCGGTCTCAAGCTGGTTCGTCGAGGTCACCAAGGTCCGGGACCGGATGGTCGAGCTCAACGAGCAGATCACGTGGGTGCCCGAGCACGTCAAACATGGGCAGTTCGGCAAGTGGCTGTCCAACGCTCGTGACTGGTCGATCAGCCGAAACCGCTTCTGGGGCAGCCCCATTCCCGTGTGGCAGTCGGACGACCCAGCCTATCCGCGGACAGATGTCTACGGCTCGTTCGAGGAGCTCAAGGCAGACTTCGGGGTCACGGTCACCGACCTGCACCGGCCGTTCATCGACCGCCTGACCCGTCCCAACCCCGATGACCCGACCGGTCGATCGGTGATGCGCCGCGTGCCGGACGTGCTTGACGTGTGGTTCGACTCCGGTTCGATGTCCTTTGCGCAGGTGCACTACCCGTTCGAGAATGCCGAGTGGTTCGAGAACCACTTCCCCGGCGACTTCATCGTCGAGTACATCGGTCAGACCCGTGGCTGGTTCTACACGATGCACGTGCTGGCAACCGCGTTGTTCGACCGGCCCGCCTTCTCCTCCTGTGTCAGTCACGGCATCGTGCTGGGCAACGACGGTCTGAAGATGAGCAAGTCGCTGGGCAACTATCCCGATGTCTCAGAGGTGTTCGACCGCGACGGCGCTGACGCCATGCGATGGTTCCTGATGTCGAGCCCGATCCTGCGCGGCGGCAACCTCATCGTCACCGAGACGGGGATCCGCGACGGGGTGCGTCAGGTGCTCCTCCCGCTCTGGAGCTCCTGGTACTTCTTCTCGTTGTATGCCAACGCTGCTCAGGGTGGAGAGGGCTACGCGGCGAAGTGGTCTACAGCGTCGCAGGATGTCCTTGACCGTTATCTCCTGGCCAAGGTCCGTCGCTTCGTCGAGGAGGTTCAGGGCCAGCTCGACAGGTATGACGTGGCCTCCGCGTGTGAGTCCGTGCGGGGCTTCCTTGACGTGCTCTCCAACTGGTACATCCGCCGCTCCCGAGACCGGTTCTGGGATATCGAGAACGCGGCGAGCGAGTCCCGCGATGGTGCCTTCAACACGTTGTACACGACGCTCGAGATCATCACCCGTGTGACGGCTCCTTTGCTGCCGTTCACGACTGAGCAGATCTGGCGCGGTCTGACCGGTGCTCGCTCGGTGCACCTGACGGACTGGCCCGATGCCTCCGACCTGCCCGAGGACGACGATCTGGTCGCCGCAATGGACCGCGCTCGCGAGATCTGTTCGGTGGCCTCAGGCCTGCGCAAGGCCGGAGGCCTGCGGACCCGCCTGCCCCTTGCGGACCTCACCGTCGTCATGGCGGACGCCGCCACGCTTCAGTCCTTCGCGGCGATCGTGGCAGAAGAGGTCAACGTCCGAACGGTCACCCTGGTGGACCTGGACTCAGCGAACGAGGCCGACTTCGGTGTCTCCAGGAAGCTGACGGTCAACGCCAGAGCTGCTGGCCCGCGTCTGGGCAAGGACGTCCAGCGCGCCATCAGGGGCAGCAAGACCGGCAACTGGTCGGTCTCGGAGGACGGAGCGGTTGTTGCCGGCGGGCTCGACCTGTTCGAGGGGGAGTACTCCCTCGAGACCGTCGTGGCCGAGAGCGTCGCCGGCACAGCCGACGGCGTGGTGGCTGATGGTGCCTCCGGCGTCGCGCAGGTGCGCTCACGGGTCACCGGGTTGTTGCCACACAACGGGTTCGTCGTCCTTGACACGACGGTCACACCGGAGCTGGCCGCCGAGGGGCTCGCACGGGATGTCATCCGCGCCGTCCAGCAGGCCCGCCGTGACGCCGGTCTGGACATCAGCGACCGGATCAGCCTGACCGTGAGCGGCGATGACGAGGTCTGGGCGGCCATGCAGGCCCATCAGAGCCTGATCATGCTCGAGACCCTGTCGACGCACTTCGGTTCGTCGGGTTCGACGTTCGCCCTTCCCGACGGGCCGGGTGTGGTCGACGCAGTCGTGGGCGACAACCAGCCGATGCGCATCATGGTGGAGAAGATCTGATGCCGAACGCAGCCCAGAGCGACGCTGAGCACAAGCTCGCGGTCCGCAAGCGGATGCGCGAGATCGAACAGTCGATCCTGATTCGGGCGCCCGAGCATGACCTGGAGCCCTCGCTGGATCGGATCGTCGCCGTGATGGAGCTGCTGGGTGACCCTCAGCATGCCTTCCCCTCCATCCACATCACCGGCACCAACGGCAAGACGTCGACGACGCGGATGATCGAGTCCATGCTGCGGGAGCTGGGGCTTTCGACAGGACGGTTCACCTCACCGCACCTTCATGACATTCGCGAACGGATCGCGCTGAACGGCAACCCGATCGATGCCGAGAGGTTCATCGCAGCTTATGAGGACGTGCTTCCGTTCATCGAGATGGTCGACGCCCGCTCGGCTCTTGCAGGCGCCCCAAAGCTGACCTACTTCGAGGTTCTGGTGGCCGTCGCCTATGCCGCTTTCGCGGACGCCCCGATCGATGTTGCCATCGTCGAGGTCGGGATGGGTGGCTCCTGGGATGCGACCAACGTGATCAACGCCAAGGTGGCGGTCATCACACCGATTGCCATGGACCATGAGCGGTTCCTGGGGACGTCGGTCGAGGACATCGCCACGGAGAAGAGCGGCATCATCAAGGCCGGCTCGGCCGCGGTCAGCAGTCTGCAGGACCCCGAGGTCGCCTCGATCCTGGTCGACCGTGCCCGGGAGGTTGGGGCAACGCTTGCCTTTGAGAGCAACGAGTTCGGCATCCTGACCCGTGAGGTCGGGGTCGGGGGGCAACGGCTCGCCATCCGCGGTCTGGGCGGGGACTATGACGACATCTTCCTTCCGCTGCATGGCCCGCATCAGGGCCAGAATGCCGCAGTGGCCCTGGCCGCGGTCGAGGCCTTCGTCGGCGGTGGGGAGCATCGGCTCGACGTCGACGTGATCCGCGCCGGCCTGGCCGCGGTGTCCTCGCCAGGTCGACTTGAGGTCGTGCGCCGTTCGCCCACCGTCCTGGTGGACTCGGCACACAACCCGGCCGGGATGCTGGCCCTCAGAACGGCACTTGATGACTCCTTCAGCTTCACCAAGATCATTGGTGTCATTGCGATCCTGCAGGACAAGGACGCGGCGACGATGCTCGAGATCCTCGAGCCCATCTTGAACGAGGTGGTGGTATCGCGCACCTCCTCACCTAGGGCGATGAACCCGGAGACGCTGGGCCGGCTCGCAGCGGAGATCTTCGGGCAGGACCGGGTGACGGTCATCGACGACCTGCCCGACGCCCTGGACCGCGCCGCCGGCATGGCCGACGAGGGGGGTGCCGGCGGGGGAGTGCTGGCCACCGGTTCGATCACCACAGCAGCTGAGGTGCGCATGCTCCTGGGCGTGACAAACGGATGAGGACCCCGGTCCTCTATGGCCCTTCAGGAAGAATGACCCGGCGACTGGCCGGCACCGTCATCGCAGCTCAGGGTCTGGCTGTCTTCTTTGGAGCGCTGGTCGCCCGGGGCCTTGCCTCGGCCAGCGGTTCGGAGACATCCAGCGCCTTCCTTGTCGTTGGCTCACTGCTTGCGGTCCTGTGCATCCTGGACGCCGGGCTGCTCCGCCGGCCGTGGGGTGTCACGCTCGGATGGGCTCTGCAGGTCGCTACGTTGGCGAGCGCCGTCGTCGTGCCCACGATGCTTGTCGTCGGCGTGTTGTTCGGCGTGCTCTGGCTGACCGCGCTGGCCCAGGGGCGCAAGATAGATAGGCTCTAGAACTGTGACGACACCGACTGAACGCTCGCTGGTCATGGTCAAGCCCGACGGCTTCAGGCGCGGTCTCTGCGGAGAGGTCCTGCGCCGGATCGAGGCCAAGGGCTATACCCTCGTTGCCCTTTCGGTCTTCGTCCCCGACCGTGAGCGGCTCGCCAGGCATTATGCCGAGCACGTCGGCAAGCCGTTCTATGAGCCGCTGATGGAGTTCATGTCCAGCGGCCAGGTGATGGCTGCAGTCATCGAGGGGCAGCGCTGCATCGAGGGCTTTCGCGCCCTGGCTGGTGCCACCGACCCGACGCTGGCGCTGCCTGGCACGATCCGCGGCGACTTCGGCCGCGACTGGGGACTGAAGGTTCAGCAGAACATCGTCCACGGGTCGGACTCAGCCACCTCGTCCGGGCATGAGATCGCCATCTGGTTCCCAGAGCTGGCCTGAGCGACCTTCTTCACGTGGCGTCAGGTCCCAAGACGCCGCCCTGGTACTGGATGCTGAACTGGCCCAGCCAGCAGGTGCCCGCAACACGAGCCGGGTATCTGCGCGTCAGGTATGGCTGTTCTCGTCGAGCCCGGCGATAAGAACCTCGAGCAGTGAGGCGAGGTCCTCACGCTGAGGCTGGGACAGCGGCCCCAGCACGTCGGACTCAACCATGTCGGACTCCCGCACCGCCGCCTTGAACGTGGCCCAGCCCTCATCGGTGAGGCTGATCAGGACCCGGGTGCGGTTCTCGGGGTCTGCCGCCCGGGCGATCAGGTCACGCTGCGCCATCCGGTCCAGTCGATGGGTCATGGAGGACGGCGCGACGCTGGTGGCCTCGGCGAGCTGGCTGGGTGTGACTGCCTCGTTCTCGTCGCTGCGCGCCAGCTGAGACAGAACGGCCCACTCTCCAGGGGACAGATCCAGGTCGGCCAGCTGGCGTGAGTACCACTGGTTGAGCCCGCGAGCCAGCCCGTGGACCGCGGTGATCACGCGCTGAACCAGCTCGTCGCCACCGGCCGCGACGTAGGCCGCCACGTCGGCGCGGTACTGGTCCTGCGCAGTGGGAGGAGCGCCCTTCGGCGCGGTCCTGGGCTTCGTCATACAAGGCATCTTGTCATGATAAGATTTCGAAATCGAACTATTCGATAACTAAGAGTACGAAATGCAAGACGAGTGGAGGATGTGATGAAGCGCGCATGGCTGTTGGTGTTGGCCTCGACGGTGAGCATGCTGGGCTGGGGCTCGATCCTGCCCTACCAGTACGCCTACGCGGCGGACACCCGCGGCTGGGGTGGTCTGGTTGCGGCCGCGTCCGCCAGCCTGTTCTCCATCGGCGCCCTCGCGGCAGCTCCGTTCGGTGGCAGGCTGACCGATCGGTTCGACCCCGCCCGCGTCGCTGTCGTCGCGAAGCTCGCGGCGGCCTTGGCGGTCGCGTCCCTCATCGTCGCCGGGACCCCGTTGCTCTACCTCGCGGGCATGTTCGTCTTCGGCGCCGGGATCACGGCGGGCGCCCCTGCCCAGACGGTTCTGGTGCTTCGCTGGGTCGGTTCCAGGGACCGCAGACGGGTCTTTGCGCTTGTCTTCACCGGCTCCGCGGTCGGTATGGCCATCGGGGCTTTTGCTGCCGGCTTCCTGATCGACCTCGGGCGCATCGATGGCATGTGGCCGGCGTTCGCCACCGCTGCCATCGGCTTCGTGCTCTCCGCCGGGCTGATCGCCCTCGCCGCTCGCGGTGCACCCCTGGACGAGGCCTCATCGCCAGAAGACGCGCCCAATGCCTCCGTCGGATCGGCGATCCGGGTCATCCTGGAGACTCCGACCCTGCGATGGACCGCAGTCATCACCGTGACCCTGGCGCTCGGCTTCTATGCCCAGTTCGAGTCGGGGCTGCCCGCCTACGCGATCATGGTGCTCGGGGTCTCACCTCACACGATCGGCACCGCGGCCGCCGTCAACTGCCTGGTGGTCGTCGTGCTGCAGATGGCCGTGGTCAGGTGGACGGCAAACAGGTCGGCGCCTTCGCTGCTCGTGGCCGTTGGCTCCATCTGGGTGCTGTCATGGTTGCTGCTGGCCGCGTCGTCCATCGTCCCTGCGCTCGCCGGCACAATGTTCGTCGTGGTGTTCGGAGTCTTCGCCGTCGGCGAGACGATGTATGCCCCGGTGCTCAACCCGCTGACCGCCAGCCTGGCTCCGTCCGGCATGGTCGGCACCACCCTGGGAGTCTTCGCCGCCCTGCAGACCGGAGTCTCCGCCGCAGGTCCGCTGCTGGCCGGCGTCGCACTCGGCGCCGGTCGCGGCTCGTTGTTCGTCGCCGTGCACATCGGCATCAGCCTCATTGCGGTATTCGCGGCTCTCAGGTTGCGCAGGCTGCTGTCCGTCTCGCGCGCAAGCGGGCCAGCAGGCGCGGTGCCGGTCGCCCGGCCGGTGGTCTCGGTGGTCGACTCCATCTGACGCGCAGGTTCAGGACTCCAGCTCGTGAAGATGCGCCTGGTTGCCGCCCGCACGCTTGGCGACGTACATGGCGAGGTCGGCGTCGTGCCAGGTGGCCAGCGCCGCGGAGGTTGCGCCGCTCGCAGCACCGATGCTCACGGTGATCAGGCACTCGACCAGCGCGTTGACCGCATCGACCATCCGCCTGGCCACGACCTCGGCGACCTCTCCGCTAGCACCCGGCAGCAGCACACCGAACTCGTCGCCCCCGAGGCGCGCCACCAGGTCGCCGTCCCGGATCTCCCTGACCAGTGCGGCCGCCACGGCTCGCAGCACGTCGTCGCCGGCCGCGTGTCCCTGGGCGTCGTTGACGGCCTTGAAGTTGTCGAGGTCGACCACCAGCACCGCCACGGCGCGGTTGTCGCCCGAGCCCTTCATCGAATCCAGAACGCGATCGAAGGCTCGCCGGTTGGGCACGTCGGTCACCGCATCGGTCTCCGCTGTTCTCGCCACCCGAGCGTGCTCCTTGCGGAGCTGGCTATAGGACCTCAAGGTCGTGGCTGTGTGAAGTGTGCCCAGTCGTTGTCTCCAGAGGGCCTCTGCCAGAGTGTCGCCGTAGATCAGGGATGACGTGGCGGCGCGATCCCCTCCTCTGGCCAGCAGCACGGCGCGGGTGTGGTTGACTGCGGCGGTCGTCAGCCAGCCAGCGTCCGAAGGAAGGTCGGTATAGGCCTGCTCGATGACCTCGAGCGCCCGCTCGTACTCGCCCGATCGACCAAGAGCGATGGCCAGGAACGGCCGGGCGAAGGCGACCTCGAGCCGTTGGCCGCGCTCGTCCAGCGCAGCCGCGTACCGTTCGATGGCATCGGCGGCGGCGACCGGGTCGGGACCGTCGGCGGCGGCACATCCGGCGAGGAGGTTCGCGTCCTGGCGCCATTGTTCGGCGTCGGGGCCGCCTGCCTTCTCGATCGCCAGTGCGGCGTGC
>JBDTYK010000114.1:0-8109 GCA_040005715.1 Actinomycetota bacterium | reverse complement strand
AAGAAGAACGCCGAAGATCCCGGCCTGAGACACCTGGCTGACGCCGTTGCCCTCCTTGCCGAGGCTGTTGAGGAGCTAGCGAGGTCGAACGGACGGCAGGTGATCATGCAGGGACGTCTGCCTCGCGTGTGAACCGGCTCCTGGGGGTAGTTGTTCGTCGGCCCGACGCTGGGGTGCGGGCAAGTCACGGGGCAGGGAGACGCCTGCCCTGGCGGGCGCTACGTCAAACGTCGGAGGGGTGGCTGTCCGTTCGGACCTAGCCTAGTTGGGGCGGGTGTGACATGAGGCCCTCATACGGGAGAACCACATGAAGACCGGAATGATCGTCTGGCTGATCTGCTCCACGCTCTGCTTCATCAGCCTCGCCTTCGGTCGGGTTGCGTTGTCGGCATACTTCCTCGTTTTGTCCTGTGTGGCTCCGCCCTACCTCGCCAGGCAGCTCCGGCAGAGGCGCCGCGGGCAGTCGTAGAACCACATCATGCGGATAGCTCACCTCGGACATTCATGCCTGCTCATCGACGTGGCCGGCGAACGCATCCTCATCGACCCGGGTGGGTTCTCCCCGGGCATCGTTGACGCGACGGGGATCTCGGTCATCCTCGTGACCCATCAGCACGCGGACCACGTCGACGTACAGCGACTTCCAGCGGTCCTGGAGACCAACCCGCAGGCAAGGATGTATGCCGAGCCGCAGGCCGCTGCGGTCCTGGAGAAGGCGGGGATCGCCGCGGAGCACACGGTGTCTGGCAGTGCGTTGACGTTCGGGCGCGTTCAGGTCATGCCGGTGGGTGAGATGCACGCATTGATCAACGAGGCAGTGCCGCGGGTTGGCAACCTGGGCGTCGTGCTCCGTTCCGAGGGAGAGCCGAGCCTGTTCCACCCCGGGGACGCCTACGACGCTGAGCCGGGACAGGTCGACATCCTGGCTCTCCCGCTCAACGCACCATGGGCTGCCAGCCGTGACACTGTGGCGTTCGCCCGGCGGATCTCACCGAGGGTCAGCATCCCGATCCACGATGCGCTGCTCAGCGAGGTCGGCCGCCGGCTCTACCTGTCCCACGTCCAGAACCTCGGGCCCGAAGCCATGGTGGTTCGGGATCTGGCCGGCGGCGTCCCCGTCGACATCAGCTGAGACGAAGGCATCAACTGGCATACGTGAGAAGGCTCGGCGCGTTACCGTCACTGGCATGCCACTTCCGGGAAGCTCCGCGGCGCTGAGTCTGCGCGGTCTGTCCAAGACCTATGGATCCACGCTCGCAGTTGACCGGCTCGATCTCGATGTCCCGCGTGGTTCGTTCTTCGGCCTTGTTGGGCCCAACGGCGCCGGAAAGACGACCACCTTGTCGATGGCTACCGGGCTCCTACGACCGGATGCCGGCGTGGCTCACGTCCTCGGACACGATGTCTGGTCCGATCCGGTCCATGCCAAGCAGCTGGTCGGGGTCTTGCCTGATGGGCTTCGGCTCTTCGACCGCCTGACTGGACTTCAGCTCATCTGTTACTCCGGGCTCCTGCGCGGCATGGACCGGACGGTTGTCACCAACAGGGCCCACGAGCTGCTCGGCGCCCTCGGACTCGCGGAGGCGGGCGGCACTCTGGTGGTCGACTACTCGGCCGGCATGACGAAGAAGATCTCACTGGCGTGCGCCTTGATTCACGCCCCCAGGCTGCTCGTGCTTGACGAGCCGTTTGAGTCCGTCGACCCGATCTCGGCCTCGACCATTCGCCAGATCCTTGAGGGTTACGCAGCGTCCGGTGGCACCGTGATCCTGTCCAGCCATGTCATGGACCTGGTCCAGCGCCTGTGCGACCGGGTTGCCATCGTGGCCTGCGGTCAGATCCGTGCCGTCGGCACTCTCGAGGAGGTCCGTTCGGGCATGACCCTTGAGGAACGCTTCGTCCAGCTGGTCGGCGGGCAGACCTTTGTCGGGGAGGGTCTGGCGTGGTTGCGCTCATCGTCAGCCTGAAGTGGCAGCTCCTGCGCAACGGGCTGAGGCGCAGCACCCCACAACGAGTGGGTCTGATCCTCTCAGCACTGTATGGGCTTAGCGTGCTGGCCCAGGGAATGGCGGGCCTGATCACCCTCAGGTTGTCCCCGCCCAGCGATACGGCCCGCATCGCGATCACCATCGGGGGCAGTGCGGCCATCTTGGGGTGGGCGCTCCTGCCCGTCGTTGCCTACGGCATTGACGAAACACTCGATCCTGCGCGCTTCGCAACCTTCTCGATCCCTCGGCGCCAGCTCGTTCTCGGCTTGTTGCTCGCCTCGCTGGTCAGTGTCCCCGCCGCAGTGACGACAGTCCTGGCGTTCGGCACGGTGATCACCTGGTCGCGTTCCCTTTCGGGTGTCCTCGTGGCGCCAGTAGCGGCGGTGCTGGGAGTCCTCACCTGTGTGGCCCTGAGCCGGGTGACCGCGACGGCGTTCTCGGCGATCACGAGGCGTCGCCGAGGAAAGGAGCTGGTGTCGTTCCTCGTCCTCGTGATCATGCTGGGCGTCGGGGTCGCGAGCTCGTCCATCATAAAGGGTCTCTCGTCGCCAGGGCTGCTGGGCCACGTCGCGGACGTGCTCGGCTGGACACCGCTGGGGCTGGCCTGGTCGGCGCCGGCTGACATCGTCAGCGGCGCGATCGGGACCGGCCTGCTGCGACTTGCCTTGGCGGTGGGGTTCCTCGTGTTGGCGCTGAGGGCGTGGGACTTGCTGTTGCGAGGCGCGCTGGAGAACCCGAGGGCCACCTCCGGCACGGCGCCGGGCATTTCCTCCGGCGAGTCGGGGTTGGGGTGGTTCAGCTGGCTACCGGCCACGCCCACAGGTGCGGTGGCCGCACGCTCGATCACCTCATGGCGTCGGGACCCGCGATACATGAGCTCTGGCGCACTGATGCTGTTGATGCCATTGGGACTGCTCGTCTCCCCGCTCACCGGGGGGAGTAGAGGATGGTCGCTGGCGATGGCACCTGCCGCCGGGTTCTTGCTGGGCTGGAGCACCCACAACGACATCGCGTATGACGGGACGGCGTTCTGGGGGCACGTCGCCACCGGGCTGTCCGGGCGGGCCGACCGCCTGGGCCGGTTGGCCCCGACCGCACTGGCGGCGTCGGTTCTCCTGCCGGTGTACGCCGCCATCGCCTGCCTGCTCACCGGTCGATGGGCTTTGTGGCCTGCGATCTTCGGCATCGGGCTGGGTTTCCTGCTCAGCGGCTTCGGTGTCGCCAGCGTCATGAGCGCCCTGAAGCCCTACCCCGTCCCGGGTCCGGGTGAGAACCCGTTCGGAGCCCCGCCGGGCTCTTCGGCCCTGACTGTCGTGGTTCAGGCCCTTGCCGGTGCGGCGGTGTTCTTCCTGAACCTCCCCCTGCTTGCTCTGGGGTTTGGGGCGCTGCTCGGAAACGTCTGGCTGGGCTGGCTCTGCCTTGGGCTCGCGGTAGTCCTCGGGTCCGGAGCGCTCTCGCTCGGTACATGGTGGGGGGCCCGCATCTACGAGCGTCGCGCGCCCGAGCTGCTCGCGGACCTCGCGCGCATCCGTTAGCCACGCCTGCCTGAAGACGTAGATCTGCCGGCGGCCGTTGCAGCGACTGGCTTTCGGCCGTTACGCCTCAGAACTGTTGGCCAACCAGGCCGCGCCGATGACGCCGGCGGAGTTGGCCAGCTGGGCGGCCACGATCGGTGCCCGCAGATGCAGGAGGGGTAAGAACTTCTCCGCCTTCTTGGACACCCCGCCGCCGACCACGATCAGGTCTGGCCAGAGCAGGTCCTCGACGTGGGAAAAATACCTCTGCAGACGGTCGGCCCACTCCTGCCAGGACAGGCCCTTGTCGTCCTTGACGCTCGACGCAGCGCGGTCCTCAGCGTCGTGACCGTCAATCTCGAGGTGGCCGAGCTCGGAGTTGGGGATAAGCACGCCGTTGTGCAGCAGCGCGGACCCGATGCCCGTCCCCAGCGTCGTCAGGAGGACCAGCCCAGCGGTGTCGCGCGCGGCTCCGAAGTGGAGCTCGCCAACACCCGCCGCATCAGCGTCGTTGACCACTCTGACTGGGCGACCGAGCCGCTCGCTGAGCAGTTTTCGTGCATCGGTGCCGATCCACGCGGGGTCGATGTTGGCCGCCGTGCGCACCACGCCGTTGGTCACTACGGCGGGCAGAGTGACGCCGATGGGCGAGTCGCCGATGTGGTCTTTGAAGTGGTCAGCGATCTGGGTGATGATGTCGGCCACCGCCGAAGGTGAAGACACCTTGGGGGTGGCAATACGGAGCCGCTCGGTGGCGAACTCGCCCGTGGCCAGATTGACCGGGGCACCCTTGATGCCGCTGCCGCCGATGTCGATGCCAAGAGTGTGATGCGTAGTGGACATGGGACGCCCTCCGGTGGAAGCGAATTCGACGAGCTCCGTGCTCACGGCAGAGTGAGAATCTCGGCGCCGGACTCGGTGATCAGGATGGTGTGCTCAAACTGCGCCGAGCGTCTGCGATCCCTGGTGACGACGGTCCAGTCGTCGTCCCACATGTCCCAGTCGACCGTACCCAGGTTCAGCATCGGTTCGATGGTGAACGTCATGCCGGGCTCGATGACGGTGTCGAACTGCGGCGCGGCATCGTAGTGGGGGACTACCAGCCCGGAGTGGAATGCAGTCCCGATGCCGTGGCCGGTGAAGTCACGAACGACCCCGTAGTCGAAGCGCTTGGCGTAGCTCTGAATCACGCGGCCGATGACGTTGATCTCCCGGCCAGCCTTTGCCGCCCGGATACCGCGCATCATCGCCTCACGGGTGCGTTCGACAAGAAGCCGTGACTCCTCGTCGACCTCTCCGCACAAGTACATGGCACTGGTGTCTCCGTGCACGCCATCGATGAACACGGTGATGTCGATGTTGACGATGTCGCCGTCCTGCAGGGGGCGGTCATCGGGGATGCCGTGGCAGATGACCTCGTTGACGCTGGTACACAGCGACTTCGGGTACTGCCGATATCCGAGCGTTGATGGATAGCCGCGGTGCTCGATCATGAAGTCGTGGCCGATCCGGTCGAGCTCGTCGGTCGTCACACCGGGCGCGATCGCCGCGGCAGCGGCTCCCATCGCCTGCGCAGCGATTCGCCCGGCGACGCGCATCTTCTCGATCGTCTCGGCGTCCTTGACCTCGGGGCCGGTGAACTTCGCCGGGAGCGGCCGATCGACATACTCGGGCCGGGGGATGGATGAGGGCACGGAACGACGTCCGCTGATAGTGCCAGGTGCGACGCTGGCATAGGTGATCGGCATACGGTGGAGTCTAGGCAAAGATGGCGAAGGTGAACTGACGCAGTCGACCCAAAGAGAGGTTGTCATGGCTTACTGGTTCAACGTGAGCACCGGACTGGTCGAGGACGACGCCAACAAGAGTCCGCAGGATCGGCTGATGGGACCATTCGACTCCTACGCGGCAGCAGAGCAGGCGCTTTCTCACGCCAAGGAGAACACCGAGCGCTGGGACGCCGAGGACAAGGCGTGGGAGGACGGGCCCGAGGACTGAGCCAGCCCGGTCCCCAGCCCAGCCAGAGCTAGTCGGGGTTCACGGGGTTTGGGTGCCGCAGGTCGGGCGTCCGACGGTGCACGCTGACGGCGTATCCGCCTTCGTCGGCGAACGCCGTGCCCTGCCAGGTGCTGTAGCGGACCAGCTGCTCCATCCCTGCCTCCGAGCAGGCATGGTCATATGAGGCAAGGGGGGTGACGGGGCAGTTGCCGGGCAGATGCGCCGAGTCCAGGCCGAAGCCGGTCACGAGCAGACCGCCCGGACGCAGGGTCCCGGTCAGGGCTGCGACCGTGCTCTCCAGAGTGTCTTCGGCTAGCAGCGGAATGACGTTGCCCGCGCAGACGCAGAGGTCGAACCCGCCGGGTATGCCGTGCTGCTCCAGATCGAGGATCGACAGGTCCCCTAGAACCCAGACCGGATGCGTCCGGTGCGAACCGGCAGCCGAAGCCCTCGCCACGGCCAACATGGATGCATCGGCATCGACGCCCACGCAGTCGTAGCCGAGGTCAGTCAGACGACGGGCGACGCGTCCGGTGCCGCAACCGGCATCCAGAACTCGAGCCGGCCGGGATACGAGGGCAGCGCAGAGCGAGGCTTCGCCGTGAATGTCCTGACCGGCCGCGGCCATGGCATCGAACCGGGCTGCGTAGTCCGGCCCGCTGGCTCCGCCGCTCAGCTGTGCCCAGCGGGTCTGCGGCGTCTGGTCGCTCACCCCGTCAGCCTAGGCGCTCGTAGCGCTCAGGTGATGGCCTCGACGGGGGGCTCGCTGACTGGGGGCAGACCCGTGACGATCCGGCCAAGGGCATCACTCCAGTGCTGACGGAGGTTCTCGTTCACCCCGGCGTCAGGCGTCTCCTGGTAGCGCAGGCTGAGTCGCGTCCCTTCGCCCTCGGGAAGGAGATGGAGCTCAACCAGGGTGGAGGGCGCCTGCTCGTCGGCGTGCCAGGAGATCCGGACCTGCTGCCCCGGGTGATAGCTGCGAACCACCCCATGGCTGCCGTCCTCGCTCCGCCACGGCTCACCCTTGCCCCCCAGCTCAGCGCCCTTGCCTAGCAGCGCCTCGGCACCTGTGGGCGTGGTCAGGACCTGCCAGACGGCGCCCACGGGCTGGGGGACGGCTCGACTGACCTCGAGAACCAGGGCGCCCGCTGCGCTGTCTGTTGGAACCTCGGAATCTGCTTCAGGCGTCATCGCGACCTCGATTCGCTCCACCCGCATCGGCCGGGCGGCTGGGGAAATGTCCAGACAGCCAGCACACCAAGATCAGGGCGATTGCACAATGCCCGGTGCCCACATCTTTGCAGCGACGCGTGTCACCTCAGCCAGGATTGGCGGTGGATGACGTTAATGTGAGCCGATGACTCGCTACCGCTCCAGCGCTGACCTGGCCTGCGAGCGGCCTTGCATCACCCATCGGACCGCGCCGCGGGACGTCAGCTGATGCTCACCCTGGAGACACGCAGTCAAGCTCGTCGACGCGTCTACCGGCGACGGCGGCAGGTGGCAGCCGTGGCATTGGTCGTGGCCTGCACTCTGCTGGTTGCTGGCGGCTTTCAGCTGGCCGCGGCGCTACGAGGCGGTCATGATTCGGGCGCGGGCTCTACTTCCAAGACGCAGAGCTCGCCCTCAGCATCGGCCAGCGGGCTCAGTGCCGGGACCGCGGGCACTGGCGTCTTCACCCGGGCCCCGGGAGGAACTGTCCGCCACGGTTCGGGGACGCTGATGACGTACAGGGTCGAGGTCGAAACTGGCGCTGGGCTGAACGCCGCAGCCTTCGCCACGGCCGTGGATGCCACCTTGGCAAGTCAGTCAAGCTGGATCGGTCAGGGACGATGGTCGGTCCAGCGCGTGACCGGAGGCAAAGTCGATCTCGTCATCCGCCTGGCCACATCTGCCACGGTCGGCAAGGTGTGCGGGGGGGCAGGTCTGGAGGACGCTGCGTACTCCTCCTGCCGGACGGGGCAGCTGGTCATGATCAACCTGGACCGTTGGCTCCATGCGGTTCCCGAGTACGGCGGCGATGTTGCGCTCTACCGCCAGTACGTCATCAACCACGAAGTTGGGCATGGACTCGGGCTCGGCCACCAAAGCTGCCCTGGACCGGGGCGTCCCGCGCCGGTGATGCAGCAGCAGACTCTCGGGCTGAACGGCTGCCTCCCGAACGGTTGGCCCTACATCTCAGGTCAGCTCGTCTCAGGTCCAGCGGCCGGTTGACGCCACTAGTCCTCGAAAGAGTGCTCCGGGCCCGGGAACGTCCCTCCGCCGACATCGGCCGCGTATGCGCGGGCAGCGTCGCCAAGGGTGGTGCGCAGGTCGGCATACTTCTTGACGAAACGCGGCGCCTTGCCGCCACGCAGTCCGGCCATGTCCTGCCAGACCAGCACCTGGGCGTCACAGGAGGGGCCGGCGCCGATCCCTATGGTCGGGACGTGCAGAGCCTTGGTGACCCGAGCGGCAACTGATGCTGGCACCATCTCCATGACGATGGAGAAGGCTCCCGCCGCCTCCAGAGCCAGGGCGTCCTCGACCAGGGCGTCGCCAGAGTCCTCGCGCCCCTGGACGCGATAGCCGCCGAGGACGTGCTCGCTCTGGGGGGTGAAGCCGATGTG
>JBDTYK010000113.1:0-8237 GCA_040005715.1 Actinomycetota bacterium | reverse complement strand
CGACCGGGCCCACAGCCCAGGAGCCCACCGTCCAAGAGCCCACCGTGCAGCTTCCTTCGGCGACCGAGCCCACCGCCCAGGAGCCCACCGCCCAGGAGCCCACTGTCCAGCTTCCCCAAACCGCCGAGCCCACCGCCGAAGAGCCCCCGGTGCAGCTTCCCGCAGCGACCCAGCCAACCGCCCAAGAGCCCACAGTGCAGCTTCCCGCAGCGACCCAGCCAACCGCCCAAGAGCCGGCTGCCCGGGAACCCTCCTCAACGCTCGGTCATGACCAGGCGCAGACCACCCCGCTCGGATATGACCACACTCAGGCTGAGCCGCTCTGGTTTGACAAGTTGCAGGAGCAGCCGCGGTATCCCGCATACCCGCCGGCAGCCTCGTATTCTCCGACGGAACCGCGCCCTCCTGTGTATACCGATCGGGGCAGCGAACAGACAGCCAGGCCCCGCCGGTTGACCGAGCTGGTGATCGTTGCCGCTCTGGCTGCCGTGCTTTCCAGCGGCAGCACCTACGCATTGACCCGAGGCGACGTCGCCGCGTCGCCGCCGGTGCAGTCCAGGTCGAGTGCTACCAACTCTTCAGCACCGGTGGTTCAGGCCAACGCAGATACTCCCAACTGGGCAGTCACGGCTGCGGCAGTATCACCGAGTGTCGTGGCCATCACGGTGACCAGTGGCCAAGGCGGGGACCAGGGCTCGGGTGTCATCTTCGACACCTCCGGCCACATCCTGACCAACAACCACGTCGTGGCCGGCGCCGGGCAGGGCTCGCAGATAACGGTGACCCTGAACGACCTGAGGACCTATGACGCCACCGTCGTCGGAACCGATCCCTCCACCGACCTGGCCGTCATCAAGCTCACCAACGGACCGAAGGACCTGAAGGCGATCGCGCTCGGCGACGCCGGAACGGTCAAGGTCGGCGAACCGGTCATGGCTGTCGGCAACCCTCTCGGGCTGGCTGGGACCGTGACCACCGGCATTGTGAGCGCACTCAACCGCCCCGTGACGACGTCGGACCAGCAGCAGAACAACCCCTTCGGACAACAGTCCGCGTCTAGTTCTGTGGTCACCAACGCCATTCAGACCAGCGCCGCGATCAACCCCGGAAACAGCGGTGGAGCCCTCGTCAACGCCAGTGGACAGCTCATCGGGATCAACTCCTCCATTGCCTCGCTCGGTTCTTCCAGCGGGACGTCCTCACAGAGCGGCAACATCGGCATCGGTTTCGCCATCCCGGTTGACCAGGCCCAGTCGATCGCCGAGCAGCTGATCACGTCCGGCACGGCCAAACATGCTTACCTCGGAGTCAGCTCAAAGGACGACGTGGTGGCCGACGGTTCGGCCAAGCGCGCCGCTGCTGTTGTCGTCAACGTTGTCGGCGGGACGCCAGCTGCCAAGGCCGGACTGCAGGCTGGCGACGCAATCATCGCCGTTGACGGCAAGGCAGTCGACGGATCGCTGTCACTGGTCGCACAGGTCCGCGAACGCACCGTCGGAGACAAGGTCGTGATCACGATCGTTCGCAACGGTCAGACCAAGGAGCTCAGCGCGACCCTCACCAGCAAACCCGCCAGCAACCAGTAGCCCGCGGCCCGCTCCGCCGCGCCGGCCTACCGGCATACGTCCTCCGCGGGTTAGGCTGCACGGCTCACCCCCTGCACCTGCCCGCGGAAGGCATTTGGCGTGATGTCTGTTGCCCCGGCGCTCTTGCTCGAGCGTGAGTACCTCGCTCATGCACGCACTGAGCTCGCGCGGATGCGCGAGCGGACACTTTCACTCGAGGCCCATGGCGGCGATCGCGTCTCAAGTGAGTTCCTGGCCGCGACGCTGAACCGGCGTGCACAGTCCCTGATCGACGATCCGACCACAAGCCTGTTCTTCGGCCGGATCGACAGAAACCCGGCCGGGCCCCTGCCCCCGGAGCGCTGGTACATCGGACGCCGCCACGTCGCGGACTCTCACGGGGACCCCGTTGTCATCGACTGGCGGGCCGACGTATCCACCGCCTTCTACCGCGCCTCCCAAGCCGAGCCGATGGACGTGAGCCTGCGTCGCCGCTTCGGTATAGATCGTGGTCAGCTCACCGCAATTGAGGACGAGTGGCTGGGCAACAGCGCTGAGGACACGTCGCCGACCGAGCCCGAGTTCCGGAGCCAGATCCTTGCCGCTGAGATCGAGCGGCCTCGGGTGGGGCCAATGCGCGACATCGTTGCCACGATCCAGCCCGAGCAGGACGTCATCGTTCGTGCTGACGTGGGCACGACGATCTGTGTTCAAGGCGCCCCCGGCACCGGCAAGACAGCGGTCGGTCTGCACCGGGCGGCATGGCTCCTCTATGCCTTTGGTGAGCGTCTGGCTCGTCGGGGCGTCCTGGTCATCGGCCCGAACCGCGCCTTCCTCGACCACATCGGCGCCGTGCTACCGGCCCTCGGCGAGGTCGATGTCAGTCACGCCACGATTGACGAGCTGCTGAGTTCCGTGCCCGTTCGCGGCAAGGACAGCGTCGAAACTGCTGTCCTCAAAGGAGACTCGCGATTGGCTGAAGTCATGAGGGCCGCGGTTTGGTCGCATGTCCGTACGCCGGCCCAACCGTGCGTACTGCCCCGCGGCGCACACAAGTGGCGCATACCAACATCCGAAGTGGCCGAGATCGTGCAGGAGCTGAAGACACGCGGGGTGCGGTATGACGCCGCGCGGCAGATGCTGCCGCATCGTTTGGCGCACGCGATCCTGTTGCAGATGGAACAGGCGGGCGACTCCCCTGACGACCGCGTTCAGGATGCGGTGGCACGATCCGCTGCCGTCCGCGCATACGTCGGTGAGGTGTGGCCTGCGCTCGACCCGAAGGCGGTGTTGTTCAGCCTGCTCTCAGACCCGAGAGTCCTGGCCAGCCACGCCAGTGCTCTCAGCGAGCAGGAGCGCTCAGCATTGTTGTGGGTCAACCCTCCTGCCGGTCGAGGATCGGCACGATGGTCTCTGGCCGACTCGGTCCTGCTCGACGAGATCAGCGGCCAGCTTCAACGCACCAACAGTCTTGGGCACGTGATCCTTGACGAGGCCCAGGACCTGTCGCCCATGCAGCTGCGGGCCGTGGGGCGGCGATGCTCGACCGGGTCGGCGACGGTTCTGGGTGACCTGGCTCAGGGCACGACGCCCTGGGCCAGCGACTCCTGGGAGACCTCCCTTGGGCACCTCGGCAAGGCAGATGCCACTATCGAGGTGCTGGTGCGCGGCTTTCGCGTGCCGGCGAGTGTCATCGACTATGCAGCCCGCCTGCTGCCCTCGATGGCACCGGGCCTCGACCCCCCAGTGTCAGTGCGGGAGAACCCCGGACGCCTCGAGATTGTCCGCGTCCAGGCGGCTTCGCTGTTTGAAGCCGTGGCGACGTCTGTGCTCGAGTACTCACGCGAGCCCGGGTCTGTCGGTGTCATCGTGGCGGACGCTGCGGTGAGATCCGTCTCGAATGCATTGACCCTCAAAGGAATTGGTCACGGGGTCTTGGGCGCAGACCATGGGGACGTCGACCATCAGGTGGATATCGTCCCTGCGACCGTGGCCAAGGGGTTGGAGTTCGACAGCGTTGTTGTCGCCGAACCTTCAGCCATCGCCGCTGCCGAGCCTGACCGGCGCACGGGACTTCGCCGGCTGTACGTCGTGCTGACCCGAGCGGTATCCGCGCTCACCGTGGTCCACGCGGCTGAGCTGCCCGTCGAGCTGGGCGGCTGACGAGGCTGGGTGCGGAGCAGCCTGACACAATGGCGGCCATGCCTGCCCTGACCACCTGGTGGACGATGGACGTACGCGCCCTCCAGCCGCAGGCCCACCACTACGCCGTGCAGGCCTCAGCTGCCGACCTACTGGCCCGATGGACCGAACCGGCCCGCTGCTATCACACGACCAGACACCTGGTGGAGGTCTTCTGGGCTCTGGAGGAGCTCGAGCTGGCCGGAGAGATCGACGACCGTCAGTGCTCGCTCGCCCGCCTGGCCGCATGGTTCCACGACGCGGTCTACCTGCCGGGTGCATCCCATGGTTCCAACGAAGCCGACAGTGCCGCCCTGGCCCGTGACCAGCTCACAGAGGTCGGGCTCGGCGACAAGGACATTGACGCCATCGACGCGATGATCCGGCTCACGGTGAACCACGACGCCCACCACGAGGAGCCACTCGAGACAGCCTTTCAGGACGCAGATCTGTGGATCCTGTCTGCCCCGGTGGAGCGATTCGACGAATACTGTGACCAGGTTCGACAGGAGTATGCGGCGCTCTCCCATCCGGCATACCGGCGAGGTCGCACAACCATCCTCGAGGCTTTGGTGCACCGCGACACGATCTATCGCACGTCACATGCCCTGCACCACTGGGAGACGCCGGCCAGGATCAACCTCGGCCGCGAGCTGACCCGTCTTCGCGCCTGATCGCCAGCAACGGCCACCAGAACTCGTGGCCGCAGCGTCGCTCGACCTCGTGCCACGCCACCCATTCGGCGGCGTCGACGTCCATTCCCCGTGGCGCCACTGGCGGAGCAACAACGCTCAGAGCCGTGGCGAAGCAGGCGACATAGTTGCGACGGTTCGGCCATCGACCCGCCGGACCCTCGTCCAGGGTCACCCGCTCGTAGCCGCAGGGAGTCAGCGCCGAGGGGTCTAATCGCAGACCAGACTCCTCCCACGTCTCGCGGGTGGCACACTCCATCACGGTCTCGCCAGGCTCACGTCCACCCGCCGGGGCACCCCACGCGTCGCGGACCACCGTGCGCACCAGCAACACCGCTCCAACCGCGTCGGTGACGAAAACCACTGCGGCGGTGGTGAGCTCATCAGGCGTCGGGAGGCTCGACGCAACGACATGCAAGCTGTGACGGACGTCGAGCTGGGGCAGCACATCTCGGTATGCGGCAAGCGGTCGTTCGCCTTTGCGCTTCTGGAACCTCAGGCCGCTGTCACGAAGCCGGCGCGCGAGCTCCTTGCCCTCTGTCGGTCGAGCTCCAGCCGCGACGAGCTGGGCGTAGGACTCCTGTGGCACGTCGAAGTGATCACCGTCGAACCCCCGGGCAGGCATGCCTGCCTGCGCCGCGAACGTCCGCAGCTCGTCGTAGGAAGCGTCGCTGATCAGGTGTGACCACAGCCGGCCGTGCGCGGGCCAGCTTGGGGGGTCGATCCAGATCGTCATCTACACCGGGCCCGCGAGTTGACCGTCATACTCCGCCTCCTAGCGCCCAAACCACCGAATCGGGCCCTCTCAGGGCCGGATTCGGTGGTTTGGGCGCAACAAGCGTGTGTCGTGAACATGCCGCACCTCACTCCGTCGTGATGGCCCGCAGGACGTCGAGCTTGGCCGCCCGCCGGGCCGGCCAGACCGCGGCAAGGACTCCGACCAGAGCCGCCAGCGCCACGAAGATGACCAGCTGGGCGAAGGGTATCGACAACACCTCGATACCCGAATCCGCCTGCGAACGTTGAATGGCGATCCCGAACACCAGGCCCAGGACCACCCCGAGGACCGCGCCAAGTATCGAGATGACCGTCGACTCCAGTCGCACCATTGTCCGGAGCTGTCGGCGACTCAGACCTACGGCCCGGAGCAGGCCGACCTCTCGGGTGCGCTCGATGACCGACAGGGCCAGCGTGTTGACGATCCCAAGGACTGCGATCACCACGGCCAGACCGAGCAAGGCGTAGATCAACAGCAGCAGCTGGTCGATCGGTGCCCGCTGTTCAGCCGCGTACTCCGCCTGGTCCTTGAGGGTGACAGTGGGCAGATCGGCAATCACCGAGTCGATCCCGGCACGGACCTTGGCGGCGTCCGCGCCTGGTGAGCGGACGACATACGCCGAGTTGTCCGCCGGCACCACGCCGGCGGCAGTGATGGCATCCAGTGAGGTGAGGTACGGAGAGTAGATCCCGGGCAGCCCCTTGAAGATGCCGACCACCGGGTATCCGGCCTCCTTGCCCGCGATGGACACCTTGACCGTGTCGCCGACCTTGAGGCCGAGCTGCTCGGCGGTCTGGCGCTCGACCAACAGCGTCTGGCCCGACAGGTCGCTGACCTTTCCGCTCACCATCGTCACATCCATGGCCTGAATGAAGGCGGCAGGCTGTATTCCGCCGATCTGGCTGGTCTCACCGCGCACCTTGGCTACGGCGTAACGGAAGCGCGCGACAGCGGCGACACCAGGCACCTGTGCGACCTGGTCGGCGACAGTCGGCGAGAAGGGCACACCGACCGCGTTGGACACCACGTAGTCCGCGGAGAAGCTCTCGCTGATCGTCTTGTCGACGCTGGCCTTGGCCGACTGCCCGAAGACGGCCATCATGGAAACGAGGGTGAGCCCGACCATCAAGGCCGACGCAGTGGCAGCGGTGCGGCGTGGGTTGCGCCTGGCGTTCTGCTCCGCGAGCAGGCCCACGGCCCCGAAGACCCGTCGGTAGACCACGCCCACCAGGGCAATGACGGGGCGGCCGATCACCGGACTGGCCAGTGTGACCCCAAGTACGACGAACAGGATCCCCCCACCGATGTAGGCGATCGCCTGGGAGATATCGGTGAACAACCCGACGCCCATCGCCACCGCGCCCAGTGCCGTCATGGCGGCGCCGATCAGGGTGCGGCGCCGGATGGATGACTCCGGCATGGCCACATCGTCGCGCAGTGCCTCGACCGGGGCGATTCTGCTCGCCCGACGACCGGGCAGGTATGCCGCGAAAGCCGTCACGAGCATTCCGACCAGGTAGGCGACAACTGCGGTGCGCGGTTCGAAGATCAGCGGCGAGCCGGACAGGTCGAGGCCGATCGCTGCGAAGAGGGCCTTGATGCCCAGAGCCAGCGCGAAGCCGAGCCCCAGGCCCACGGTGGACCCGAAGAAGCCGATGACCAGCGCCTCGAAGAGCACCGAACGGCTGACCTGCTGCCGGCTGGCGCCCAGGGCGCGGAACAGGGCCAGCTCGCGGCTTCGTTGGGCTACCAGGATCGAGAAGGTGTTGATGATCAGGAAGCTGCCGACCACGAGCGATACCCCCGCAAAGATCAGCAGGAACGTGCTGATGAACGACAGCGCCTTGTTGATCTCGGTTGCGGCCTCATCGGCGGCCTTGTCACCTGTCAGCGCCTCAACACCGGGCGGTAGAGCGCCCTTGACTCGGTCGCGAAGCTCCGCCTGGCTGACACCGTTCCTGGCCGTCACCCAGATTTCGTTGTACACGTCCCTGCCACCCTGAAACAGTGCCTGGGCGGTCCCGGTGTCGAACGTCGTCAGGGTGGCGCCGGCGATGCCTCCACCGCCGAACTTCACGACGCCCACCATCGTCGCCTTGACCGAAGCCTGCTCACCGGAGGTCACCAGCGGGACGGTGTCGCCGACCTTGTATCCCGTCTTCTCGGCAGTCTGAGGGTCGAGGGTGATCTCGCCGGCCTTGACCGGGGCCCGGCCCTGGATGATTGACAGGCCCTCGATTCCGTGTCCGGCAGGTGCGTCCCCGAAGTTGACCCCGATCCCCGGCGCCCCCTGACCACCGATCACCTTGCCGTCCTTGCCAATCACGAAGACTCCAGAAGAGCTGACGTTGCCATCGGCTCTGGCTGCCCCGTCGACCTTGGCCAGGTCGGTCACCAGCGAGCCCGGCAGTGTCTTGGAGCTTTGCGTGTTGTCCTGGTTCACGGCTCCGACCGGGCGCACGACCACGTCGCCGACACTGCCCGCCATGATGTTGGTGAAGGCACGGCCCAACGTGTCTGTGAACACCAGGGAACCGGCGACGAACGCAACGCCGAGAATGATGGCGAAGGCGCTCATCATCAGTCTCAGCTTGCGGGCGAGCAGACTCTTCCAGCTGGCACGCAACATGGCTCAGTGCCCCTTCGAGGCACTGCGGTGATCGAGATCCTTCATTCGCTCGTACACCAGATCCGCGCTCGGTTTGAGCAGCTCGTCCACGATCCGTCCGTCCGCCAGAAAGACAACCCGGTCCGAGTGCCCGGCCGCAACGGGATCGTGGGTCACCATCACGATGGTCTGGCCGAACTCGTCAACGGAGCGGCGCAGGAAGCTCAGGACGTCCTGTCCGGACATCGAGTCGAGGTTGCCGGTCGGCTCATCGGCGAAGATCACGTGCGGCCGGCTGACCAGAGCCCGCGCGCAGGCAACGCGTTGCTGCTGGCCTCCCGAGAGCTCGCTGGGGCGATGGTCGAGCCGGTCACGCAGGCCCACCGTGTCGATGACCACGTCATACCACTCCT
>JBDTYK010000112.1:0-8266 GCA_040005715.1 Actinomycetota bacterium | reverse complement strand
CCAATCTCGTGATTGGGCTCGACGGCGACATGCCCTGGCATCTGCCGGAGGACCTGGCGCACTTCAAGTCCACCACGATGGGCCACACCATGGTGATGGGTCGCAAGACCTATGAGGCGATCGGCCAACCCCTGCCGGGGCGGCGGATGATCGTCATCACCCGTCAGACCGGTTGGCGCGCTCCGGGAGTCGAGGTCGCACACTCTCTTGCAGATGCGCTCGGACTGGCCGGCCCGACCCACGTCTTCGTCATAGGCGGAGGTCAGGTCTACCAGGAGGCCATGCCGTTCGCAGACCAGATGATGCTCACCGAGATCGACCAGTCCCCGGACGGGGATGCCTTCTTCCCCCCGTTCGAGGCCGATCACTGGCATGAGACCGCGCGTGAGCGCCACGACGGTTTCGCGTTCGTCACCTATGTGCGTCAGCTCCCCCGCTGACCGACTGCGCAAGCTCCGCCCGGGCGGTCAAAAAGCCTGGCAGGCTCAGGCGTCGTAGTCCAGGGCAACGGTCGCGGTCACGGGGTGGGACTGACAGGCCAGCACGATGCCGGCGGCGACCTCCTCCGGTTCGAGGGCGTAGTTGCGGTCCATTCGCACCTCACCCTCGACCAGGCGGGCCCGGCAGGTGCCACAGATGCCGCCGGTGCAGCTGAACGGCGCATCTGGGCGAGCACGAAGCGTCGCGGCCAGGATGGTCTCGAGCCGTGAGGGCATCTCGATAACTGTCGTCCGGCCGTCGAGGTTCACGGTCACCACTGCCTCGGAGGGCACCCCCGGAGTCCTCACGACGGGCTCGCTCACGACCACCGGCACACCCGCGTCGTCGACATGGAACACCTCGTGATGGACATGGCGGGAGTCCACACCAAGATCGCGGAGCAGCACCTGGGCGCTCTCGACCAGTCCGAACGGGCCGCAGAGGTACCACTGGTCGACGCTGGACACCGGGACGATGGCATCAAGGATCTGCTCCAGTCGCTCGCGGTCGAGCCGGCCGCTGAACAGCTCGACATCCTGAGCCTCACGGGAGAGCACGTTGATGAGGTGGAACCGGTCGGGGTACTTGTTCTTGAGATCCTCGAGCTCTTCCAGGAACATGATCGACGTCGTGTGCCGGTTGCCGAGGATAAGCGTCACGCGTGAGCCGGGCTCCTCGGCCAGCGCGGTCGAGAGCAGCGACATGACCGGCGTGATCCCGGACCCGGCCGCGATAGCGACGTGATGCCGTATGGCGTCCGGCTGGGTGGCGCTGGTGAACCCGCCGAGCGGGGTCATCACCTCGATCTTGTCGCCGACGACAACGCTGTCGTTGATCCAGTTGGACATCAGGCCACCGACGACGCGAGCGGAGGCGATGCGAAGCTCCCTGCGCTCCAAGGCTTCCGGACGCGATCGACAGATTGAGTATGACCGCCTCACGTCCTGGCCGTTGATGGTGGCCCTCAGGGTCAGGTGCTGTCCCGGCTCGAAGACGAACTCGTCGGCCAGGCCCTCAGGAACGCCGAGCGAGACCGCGACCGCATCCTCGGTGAGGCGCTCGACGCCGGTAACCGTCAGGGTGTGGAAGCGCGGCCGGTGTCGCGGCCCGGTGGTGAGCAGTGAGGCCATCAGATGGTCTTGAACTCGTCGAAAGGCTCGAGGCAGTCGTTGCACCGGCGCAGCGCCTTGCACGCAGTCGACCCGAAACGTGAGATCTCCTGTGTGTCAGTCGAGCCGCAGAGCGGACAGGTGACCGCACGCGCCGTCAGGGTGAGCGTGACCGGTTGCGATGCGCCCCCTGAGCGCGGACCCGGAGGAGCTATCCCGAAGTCTCGAAGCTTGTCGCGACCCGCCGTCGACATCCAGTCGGTGGTCCACGCCGGACTGAGCCGGGTCTGCACCTCGGCTACGTAGCCGCAGCGCCGCGCGGCGTGCTCAATATGCTGACGGATGGCTTCCATGGCGGGACAGCCGGAGTAGGTCGGAGTGATCAGCACGTTGACGGTGCGGGCCTGGTCGTCGACCTGAACCGCGCGCAGTATGCCGAGGTCCTCGATCGTGAGAACCGGCACCTCGGGGTCAGGGATGGCAGCTATCGCGGCCTTCAGCCCCATGACCGAACGTGCGGTGGCGGTTCCCTTCGACGTTCGCGTCGATCCGTTGGCGTCGCTTGGTGCGGATTCTTCGCCGGCATCCCCGATGGCCGGTGAGGTCACCACGAGGCACCAGGATGTGAACGTGCAATGTGCTGCATCTCCGCGAGAAGGTAGCCCATCGGGCGCGAGTGCACGCCGTTTCTTCCTCCACGCGAACGCCAGCTAGGTTCACCAGGCAGGGTCAGCGTTGCCTGCGCCACTACTCGGGAGACATGGTCAAGAGCGTTGTCCCACAGGGAAGATGGAAGAGCTCCCACTCCTGCCCGGGCTGCCGCAACGCTTGTCAGGTCGTCCTCGAAGAGCTCGCCGACATGGGGCGCGACCCGCTCGAGCGCCTCCTGCATTCGCAGGTGCGACACCGAGGTGCCGTCTCCCAGGCGCAGCACCCACTGGCTGGCGTGGTCACGGTGGTAGTCGACCTCCTTGACGGCCTTGGCTGCCACGCCGGCAATGATCTCGTCCTTCGAGGTCAAGAGCGCGGCATACAGCTCACATTGGTAGGAGGCGAACCAGAGCATCCGGGCCATCTCAAAACCGAAGTCGTCACGTTCCTGCTCAACCAGATGGACATTATGGAAGTCACGCTCGTCGCGAAAGTAGGCCAGGTCGTCCTCGGATCGACCAGTGCCGTCGAGCTCTCCAGCTCGAGTTAGCAGTACCCGCGCCTGCCCGATGAGATCGAGGCCGATGTTGCCCAGCGCCATATCCTCCTCGATCTGGGGAGCACGGCTGATCCACTCGCCCAGCCGCTGGCCGTAGATCAGCGCGTCGTCGCCCAGCTGGAGGCAGTACGCCGCCGTGGTGACCTTGGTCACAGGGTCGGTGGGGTTCTCGCTCAAAGGTATTCGACATCCTCTGGCACTTCATAGAACGTCGGGTGGCGGTAGACCTTGTCAGCCGCTGGGTCAAAGAACGAGTCGCGCTCATCCGGGCTGCTGGCCGTGATGTCAGTGGACCTGACCACCCAGAGCGAAACTCCTTCTTGCCGGCGGGTGTAGACGTCCCGCGCGTTACGCAGCGCCATCTCGGCGTCAGGCGCGTGCAGTGAGCCGACGTGGACGTGCGAGAGACCTCGCTTGGCACGGACAAAGACCTCCCACAATGGCCAGCTGCGCTCTGGCGAGCTCCCATTGACCGCAGGCGTGCTCATGCGACGTACTCCTCGTGCCGTGCGCTGCTCTGCCTCGCGGCATATGCGTTGGCTGCTTCGCGCACCCACGCTCCTTCGTTGTGGGCACGGACCCGGTGCTCGATCCGTTCAGCGTTGCAGGCTCCATCGCCCTTGATCACGCGCCACAGCTCGCTCCAGTCGATGACGCCGAAGTCCCAGTGCCCCGTCCCCTCGTTCAGTCTCAGGTCAGGGTCCGGCAGCGTCAGCCCGATCTTCTGCGCCTGCGGAACCGAGATGTCAACGAACTTCTGACGAAGGGCGTCGTTGCTGAAGCGCTTGATCCCCCAAGCCATGGACTGCTCCGTGTGCCCGCCGGAGGAAGCCGCCTCGCCGGTATCAGGAGGTCCGAACATCATCAGCGCGGGCCACCACCAACGGTTCACCGCGTCCTGGGCCATGTCCTTCTGTGCTGCGGTTCCGCGCATCAAGGTCCACAGGATCTCGAAACCCTGTCGCTGGTGGAAGGACTCCTCCTTGCAGACGCGGATCATCGCACGTGCATACGGCCCGTAGGAGCATCGGCACAGCGGCACCTGGTTCATGATCGCCGCGCCGTCGACCAGCCAGCCGATGGCGCCGTTGTCAGCCCACGTCAAGGTCGGGTAGTTGAAGATCGACGAGTACTTCTGCTTGCCGCTGTGCAGCATGTCCAACAGCTCGGCGCGGTCGATCCCAAGCGTCTCTGCCGCGCTGTACAGGTAGAGCCCGTGCCCCGCCTCGTCCTGCACCTTTGCCATCAGGATGGCCTTCCGGCGTAGTGACGGCGCCCGGCTGATCCAGTTACCTTCCGGTTGCATGCCGATGATCTCGGAGTGCGCGTGCTGGGCGATCTGGCGAATCAGCGTCTTGCGATAGGCCTCGGGCATCTCGTCTCGCGGCTCGATCCGCTGATCAGCGGCGAGCAGCTCGTCAAAGGACGACCCGTCAGCCGGGCGCTGTGCCAGGGCCGCCGAGGCTGCTGCGGAGGCCTCCTCGATGGCCCCGGACTCGGCAGCGTTAAGCGGCTCGCCGGGGTCGATGAAGCTGTTTTCGGGCATGGGAACAAGTATGGCGACCCCACGAGGGCTGCGGCAATCGTGTCGTCCGGGCGTCGGTCCGCCGAGAATGGGAGGATGAGCTCGTGCCCCACGACCTCAGCCGTCCGCACTCCGAAGCCCATGAGCGGGCGCATGCCGCCGCAACCGGTCCGGTGGCCGACGCCAGTGCCCGAACTGCTCGGGCCAGCGACGCGCCTGCTGTCGGTCTGGTCCAGGCTGCCGTATGGCGGGCCGCCTACGGCCACATCCTGTCCCCGGAGGTGGTCGAACAGCTCGACGGCCCCAGCTTCGCGCGGGTTTGGCGTGACTCACTGACCCATCCACCAAGTCCTCGCCATGTCCTGCTCGTGGCTTGTGCCGGTGAACAGGTAGTCGGCTTCGCCGCCGTGGGGCCCAGCCAGGATGGAGACGCCACGGAGGCCGCCGGCGAGGTGCTGGCACTGGGCGTCCATCCGGAGGCACGAAACAACGGTCACGGCTCACGCCTGCTCAACGCCGCAGTGGACACGTTACGTGGGAAGGGATTTCATACTTTGAGCACCTGGATTCTGGCCGCAGACGAATCCACCCGGGCATTCCTGACTGCCGCCGGTCTCTCCCCCGACAGCGCCTACCGCGACCGGGTCATCGACGTCGACGGGAAGGTCGCCCGCGAGGTCCGGCTGACCGCGGATCTCTCACGGGACTGACCGAGGTCGGTCCGGACGCCTATGTCAGAACCCATGCCTGAGCCGCTGGCCGACCGGCGCCGCAAAGGGATTCTGCGGCAAAGTATGTCGGTGGGGGTCGCGACAAGCGCCTACGCCATCAGCTTCGGAGCGCTTTCGGTGGCATCCGGCCTCGACCTCTGGCAGACGATCGCGCTTTCGGCCCTGCTCTTCACCGGCGGTTCACAGTTCGCTCTCGTAGGCGTCATCGCGGCTGGGGGTTCGGGTGCAGCGGCAGTCACGACCTCGACCCTGCTCGCGGTCCGCAACGGCCTCTACGGCCTGCAGATGTCGCGACTGCTCGGGGTGAGCGGGCTGCGCCGCCTGGCTGCCGCACAGCTGACCATCGACGAGTCGACAGCGGTAGCCGTCGCCCAGCCTGAACGGGCTGGACAACGGCTCGGATTCTGGAGCACCGGGATCGCGGTCTTCGTGCTCTGGAACCTCCTGACGATCCTCGGTGCCGTCCTGGGGAATGCCCTCGGCGACCCCAAGGTCTTCGGACTCGACGCAGTGGCGCCAGCCGCCTTCTGCGCGTTGTTGTGGCCTCGGCTGAAGTCCGGGGACGCCCGCGCCGTCGCAGGGGTGTCGGCCCTCATCGCGCTCGTTCTGGCCCCTCACGCGCCGGCCGGCATACCGGTCCTCGTTGCCGGCGCTGCAGCGATCGTGGCAGGTCTGCTGCCGCTGCGAGGTCGCGACAACCACGACGATACGAGGGGGTGAAGGATCTTGGCCTTGAGAACGGCCACAAACCTTCGCGATGACAGCTCGATCCGACATCGGGCCGCCCTATGACCCTGTGGACCACCGTCCTGCTCGCCAGCGGACTCTCGTTCGCTATCAAGCTCGGGGGCTACGTCGTTCCGCACCACGTCCTGGATGGCCCGATGGTCTCGAGGGTGGCCACGATGCTGCCGGTTGCCCTGCTGTCAGCCCTGGTGGCCGCGCAGACGTTCACCAGCCTTGATGGTGGCCTGACCGTAGATGCCCGGGCTGCCGGCGTCGCCGTTGCGGTGATCGCTTTGCTGTTCAGGGCGCCGTTCCTGGTCGTGGTGATCCTGGCGGCAGCAACGGCCGCGGCGTTGAGATCCTTCGGCTGGGGTTGATCCGGCGAAACCCGGCGACTGAGTCGGGCTCAGGTGGCGCATCAGCGTCACTGATCGAGCAGTTTCGCGGATGCGTGGTCGATGACTGACCTGCGCTATGTGGGCGGCGCCACCATGTCCAGGGCGGCTAGGCCAGTCCCAGGTAGTGCTCAAGCCCGACGGTAAGTCCCGGGTGGTCTCGCACCTGCCGCACGCCCATCAGGACACCTGGCATGAAGCTGACCCGGTCGAACGAGTCGTGCCGGATCGTCAACAGCTCGCCGGTCGAGCCGAAGAGGATCTCCTGATGAGCCACAAGGCCGCGCATCCGCAGCGCGTGCACATGTATGCCGTCCACCCGGGCGCCGCGCGCGCCCCCGGGATCCGCGACGGTTGCGTCCGGAACCTGACCGAGCCCAGCATCCCTGCGGGCCTGGGCGATCAGCGACGCAGTTCGAGCAGCGGTGCCCGACGGTGCGTCGACCTTGTCGGGGTGGTGCAGCTCGACGACTTCCACCGACTCGTAGTGCTTCGCCGCCTGCTGGGCGAAGGACATCATCAGAACGGCCCCGATGGCGAAGTTCGGTGCAATGAGCACCCCTACCTCAGGCTGGCCGGCCAGCTGTGAGCTGACCGCCGCCAGCTTGTCCGGCGTCCAACCGGTCGTGCCGACCACGACGTGCTTGCCGCGATCGATGCAATGGGCAACGTTTGAGGCGGCGGAGTCCGGCACCGAGAACTCGACCACGACGTCGGCGTCGCCGAGGTCACCGAGGTCGTCACCCACATCGAAGCGACCCACGAGCTCGGTGTCGTGCGCCGCGGTCAGCGCGCGACACACCTCAGAACCCATGCGTCCGGCAGCGCCGATGACAGAGACCTTGATGGCAGGGACCTTGATGGCAGGGACCTTGATCGCTTCGCTCACGCGCACAGCCTAATCAGGGGTGAGGAACCGCTCGACATCGCGAGCCTCGCGGTCGAGGGCGAGCTGAACACCCGGGGCAAGGACACCGAACGGCTCGAGACGCACCCGGCCGCCCGGCATGCTCCAGGTGGCGGCCGCCCGGCCACCGACGAGGGCGAACGGCCGGAAGATGCCGTTCACGGTCACGAGGCCCTGGCTGGTGCCCAACACCGGCTCGCGGTCGACCCAGCCGTGCAACACGGGGTCGAACCCGCCCAGCAGCTTGGGTCGGCGTCGGCCATTGGGCAGCTGGCGTCTGGTCAGGTCGACCAGGCCATCAGAGCGCTCCTCGAGGTCTGCGCTGACCGCGCGCAGCCCCAGACGCGCATCGCCGACCCTAATGCCGGCCCACCTGGCCAGGTCGTACTCATCGGCAGGGCCATGGCCGGTGAGGAACCGCCGGGCCAGCTCGGACAAGGCGGTATCGCGGTCGACCACCCTGGGTGGGTCACCAAGCCAGTCGGTGACGAGAACAAACGCCTGGTCACGGCCGACGACCGGACCGCGGACCGTCAGGCCACGCAGAGCCGACAAGAACAGTATGTGAACCATCGCCTGTCCGCTGACGGGGATATCGGCAGCCTGCAGAATCTCGCGCAGCTGAAGGCGGGTCATCGGGCCGTTCGCGGCAAGCGCGGACCTGATGATGGACACGCCCTGGTCGGCCTGACTGGGCGAAACCCCCTCTTGTTCGAGGCGCTTGGCGTTGCCTGTGGCCAGCTGAGGTGTGGTCAGCGGCTGCAGCCACCAGTAGTCCTCGGGCTGGACCAGGTGCAGCGTGCCACGGTTGAGCCAGGTAACGACCAGCCTGCGGTCGCCAAGCGCGCGGTCGACATCGGACGCAGTGAGACCGGTGGTGCGACTCCGGACCGCGAGGCGGGCGGCGCGCAGGTCCTGCGCCTGGACCGCCAGCAGCTGCCTGACGACCGGGACGACACCTGCGGCGGACGGCCCGAGCAGCAGCTGAGCCGCCAGCCGGCGGTCATCCCTGTCGCGGGCGACCGCTCGGGTGGTCGGTTCTCGGGCCATGACCGCGACCCTAGCCGGGGGGTCCGACGCTGGTGGCCGTCGCTGCCTCCCAGCCCAACGCTTCGGCCCGACTCCCAGCCCAACGCTTCGGCCCGACTCCCAGCCCAACGCTCGGCCGGACTCCCGACCTCGC
>JBDTYK010000111.1:0-8402 GCA_040005715.1 Actinomycetota bacterium | reverse complement strand
CCGGCCGACCACCTTGCTCAGCGCCCGCCGGACCGAGCCTGTCGAGCTAGCTGGTGGATGGGAGCTGCCGGGTGGCAAGGTCGAGCCGGCCGAGGAACCCATGGAGGCACTTCTGCGGGAGATCCGCGAGGAGCTCGGAGTGGACATCGAGGTCGGCGCCATCCTCGAGGGCCCGCTGGCCGGTCGCTGGCCGCTTGGAGATCGATACGTCATGCAGGTGTGGCTGGCGCGGATCACGAGCGGGGAGCCGCGGCCGTTACAGGACCATGACCGCCTGCTGCTGCTCTCGAAGGCCCAGCTGTATGACGTCCCATGGCTGGCAGCAGATCTGCCAGTGGTGAGAGCGGTAGAAGCATTCATGAGCGATTCAGCCATCCCCAGCTGATCACGTGGTCAAGGGGCCGAGCAATTGCTGAGATAATTGTCCTTATGCCCATTCAGACCCGCGGTGACATCCGTAACGTTGCCATCGTCGCCCACGTAGACCACGGCAAGACCACTCTTGTAGACGCCATGTTGTGGCAGTCAGGGGCGTTCGGTGCCCACCAGCACGTCGACGAGCGAGCTATGGACTCCGGTGACCTCGAGCGCGAGAAGGGCATCACGATCCTGGCGAAAAACACCGCTGTGCGTTACAAGGGCCCCGCCGCCGTGAAAGCCGGGCATCCTGATGGCATCACCGTCAACATCATCGACACCCCCGGTCACGCCGACTTCGGTGGCGAGGTCGAGCGGGGCCTGTCCATGGTCGACGGGGTCGTCCTGCTCGTCGACGCATCCGAGGGCCCGCTGCCCCAGACGCGCTTCGTCCTGCGCAAGGCGCTCGCGGCCAAGCTGCCAGTCATCTTGTGCATCAACAAGGTCGACCGCCCGGACTCTCGTATCGCCGAGGTCGTCGACGAGACCTACGAGCTGTTCATGGACCTGCTGGACAATGCGGCCTCCGCATCTGCGCAGCTGGACTTCCCCATCGTCTACGCCTCGGCCCGTGCCGGCCGCGCGTCGCTCACCCGCCCCGAGAATGGGGTCATGCCCGACGAGAGCAGTCTGGAGGCGTTGTTCGCAGCCATCCTGGACACTGTCCCCGCACCCAGGTACGACGACGAGGCACCGCTGCAGGCGCACGTGACCAACCTGGACGCCTCACCGTTCCTCGGCCGGTTGGCGCTCTGCCGGGTCTACAACGGCACGATCAAGAAGGGCCAGCAGGCCGCCTGGTGCCGCGCCGACGGCACGATCGAGCGGGTCAAGATCACCGAGCTGCTGATGACCGACGCGCTGGATCGTATCCCGGTGGACAGCGCAGGTCCCGGCGACATCATCGCGCTGGCCGGCATCCCCGAGATCACCATCGGCGAGACGCTGGCCGACCCCGAGAACCCGATCCCGCTGCCGCTGATCACGGTTGACGAGCCGGCGATCTCGATGACGATTGGCACCAACACCTCGCCCCTGGTCGGGCGGGCCAAGGGCACGAAGGTCACGGCGCGCCTGATCAAGGACCGCATCGACCGAGAGCTGGTCGGCAACGTCTCGATCCGGGTCCTTCCCACGGAGACACCCAACGCATGGGAGGTCCAGGGTCGCGGTGAGCTGGCGCTGGCCATCCTGGTCGAGCAGATGCGGCGTGAGGGTTACGAGATGACCGTCGGTAAGCCTCAGGTGGTCACCCGGGTGATGGGCGGCGTGATCCACGAACCCTTCGAACGCCTGACGATTGACGCACCCGAGGAGCACCTCGGCGCGATCACCCAGCTGCTGGCGGTCCGCAAGGGCCGCATGGAGCAGATGACCAACCACGGCACCGGCTGGGTGCGGATGGAGTTCGTCGTTCCGTCACGGGGTCTGATCGGCTTCCGGACCGAGTTCCTGACCGACACCCGTGGCACCGGCATCGCCAACCACGTCTTCGAGGACTACGAGCCGTGGGTCGGGGAGCTCAAGACCCGGCAGAACGGCTCCCTGGTGGCTGACCGCACCGGGGCGGCAACTTCCTATGCCATGTTCAACCTTCAGGAGCGCGGCGAGATGTTCCTTGAGCCGACCACGGAGGTCTACGAAGGCATGATCGTCGGCGAGAACTCCCGGGTGGAGGACATGGACGTCAACATCACCCGTGAGCGCAAGCTCACCAACGTCCGCTCGGCCACCTCCGAGGTTCTCGAGCGGCTGATCCCGGCCCGCCATCTGAGCCTGGAGCAGGCGCTGGAGTTCTGCCGTGAGGACGAATGCGTCGAAGTCACCCCGGACGCAGTGCGGATCCGCAAGCTGGTGCTGTCGCGCGAGTTCCGTGCCCGGACCACGGCCCGGGCCAAGACGGCAGCCAGGACCTGACCTCGACTGGACCGGCAGTGATTCCTCACCGTATGCGCGGCAGAAGAAGAGTGGCGCTTGTCGTAGCCGCGATCTTCGCGTTGTCGGCATGTTCTGTGAGCCTGGACTCCTCGCCAACAGCCAAACCGGCCGCCAAGGAACCGGCGGGCGGGACCCTTTACATGCTGCGGCTGGGCCCGGTGGACTCCTGGGACCCGCAACGCCTCTATGTGGCAGCCGACATGGCCTTTGCGGGTCGGGTCTTCGAGCGCACCCTGACCGCTTGGGCGCCGGCCACGGACGAGAACACCTTGCCCAAGCTCCTGCCAGACCTGGCCACCGACACCGGGGTGGTGACGAACGGTGGGAAGACTTGGCGCTTCATCCTGCGCAGTGATGCCAGTTGGCAGGATGGCAGACCGGTCACGTGCCCTGACGTGAAGTACGGCATCTCGCGCACCTTTGCAGCCAGCCAGATCACCGGTGGGCCGACCTACGCTCTGGCCCTGCTCGACGTACCCCGCAGAGCCAATGGTTCGAGCATCTATGCGGGCCCATACCTCAAGACCGGTCAGCCGGCGTTCGACAAGGCGGTCTCCTGCTCAGGACATGCCATCACCTTCAGGCTCTCCACACCCACCCCGGACTTCAACCAGATGCTGGCCATGCCGTCTTTCGGCCCAGTTCGTCCGGACCAGGACCGGGGCGCCGGGTCCAGCACCGAGATCTTCTCCAACGGCCCGTACATGCTTGGCGGACCTTGGGTGGCCAACCGTGGCGCAACGTTCGTGCGCAACCCCTACTGGGACCCTGCGACCGACCCGATCCGAGAGGCGCATCCCGGCCGGATCGACTTCCAGGTCGGGACCCCGGTGGAGTCGGCCGTCAGCAGGATCATGACGGCGGAGGGTCTCGACTCGTTCGCCGTGACAGCGGACTCGGCGCCACCCGCCCTGCAGAACAACATCATGTCCACACCGGCGATCAAGGCCCGCTCCACCAACCCCAGGGCGCCGTTCGTCGACTACCTGGTGCCAAACTTCAGCCGGACGTCGATGGCCAACATCTCGGTCCGGCAGGCACTCGCGGTCTCGACCAACCGCGAGGCGTACGTGACGGCACTGGGTGGTGACACCGCAGCGGAAGCGACGTACGCGGTCATCAACAAGTCCCTGCCAGCCCACCAGGACGCCAACCCTCTGGGTGTTCCGCCCCGAGGTGACGCCGCCAGGGCCCGAGCCCTCCTGCAGAGCTCAGGACTGCAGCTGCCGGTCAGGATCACGGTCGCCTACCGCAGAGGCACGATGGCGGACAAGGCGATGGCCGCCCTTCAACAGGGCTGGCAGGACGCCGGATTCGCGGTCACGCTGGAGGGCCTGGAGAAGGACTACTTCACGACGATCGCGACCGTTGCCAACAGCCGACGGTATGACGTGATGTGGGCGGTGGGATCAGCCGAGTGGCCATCGGGTTCGGCCGTGATTCCCTCGCTCTTCGACAGCCGGGTGAACCTGACGGCCGGCTCCTCCGGTCAGGACTACGGCCGGTTCGCAAGCCCCGCGTTCAACGCCAGGTTTGATGCCGTAGCGATGATCCCCGACGCTTCCGACCGTGAGAAGGCGTGGGGAAGGCTTGATCAGGAGCTCTCAGCCCAAGTCGCCGCGATTCCCCTGACCAACCAGAAGTCCGTGTTCGTCCATGGCGCCGGAGTCAAGACCTACATCGACAACCAGGCCCTGGGCGGCACGGTGGACCTGGCCACCGCGGCGGTCCAGCCGGCTCCGGGTCAATGAGCGGCGAAGCGCCGGTCGCGGCCGCGACCGGGCGAGCTTGCCTCCTCTTCGTGCACGCCCATCCCGACGACGAGACGTTGACCTCCGGCGTGACGATGGCCGCACACGTTGCTCGAGGCGATGACGTCCACCTGCTGACCTGCACGCTGGGGGAGGAGGGCGAGGTGATCCCGCCGGAGCTGGCCCATCTGCGCGCCGACCGCGACGACAGGCTCGGGCCGTGGCGACGCGAAGAGCTCCGGGCAGCCATGTCGTTGCTGGGGGTCGCGCAACGGGTGCTGGGTGAGGACCTCGAGCGCGGCGTTGCCTCGCGTTATCGTGACTCCGGTATGGCTGGCGCATCCAGCGAAGGTCATCCCGACGCCTTTGCCCGGGCGGACCCGGCCGAAGCCGCTGAGCTGGTGGCAGGGCATATCCGAGCCCTGCGACCGGATGTTGTCGTGACCTACGACCAGCATGGCGGCTATGGGCATCCCGACCACATCCAGACTCATCGAGCGACCGTGGCGGCGCTGTCGGCGCTGGCCGATGAGGGCACTGCCCTGCCACTGGTCTTCTGCATCCTCACGCCGCAAAGCTGGGCGATGCAGGACCGAAGGTGGCTGCATGAGAATGTTGTGGTGAAAGAGGCTGTGGCGTCGGCGGGGTCGAGGTGCCTGGTTCTGGACCGCGAGGCGCCATACCCACCGTCGGTCGTCGCCGACCAGATCGTCACCCACATGGTGGAGGAGCCAGCCTTGGTCGACATCCAGAGCCGGGCCCTGGCCCGGCATGCGACCCAGGTCAGTGTCTACGACGGCTACTACGCGTTGTCCAACAAGGTCGCGGTGCGACTTTCCGGTCGTGAGGGGTTTGCCCAGTTCGACCCCCTCCGCGGTGAGCTGGTGGGACCAGCGCCCGGTGGGTCGCGCAGCAGAGGTCTCCTCACAGATGGCCTGGGACGCGAATGAGTCAGGACATCCCGGACGTCGACCTCTTTCGCAGGGCAATGGGTCGCTTCGCCACAGGTGTCACGGTGCTCACCACGCGCACAGGCGATCACGACCACGCGATGACGGCGAGCGCGCTGACCTCTGTGTCACTTGAGCCGTTGCTCGTGCTCGTCTGCGTTGAACGTGAGGCTCGTTTCCACGATGCCGTGATCGAGGCCGGGATCTGGGGAGTCAGCGTGCTGGCCTCGCAAGACAGACCCGCGGCCGACTGGCTGGCAACGCGCGGACGGCCGCTGCATGGTCAGCTCGACGCCATCGCACACCACCCGGGCCCACAGACCGGTGTCGCGCTGGTTGACGGAGCACTGTCGACCTTCGAATGCCGCACCGTGGCGGTGCATCCGGGTGGCGACCACAGCATTGTTGTCGGAGAAGTCGTCTCGGTGACGAGTGCTGCCCATCCCGGCGACGCCTTGCTGTACTACCGCGGGCGGTATGTGACCTTGGCCTGACCAAGGGGAGAGCTGAGTCTGCTTTCAGCAGTGACGAGCTGGGTCAGGTGCCGAGATAGACGTACTCATGGTGGGTGTTGAAGCCGAGTCGTTCAAACAGGCGCTGCGATGGCGAGTTCGCCTGTGCCACCTGGGCATACACCGAACGTATGCGGCGTGCTCGCGCCTCGTCTCCGAGTGCGCCCATGAGCTGCATGGCCACGCCCGCGCGCCGATGCCCCGGCGATACGTGAACTGCGGTGACGCCGGCCCAGACATGGGCAAAGGACAGGCGTGCGACTCCGACCACAGCGCCATCCACCTCGAGCGAGGCGAACAGCTGCTCCGGCGAACCGGTCATCACGGACCGGGCCGCTGGCGGGGCGGCATTCCCGTCCCCTGCCCAGGTGCTCCACCAGGCCGGAGAAGGCATGGCATCGAGGTGCACCCGGGCGCCCGAGGTGTGCGTGGTCTCGGGTGGCAGGGCTGCGGTTGATGCGGTCAGGACGAGGGTCCTCTTCGACGGTCCGTAGGCGCGCCCCAGGAGCTCGCGGCCCAGCGGGTCGTCATCGACCGTGAAGCCAACAGGTCCAAAGAGGCAGAACAGGGCGCGCTGTCCGCGGTCGTCATACCAGCTCTCGCTGCGATCCACCGCCGCCGAAAGGGGAATACCTGGATCACCAAGTGGCAGCACCGAATTGGCTCTGTTGGTGAAGCCCTGCGCGGCCCGCATGAGCCACCCGCCAAGCTCGGCGCGCTCGATCGGCGGCCACCCCTCGACCATGAGCCGTTCCAGGTCGTCCATCGAGAGGGCGAGATGTGGGGCCCCCCGCCGGGTGGACTTGGGAGGTACTTCCTTGGCGGCCACCACGGCGGCCCGCTCGATCACCACCAAACCGCTTCTGGTCCGGACCGAGACGGTTTTCGCGTCGATCGAGACGACGTCACCCAACGCGTCGGTCACGCCGTGTTCGATGCGTTTGCGGACGACCGCGCGCATGCCGGGGCGGAGTGCGTCGACAGGGTCTGACTGGCTCATCGCGGATTTCCCACCTCTTTCACTGCGCATTCTTCTCGTTGTCCGGACCCGGGTTCCTCCCCGGCCGGTCGATTCGGCATACTAGGTGTCAACTGCACGTCGCCCCCAGGAGGACCGCTCAAGATGACCTACGTGATCGCCCAGCCGTGTGTCGACGTCAAGGACAAGGCCTGCATCGAGGAATGTCCGGTCGACTGTATCTATGAGGGTGAGCGCACGCTCTACATCCACCCCGATGAGTGCGTCGACTGTGGAGCATGCGAGCCGGTGTGCCCCGTTGAGGCCATCTTCTACGAGGACGACACACCTGAGCAGTGGAAGGACTTCTACAAGGCCAACGTCGAGTTCTTCGATGACCTCGGGAGCCCCGGTGGCGCTGCCAAGCTCGGCAAGATCGCCAAGGACCATCCCCTGATCATTGCCCTTCCTCCGCAGGGGCACGACGAGTAGAGCCGCGTCGCTCACTGCCGTCGGCAGATGATGGATCGACTTCCAGCCTTTCCATGGGACTCGCTCGCTCCGTTCAAGGAGCGGGCGATTTCTCATGCAGGGGGGCTCGTCGACCTCTCGGTGGGCACGCCCGTCGACCCGACCCCCGAGGTCGTGAGGGAGGCGCTGGCAGCGGCGTCTGACGCTCACGGCTATCCGCAGACGTGGGCAACACCGGTTCTTCGCGAGGCCGTGGCGCAGTGGTTCGCGCGCCGCAGAGGCGTACCTGATGTCAGTCCCGAAGGCGTCCTGCCGACGATGGGCAGCAAGGAGTTGGTGGCCTGGCTGCCTACCCTGCTGGGCATCGGGCCCGGTGACGTGGTCGCCCTGCCGGCCGTTGCCTACCCGACTTATGACGTGGGTGCCCGTATGGCGGGCGCCTCGCGACTGTTGATGGACGGCCTCACCGGCATTGGCCCGATGACGTCTATGCCGACGCCAAAACTGCTGTGGGTCAACAGTCCCAGCAACCCCACCGGGCAGGTTCTTGGGGTTGAACACCTCGCCCAGCTCGTGATGTGGGCCAGGGCGCACGGCGTGATCATCGCCAGTGACGAGTGTTACGCCGAGTTCGACTGGCGGGCCGTGGACGGGGAGCAGGGGTCTGCTCTGTCCACACCTGGAGCGGTGCCCAGCATCCTGGACCCAGCCGTCTGCGATGGAAGTCACGAGGGGCTGCTGGCGCTCTACTCATTGAGCAAACAGAGCAACATGGCCGGTTACCGTGCGGCGTTCGTGGCCGGCGACGCGGCGCTCATCGGTCGCCTCCTGGAGATCCGTAAACATGCCGGCATGATGATGCCCTGGCCGGTCCAGCAGGCGATGGTCGCTGCGCTGAGGGACGACCGTCACGTGGGGCTGCAGAAGGCGCGTTACGGCCTACGGCGTCGCCGCCTGCGCTCTGCCCTTGAACAGGCCGGCTATCGCGTTGACCACTCCGATGCGGGACTCTATCTGTGGACCACCCGCGATGACCCAGAACGTGTCGGCGAGCCCGGCGTTGGATCTGGCTCCGGCCAGCAAACCCGCACTGGCATCGACTGGTCCCTGGTTTCCGATCTGGCCGACCTGGGAATCCTTGTCGCCCCAGGCAGCTTCTACGGGCCAGCCGGTGCCCGCCACGTGCGGATCGCCTTGACCGCAACCGACGAACGTCTTGAGGCGGCGGTCGGACGGCTGACTCAGCGGATCGGCCAGCAATGACCGTGTCTCGCGAGTGATGGCGGTGTCGGACCGGTCAAGGGTCTGGGGTACGGTCACCTAAAAGTTGACGCCATGGCAACGATGCCTTGGACAACAGGAGGGCACCATTCTCATGGGAAACGACACAACGGCTGCGGTTCTT
>JBDTYK010000110.1:0-8506 GCA_040005715.1 Actinomycetota bacterium | reverse complement strand
GGGCCCTGAACCACGATGTGCTGCTGATGCCGGGCGCCCAGCTGGTGGCCAGCGTCTCCTGCGTGGAGCATGGCCGATGGCACGGTGAGGGCGTCCAGGTACGGCGGGCCAGGCGGGCCTCGATGATGGTCCGCTCGGCTCAGACGACCGCCTCGGGTGCGGGCCGGCAGGGCCAGGTCTGGGAGCGGGTGTCTCGCTACGACCAGGCCTTCGGCGCGTCGGCGACCGGGTCCTTCGTGAACCACCTGGACCGGCGTGCCGAATCTGACCTGGGCCGCGTCGAGAGTCAGGTCGACGGCCGGGGTGAGCTGATTCGTGACGGGATCAAGGACATCCACACCCTCGCCGGCCAGCGGGGTGTGGTGATCGGCCTCGGCGGCCAGCCGGCCTTCCTGGAGCTCTTCGCGACCCCGGGCGGGCTGCGCCGAAACCTTAGAGGACTGCTCGAGGCGGCAGCACTGGACGCGGCCCTGCTGCCGCAGGAGTCCACCCCCGGCCGGCGGGTCCGCCGGTTCGTCGGGTCCCTGGCCCAGGGTCCGCTGGATGACCACATCGGCGCCGACGCCGGCGCCGGGCACGCCCTGGCCTCCCGGTCGAAGTACCACGAGATCCGGGCGCTGTCTTTTGGGGATCACCTGGTGCACGCCACCGTGTTCAACCGGCGCCACCCCCTGATGGAGGTGGCTTGACCCTTCACCCGGCCGTGGTGAGCTGGATTGGGGGTCGTGAAGCGGCTGCTTCGCTCCGACAGCTCCGGATGCAGGTTGCAGGGGCCCTATTCGCAGGCGATGCCGTCTCCGTCGCGGTCGAGCTTGGATGCGTAGCCAGGGTCGCCGAGGTGGATCGGGGCAGCACCTGCGGCTCGGGCCGCGGTGCAGTTTGCGTAGTAGACGCTTCCTACAGGCGGCGCTGCGACGGCAGGGGCAGGCGAAGGCTGGGATGAGCTGCTGGGTGGCACCGCCACATCCGATGCAGAGCCCGGTCCCGGCAGGAGCATATTCGGGCAGGTGGCCAGAACGCGGGTCATCGCGTCGCGTTCGGCCCCGGTGACCCAGAGGCCGTACTTGCCTTTGACGGCAACCTGCCTGGCGACATAGGTGCAGCGAAAGGCCTTGTATGGCGGCAGCCATGTGGCGGTGTCACCGTCACCCTTGGCCCGGTTGGCAGAGGAGTCCACGGCCAGCAGGTTCAGGGGATCGTTAGCCAGGGCAAGCCGCTTTCGGGCAGCCCACGTGGTGGCGCCCTTCTGCCATGCGTCCGAGAGCGCGACCACGTGGTCGATGTCCACCTCGCTGGCACCGCCATAGACGAAGCGGATCGACGTGCCGGTGTAGGGATCTGGGGCCAGGGTGCCGGCCAGGACCTTGCAAGCGTTAGCCATCTGCCTGCTGTGCAGGTCACGGCGCAGGATGTCGTTGCGAGTGTCGCAGCCGTTGTGGTCGGTGTCGTACCAGGCCTGCCCGAACTGGGCCCTGGTGTAGCCGGTCTTGGGCGCACGCCCCTTGACGGTTAGCCTTGCCACTGCGGCCAGCGCGGTTCCGACTGCCGCGGCCTTGGCCCTGTTGACGGTCGGTGCTGTCTTGGGCGGGGCCGAAACGGTGGACGGGCTAGGGACCACGGCGGGCTGCTGGGCAGCCTCCACCGGGCTCACGCTCGGGCTGGACTGAATTCTGCTGACATCAGTCGCAGGATCCGCCGAGGCAGAAACGCCACAGCCGGCCAACAACATGACGGCCACAGCCGCGGCGAGCGACCCGACAGGCCTCTTCATGAACTTTCCCCCAGTACGTGCCTTCAGGCCGGTCAGCCGGCCGACAATCGCACAGTAACTGCCGAAACGAGATGATGTGCCCTAAATGCCTGAACCGGCGTGGGGGAAATGCGCGACATCTCGTTGACAAGGGATCTGAGCCCGGCCCACCCTGTGTCTGTGGCCCTGATGCTCGCCTGCGGTGTGCTGGTTGTTGCCGGGGTGGCCCTGGTGGTTGCATGGGGACGCCTTGGAATCGTGGCGCCCATGAGCACTCCTGATGGACGCGTCGCGAGCGCGTTGAGTCGTTACCTGTGGTGGGTCACGTTGGTGGTCACCACAGGCTTGGTCACCGGGCTCCTGGTCGCCGGAGCGGGTGGGCGGCTCATCATGCGGCTGCTGGCCGCGACCTCTCCTTCCGCCAGTGGTCTGCTGACCGAGGCTGGCGAGACCATCGGCCGGGTCAGTGTCAGCGGCACGTTGGGGTTCTTCGTCTTCGGTGCGCTGCCGCTGGCACTGTTGGCCTCGTTCGCGTACGCAGCCATTCACCGGTGGCTTCCTGAAGGTCGACTCGCAGGACTACTTCTCGGGGTGCTGTTGCTCGTCGCCGCCAGCACTCGACTCGAGCCGCTACGGTCTGACAACCCCGACTTCGTGCTGGTCGGGCCGGCCTGGGTCGCGCTCCTTACCCTGGGTCTGCTCGTACTCGCCCAAGGGATGACCACGGCCGCATTCATGGGCTGGTACAGCAGGCGGCTACCTCCCCTGCAACGCGACCGGAAAGTAGTCGCACGCTTCGTGTTGACCGGTGCAATGCTCGTGCTGACCGGTCCAACGGGCGCACTGGTGTTGGCCCTGGCGCTCGCTGGGGCAGCTTTGGTCACCGTCGCCGTGCTCATCGCGCCAGGCTTTTCCTCGTGGTGGCTTTCCAGCCGCACGAGCACAGTGGGTCGAGTGCTTCTGGCCGGAGGGATCTTGCTGGCGCTTCCAGGTTTCGTGATTGCCATCGACGACATCCTTCAGTGACGCCAACAACCGATGCGCGGGTCTTCAACATTGAGACACCTCGATCCGTCGGTTAGTTTCCTTGACAGTTAAATAACCGTATGGTGAAATCGGCTACGAGGAAGGCGATCTGGCGCACCCTTGGCGCCGGTTCGATTTCCCAGACTCTGGGAGGCGGACGTGACGGTGGTCGAAGACCGGCTTGGTGCCACTTTCACCGCTCTGGCGGATCCGACCCGCCGGGCTATTGTGGCTCGCCTGGCCACGGGGGACGCAACAGTCAACGAGCTGGCCGCGCCATTCGAGATGACCCTTCCAGGAATCTCCAAGCACCTCAAGGTGCTCGAGCGGTGTGGGCTGATCTCGCGGACCCGCCGGGCCCAGTTCCGGCCGTGCCACCTGGAGCGAGCCGAGCTCGACTCGGCGATGGACTGGATCGAGCAGAACCGCCGGCTCTGGACCGAACGCTTCGACAAGCTCGACGTGCACCTGCGCGAGATCCAAGCCCCTCCATCGCAACGACGCATGGGGAAAGCCCATGGGTGACGCGTCCTCGCAGGACACCGAGGTGGTCTTCACCCGGGTATTCGATGCACCCAGGGAGCTGGTCTTCCGATGCCTGCTCGAGCCGGAGCATCTGACCCACTTCTGGGGTCCGCTCGGGGTGACTACTCCGCTGGAGCAGATCATCGTCGACGCGCGCCCCGGCGGGGCGTTCGAGACCGTGATGGTCAATGACTCCGACGGTAGCCAGTACCCGACGCGGGCGGTCTACCTCGAGATCGTGGAGCCGGAGCGTCTCGTGTGGACCGATCCGGGCAATGGAATGACGACGACCTCCACCTTCGTGGATCTCGGGGACTCCCGCACCGAGATCCAGATCCGACAGACCAATGTTCCCGAAGCGTTTCGCAGCCCCGAGGCGCAGGCCGGCTTCTCGACCTCGCTGGATCGCTTCGCCGCCTATCTCGCCACACGCGTGGGCGGCGCGGCTTCGAACACGCAGCCAACCTAGATCGCCAACAGGAAGGGGACCCGATGTCCACCATCACCTCAGCGGACGGAACCACCATCAGCTACGACCGTGACGGGGACGGCCCACCCGTCATCCTCGTCCTGGGAGCCTTCAACGAAAGGGCAACCGGCGCTCCGCTGGCGGCCCGTCTGAAAGATGCGTTCACGGTCTACAACTACGACCGTCGAGGCCGCGGCACCAGCACCGACACCTCGCCATATGCGGTCGACCGCGAGATCGAGGACCTCGAGGCGCTGATCGGGGCAGCAGGCGGTAGCGCCTCCGTCTTCGGGTACTCCTCCGGAGCGGTCCTGGCGATGCAGGCGGCCGAGCGTGGCCTGTCCATCAGCAAGCTCGCGTTGTATGACCCGCCCTTCCAGGTGGAGGGCAAGGGGCCGGAGTACTGGACTGGGCTAGCCGGCCGGCTCGATGATCTGGTCCGCACCGGCCATCGAGGCGACGCCGTCGAGCTCTTCCAGACCCAAGCCGTCGGCATACCCCCAGCGGTCGTCGCCCAGCTGCGGCAAGCGCCTTTCTGGCCGGCGCTGGAAGCTATCGCCCACACTCTCGCCTACGAGTCGCTGATCCTCGCCTGTCCACCTGAGCTTGCTGGATCGGTCAGCACACCCACCCTGGTGATCCACGGCGAAGCCAGCCCCGACCCAGTGCGTGTGGGCGCGAGTGCCGTTGCGGACGCCCTTCCCCACGCTCATCTGCTCACGCTGCCCGGTCAGACTCACGACCTGGTGCCCGACGTGCTCGGACCCGTGCTCGAAAAGTTCTTCGCCCACTCAAGGAAGAGCTCGCATGACGGCTGACGCCTTCCTGTACGACGCCGTGCGGACGCCGTTCGGCAGGTACGGCGGTGCGCTCTCAGGGGTCCGTCCCGACGACCTGGCCGCCCTGGTGGTTCGCGAGCTGCTCAACCGGCATGACCAGCTGGACCCGGCCAGGGTCGACGAGGTGTTCTTCGGCAACGCCAATGGCGCCGGCGAGGACAACCGAAACGTGGCCCGTATGGCGACCCTTCTCGCCGGCCTGCCCACGTCGGTTCCCGCGAGCACAGTCAACCGGCTCTGCGGGTCGAGCCTGGACGCAGCCATCATCGGCTCACGCCAGATCGCCCTGGGGGAGGCCGACGTCCTGTTGGTCGGCGGTGTCGAGTCGATGACCAGAGCGCCTTGGGTGCTGCCCAAGAACGAGAAGCCCTATCCGGCCGGAAACGCCAGCTTGGTCTCCACGACGCTTGGCTGGCGGCTGGTGAACCCGGCGATGCGCAAGGAGTGGACGGTATCCCTCGGGGAGGCTACCGAGATGCTGTGTGAGCGTGAAGGCATAGGGCGCGAGGAGCAGGACGAGTTCGCGCTTGGCTCCCATCGGAACGCGGCCAGGGCTTGGGATGAGGGGTTCTACGACGACCAGGTCGTCTTCGTCGAGGGCGTCGACCTCAAACGGGACGAGTCGATTCGCTCTGAGACGAGCATCGAGAAGCTGCGCAACCTGGCGCCGATCTTCCGCCCGGACGGGACGGTCACCGCAGGCAACGCGTCTCCGCTGAACGACGGTGCCTCGGCTGCGATCCTTGGCTCAGCCAAGGCCGCGGAGCTCCTCGGCAGACCGCCACTGGCGCGCATGGCGGGCCGGGGAGCGGCGGCGCTGGACCCGCAATACTTCGGCTTTGCTCCGGTCGAGGCCGCCAACATCGCCCTGGAACGCGCCGGCCTGCGATGGTCCGACGTCGCCGCGGTCGAGCTCAACGAGGCTTTCGCCGGGCAGTCGCTGGCCTGCATCAAGGCGTGGGACATCGACCCCGCCATCGTCAACGCCCATGGTGGCGCGATCGCCATCGGACATCCGCTGGGCGCTTCGGGTACTCGTGTCCTCGGGACGCTGGCCCGGTCCCTGGCCCTCTCCGGCGGGCGATGGGGCGTCGCCGCGATCTGCATCGGTGTCGGCCAGGGTCTGGCCGTAGTGCTCGAGAACGTGAGCGGGTAGTCGCGGTGTGGACCTGGCCGGCGACGGTGGCGAAGATGGCTTGAACCGTTGTGTCGATGTCGATCGGGAGGGCACGAGCCGTTGACAGATGGCTTGCCTCGACCTGAGACTACTTGGGGGCCTAGCCACCGAAGCCTGTAGTGGCGTAGCCACCGAATCGTGTACTACCGCGTGCAGATCAACCTTGTCCAGTCGCCGACTGGTCGACGTACAGCCACGCGTCTTGTTTGGGCAAGTCCTGGTTTGGCCCCTCGACGAACTGCGGAGGATTCCATGACATCTTCACCTGCGCTCACGCTGGGGGCACCCGGAGTCGACCAGTTCAGCCCGGCCCAACTACTGCGCACTGCCCGTCTGTTCGCTTCCGATCCGGAACTGCGCACCGTGATAGATCCTGACGAAGGTGCAGCACGGTGGGTCGAGCTGGACTCTGGTCCCGACCACCAGATCTGGCTCTTGTCCTGGCCTACGGGAACCGAGAATGGATGGCATGACCACGGCGAAAGTGCCAGCGCTTTTCAGGTCGTTCGCGGCACCCTGCTGGAGCAGACCTCAAATAACCACCGCAGGGAGTTCCGGACCATCATCGCCGGCGAGGGCCGAGCCCTCGAGCCGAACCAGATTCACCACCTCGCCAACGTCAGGACCGGCAGCGCCCTGTCCGTGCACGTCTACGCGCCACGGCTGACCACCACGACGCGCTACGCAATCACTCCAACCGGCTTGCAGTCGGGGGCAGCGGTCGAGGCTCAGCTGGACTGGTAGGGATCCGGGTCAACACCTGGTTCGCGCCGGGTGTTGGCCGAACGGAGGATGGGCCCGGAGATATGTGGGGCATAGCGTTTGCGCCAGCGAGCGATGCCCACATGTTTGTCGTCCCCGGAGGTTGACCCTGTTCCCATCTGCGCACGACAGGTCCGCCAAGCGCAGCTACCGTGGCCTGACGAAAAGGGTTCTGCTTGTGACGGCAGCAGCCACGTTCTTCGCCGGTGGAACTGCGCTCGCCGCCAGTGCGACCCCGTCCGGGACTCCCACCGACGACGCACCACCAGCCCAGTCATTGCTGACCGCCAGCATCCCTAACCTCTTTGAAACCGAGACCGAGAACAAGACGTCAGACCCGGTGGAGGGGGAGCAGACGGGCCCAGCGGCCGTCGCCCCCGAACCTGTGCCCGCCGTCCCCGAACCGGTCGTCGCCCCTGACCCGGCCGCTGCGCCCGCGCCGGCCGTCGGCGCTCAGGGTCTTCACGGAGCCTGCGTCTCGGCAGTGGCGCAGGACAAGTCGACCGTGGGCAGGGACCATGGAGCGGCCGTTTCCAAGGCGGCTCACTCCTGCCCCAAGGACTCTGCTGACACAGCCGACAAGGCCGATGGCGTGGACAAGCCCGAGGCCGACAAGCCCGAGGCCGACAAGCCCGAGGCCGACAAGCCCGAGGCCGACAAGTTGTCAGCAGCCGAAAAGAGCAAGGGCGGCGCCAAGAAGTCAGCGGCCGGCAAGTCTCAGCTCGGGGGCTGAACCCCCTCGTCGGCTGTGGTTCGGCGCAGGCCCCGCTCAACGGCACCGATCAGGTATGGCCGCAGCTCTCGTGCCGGGATGATTTTATGCACGGAGCCGACGGCCAGCGCCCGCTCGATGTTGTGGACCTGTTCGAACTCCTCCGCCACTTCCCCAAGCTTCTCCGAGCGCACCTCTGCGCGTAGTCCGGCCAGCTCGACCCGCAGATGAGGACGCTCGGCCTCGTCGGCCTCGGCCAACCCGGCTTCCAGCGCCTTGACCCGTGGGTCCGCTGACGTACGGGCTCCCACCTCACGGGAGAACACGACGGCAGCGGCGGGAGCTCCCCCGATCACCGAGGCAAACGATCCCTCCACGGCGATGACCTCCATGTTGCTGTTCAGGACGCTGGAGAACACCACGAACGAGCCCCCGTGGAATCGAGAGATCACGCAGAAGATGATCGGGCCGTCGAAGTTGACGATGGCACGGCCGATCTCCGCGCCGTACTCAAGCTGCATCTTGCGCAGCGACTCGGGTGAGCCGTCGAAGCCTGAAAGGTTCGCGAGGACCACCAGGGGGCGGTTGCCACTTGCGGTGTTGATCGCTCGCGCGGTCTTCTTCGACGATCTGGGGAACAGTGTTCCGGCCGTCCACTGGTCGGGTCCGTCAGCGGGGAACCAGCCCCGCCGGGGGATCGGGTGGGACTCGATGCCAAGCAGTGCAACGGGATAGCCGCCAAGGTGAGCGTCCAGGACGACGGTGGTATCGGCGTCGGCCATGCCAGCCCAGCGCTCCAGTACGGGGTGGTCCTGGTCGACCACCGCACGCAATACGGTGCGAATGTCGAACGGCTTCTTGCGCTCCTTGTTGACCTCGTCGGAGAAGATGTCACCGACCGTGTTGAAGTCGCTGCACGGGTGGACATGCGGGTAGCTGCGCACGTCACGGTCGCGTGGGTCGTTGCTGTCTGCCCGGCGCCCCGTGTGTTCCCCGGGAGCGATGTAGGTGTGCTCGTAGTGGGCGAACAGGGTTTGGCAGGCCGATCGCAGGTTGGGTGCCCAGTACTGCGCCTGTCCGTTGGGCCCCATCACGCGGTCGTATCCGCCAATGCCGAAGTTGTCCTCGGCTGACACCCCGCCTGAGTAGTCCAGCGACTGCTTGCCGGTCAGGACCATGGCGCTGTCGGGTGTCATGACCAGGATGCCCTTGGTGTGCAGGAGCATCGTCGCCTCGGCATTCCAGT
>JBDTYK010000109.1:0-8518 GCA_040005715.1 Actinomycetota bacterium | reverse complement strand
GGCCATGGTTCTGCCCCTGGGCGTGGACCCCGGGTCGGTGCCGAGCACCCGGTTCCGCTGACCTTGCCACCCAACGCCCAGCTCCTTGCGCCGAAACCACCGAATGCTGCTCTCGGAACGCCCGATTCGGTGGTTTCAGAGCAAGTAGCCAGGCGCGCTACGGGCGGCCGACCAGCGCCTCGATGAGATGGCTGGGGCCACTGACGATGAGGATGTGCTGGGCCGTGACCTTGGTCTCGGGGACGGCGTGGGTGAAGTCCTCCCCTGGCGCCTTCACGCCGACAACGGTCACGCCATACTTGCTGCGAATCTGGCTCTGCGCCAACGTGAAACCGATCGTCTCGCGGGGCGGGGCCATCTTGACGATGGCGTAGCCGTCGTCGAAGGCGATGTAGTCCTGGAGCTTCCCGTTCAGCAGATGCGCCACTCGCCTGCCTGCGTCGGACTCGGGCCGAACGATGTGGTGCACCCCGATCCGCTCCAGGATGCGGGCGTGCTCGAGGCTGATCGCCTTGGCCCAGATCGACGAGATCCCGGCGTCGATGAGGTTGCCTGCGGTCAGTACCGACGCCTCGATCGAGGTGTCGATGCCGATCACCGCGCGCTTGAAGGTGCTGGCACGACACGTCTCGATGACCTGCGGATCACAGGAGTCGCCGAGGATAACCCGGTCCAGCTGGTTCGAGAAGGCCTCGGCAAGGCGCGGGTCCTTCTCGATGGCCACGACCTTGTGCCCGAGGCGGTGCAGCTCGAGAGCTGCCTCGGCCCCGAATCTGCCGAGCCCGATCACCAGGACGTCGTCTTCGTACAAGCGGCTCTTCGCCACGGGTCCTCCATGGGGCATTCAGGTTCACCAGGTCGCCGGAGCGTGCGACCTGCCGGTAGCGTGCCATCATGCCAACACAGGCGCACGTCGTTTGGGACCAGAGTTTCACGGGTTACGACTTCGGGTCGGAGCACCCCATGAATCCGTTGCGTCTGGACCTCACGGCCCGGTTGTGCGACGCCTTCGGGTTGTTCGAGGGAGGGGACGTCGAGGTCGTCAACCCGGTCGTGCCAGACGACGAGGTCCTGCTCAGCGTCCACGACGCGGAGTACGTCGCAGCAGTCCATCGCGCCTCGGTCGATCCCGCGCATGCAGACCAGCTGCGAGGTCTTGGCACCGAGGACGACCCCGCCTTTGCGGGGATGCACGACATCAGTGCCCGTATCGCGGCTGGCTCCCTGGACGTGGCAAGTGCCGTGTGGCGCGGTGAGACCGAGCATGGTGTCAACTTCTGCGGGGGACTGCACCATGCGATGCCGGACCGGGCGTCGGGATTCTGCATCTACAACGACTGCGCCGTGGCCATCCAGTGGCTGCTCGACAACGGTGCCACCCGCGTCGCCTATGTCGATGTCGACGTCCATCACGGCGACGGCGTGGAGCGCATCTTCTGGGACGACCCTCGGGTGCTCACGATCTCGGTGCACGAGACCGGGCGGGTGCTGTTCCCGGGCACCGGCTTCCCGACCGACACCGGTGGGCCGGGTGCACCCGGGAGCGCCGTCAACCTGGCTCTGCCGCCTGGCACCGGTGATGCGGCTTGGCTGCGTGCGTTCCACTCGGTGGTGCCAGCCCTGCTGCGTTCGTTCAACCCCGAGATCCTGGTGAGCCAGTGCGGATGCGACTCACATGTTCAGGACCCGCTTGCCCACCTGGCCTTGTCGGTCGATGCCCAGCGCGCGTCATACGAGTCCATGCATGAGCTTGCCCACGAGCTGTGCGGTGGCAAGTGGGTCGCTCTCGGTGGCGGCGGGTACGAGCTCGTGGACGTGGTGCCGAGGGCCTGGACGCATCTGACCGCGATCGCTGCGCACCGTCCCATACCGCTGGATGCCGAGGTGCCCCAGGTGTGGCGAGACCACGCGATGGAGCGTTGCGGGCGTCCGGGCCCGGCTCAGATGGGCGATGGTGCGTCCGAGGGCGGGCGGGTGTGGTGGCGTTCCTGGGAGGTCGGCTACGACCCCGAGGATGCGGTGGACCGCGCGGTGATGGCTACGCGGGAGGCCGTCTTCCCCAGCCATGGCCTTGGTGTCTGGTTCGACTGATCCGTATCTGTCCGGCGTGTCGGCTGGACAAATTTCGAGATCTTGTCACCATTCGCTTCCCCACGAATCACTTCTGCCCCTATCGTTACCTGTGCACGCACGGAAGCGCCGGCGAAGGAAAGCCGTCGCTACGTCGCGCGCAGAGACGACGAGGTGCGCATGGCTCTGGACCGCAAGCTGGCCGAGGTGAGGTTCGTCACCGTCGCCGAGGTCGCCTCGCTCATGCGCGTCTCGAAGATGACGGTCTACCGCCTGGTGCACAGCGGTGAGCTGCCGGCCATCAGGGTCGGTCGATCCTTTCGTGTCCCTGAGAGCGCGGTGCACGACTACCTGGAGACCTCCTTCATCAACACCGCCTGAGCGGGCGGAGTTTGGGTGGGGACAACGCAGGGCGGTACGCTGTCGCGGAAGGTTCGGCGTGGTGCGGAGTTCGTGCCGGCTACAACGTGCGTCGGCAGTACTTGGGCAACAAGGCAGTACCACCCACCTATTCACGCTTCAAGGCAAGGACACTCATGGGCTCAGTCATCAAGAAGCGCCGGAAGCGCATGGCGAAGAAGAAGCATCGCAAGCTCCTTCGCAAGACGCGCCACCAGCGTCGCAACAAGAAGTAGCTCGACAATTCATGTAGGCCCGTCGCATCGGTGGCGGGCCTTCTTGATGCTCTCGCTAGGATCGTTCTGAAAGCTTCGGTGCTGCGTGACGAACCATTCAGGAGGGGGGCTCATGGTCGAGGTCGTTCTGGTGACGGGCGTGTCCCGCTATCTCGGTGGGCGGTTCGCGCGCCTGCTCACAGCCCAGCCCGGAATCAAGCGGGTTATCGGCGTCGACGTCATCCCACCGCCGCTGGACATCGGCACCGCCGAGTTTGTCCGCGCCGACATTCGCAATCCGATGATCGCCAAGATCATCAACCAGGCCGGGGTCGACACGGTCGTCCACATGAACGTCATTGCCACGCCGCTGTCCGCCGGTGGTCGGGTCTCTCAAAAGGAGATCAACGTCATCGGAACGATGCAGCTTCTCGCGGCCTGCCAGAAGTCCCCGAGCATCCGCCGGCTCGTCGTCAAGTCCTCGGCTGCGGTCTACGGCTCCTCACCTCGGGACCCGGCAATGTTCACCGAGGACATGGGGCCGAAGTCGTTGCCACGAGCGGGCTTCGGCAAGGACTCGGTTGAGGTCGAGAGCTATGTTCGGGGCTTTGCACGTCGCCGGGCAGACGTTGAGATCTCGGTCCTGCGCCTGGCCAACGTCATCGGCCCCGGCATCAGAACGAGCCTGACCGACTACTTCAGCCTGCCGGTGATCCCCAGGCCTCTTGGTTTTGACGCCAGGCTCCAGCTCGTCCACGAAGACGACGCCCTCCAGGGACTCATGCTTGCCACGTTGGGAGCATCGACCGGAATCGTCAATGTGGCTGGTGACGGGGTTATCACGGTGACCCAGGCTGCACGCCTCTCCGGTCGGGCCGCGGTCCCGGTGCCGTTGTCTGCCGGGGGACTCCTGGGCCGGTTCGTCAAGAGCGCGGGACTGGCGGACTTCTCCCAGGACCAGATGACCTACCTAGCGTGGGGCAGGGGAATGGACACCACCAGGATGCGTGCCGTGCTCGGTCTCGAACCGAAGTTCACGACCCGTGGAGCCTTCGAGGACTTCATCTCCCACGTGGGGTCAGGGGTGCCGGGAAGCGCCGCGATCGGTTCCGCCGTCAACGGGTTGGCCGGCTCAGCCGCAGGCGTTCTCACTCGCGTTCTTGGCTCTGGAAGGAGCATCTGATGGCCGATCCCAAGATCGTCCCCGAAAAGGGGCCAGGTGCCTCCAGCGGCGCACGGGGTCGCTCCGGGTCGGGAGCGCTGGCAGCGGGCATAGACCGGGCATCCGAAGAGCGGGCCAAACGCCCACGTAACCCGCTGCTGACCACTCTTTCCGGCGACGAGACGGCCCCTCGCCCGGCTCGTCGCTCGGTGAACGGCAACGGCGCGATCCGCGCACACCGGCCGCGCCCCACCCCGACGCCGTCCGAACGTCCACAGCGGTCGGCTTCAGCGGCCCGAAGGCTCGCCGCACCCGCCGCCAAGGCGACTGCAGCACGGTCTGGGCGGGCAGTCGGCACGCCATCCAGCGGCGCCGCGGGCAGGACCCCGGCAGGCTCGGGAGTCGAGGAGCTGGTCACGACTGCGATCGCTACCCTGCGCGACGCGGCCAAGGCCTCAGGCTTACTCGGTGAAGACGCCGAGCGTCGGGTCGCCGAAGTCCTCGCATTCATCCGTCGCCGCCTTACCGGGGACTACAGCGTCGACGACTTCGGGTTCGACGAGGACTTCACCGAGCATGTCTATCTCCCGCTGCTGAGGCCCCTGTACAACTCGTGGTTCCGGGTCGAGGTCCGGGGGATCGAGAACATCCCGAGCACCGGTGGGGCGCTGGTCGTGTCCAATCATTCGGGTGCGGTGGCGCTGGACGCGTTGATGGCACAGGTCGCTGTCCACGACGAGCACCCTGCCCATCGTCACCTGCGGATGCTCGCCGCCGATCTCGTCTTCCAGACGCCGGTCATTGGCGAGTTTGCGCGAAAGAGCGGATCCACCCTGGCGGCCAACCCCGATGCCGAGCGCCTGCTGGCCGACGGCGAGCTCGCCGGTGTCTGGCCTGAGGGCTTCAAGGGCGTCGGCAAGCCCTTCAGCGAGCGGTACAAGCTGCAGAGGTTCGGACGTGGAGGCTTTGTGTCAGCGGCCCTACGTACCGGTGTGCCCATCGTCCCGTGCTCCATCGTCGGTGCCGAGGAGATCTATCCGATGCTGGGCAACCTCAAGACCGCCGCACGTCTGTTCGGAGCCCCATATATCCCGATCACACCGACCTTCCCCCTGCTTGGCGTGCTTGGCCTGATCCCCTTGCCCAGCAAGTGGATCATCGAGTTCGGCGCACCTGTGGACACCGCTGCGCTCGGACCCCAGGCTGCCGACGACCCGATGGTGGTCTTCGACCTCACCGACCAGGTCCGCGAGACGATCCAGCAGACGCTGTATGCCCTGCTCATGCAGCGTAGATCCGTCTTCTTCTGATGTCTGGGCGAGCTCCGGCGAGGATCACACTCATCTCCAAACCGGACTGTCACCTCTGCGACGATGCCCGTGAGGTCATCGAACGAGTGGCCAGGGACCTGCACGTCCAGTGGGTGGAGATCTCGCTGCTCGACGACCCCGCACTGAGAGCGGCGTACTCCGAGCAGATTCCCGTGACCCTGGTCGACGGCTTGCAGCATGACTACTGGGGCGTGGACGAAGGTCGCCTGCGGGCGGCACTCGAGGGGCCGGAGACCGAAGGTCCCGGCGCATAGTCACCGCTGCCGGACCGCGGTGACGGGCCCGCGTGTACCACGGGTGTGACCTTTTCCGCGACTTTGTACCCGCGTTCACAAAGACCTACTCTTGGGGGTGACCCACGCGCTCCTGCTCCTCCGTGCTATAGGAGGGGCTCACACCTGAGACAAGCCGGTGACTTCTTGACCGCCGATCCTGCAGCCCGTCGAGGGATTCCTGACGCCACTGTTGCTCGGCTGCCGGAGTACCTTCGTGCCCTGACCGACCTGGCTGAGCGCGGGATCGCCTCCGTCTCCTCGGAGCAGCTGGCGACCGCCGCGGGGGTCCGGTCGCCCAAGCTGCGCAAGGACCTCAGCCATCTGGGCTCATTCGGTGTCCGGGGGGTCGGCTACGGGGTGGAGATGCTCGCCCATGTGATCACCCGCGAGCTTGGCCTCAGCAAGGACCGGCCGGTGGCGATTGTGGGACTGGGCAACCTCGGCCACGCCCTCGCCGCCTACTCGGGATTTGCCAGCCGGGGTTTTCGCGTCGTTGCCCTGCTGGATCGCGACCCCGCGGTCGTCGGCCGGCAGGTCGCGGGGATGGTCGTCGGCTCGGTCGATGGCCTCGAGGCTGTCGTCCGCAAGCAGTCAGTGGTCATCGGCGTCATCGCGACACCCGCCTCGGCAGCACAGCTCGTGTGCGACCGGTTGGTCGCTGTCGGGGTGCGGTCGATCCTGAACTTTGCGCCCTGCGTGCTCTCGGTGCCCGAAGGCGTCGTGGTTCGCAAGGTGGACCTGGCCACCGAGCTCCAGATCCTGGCCTTCCACGACCAGCGCGACGATGTCCAGGCCCCAAAGAGCACCCTCCTTCTGGAGGTCGCCCCATGAGTGTCGTCGTGATGGGTCTTTCGCACCGTTCGGCGCCGATCGCCGTGCTCGAGGCGCTGACCCTGGGGGCGTCTGACGCCGCCGCCCTGGCGACCGCTGTGAGCGAGGGTGAGAACGTTGAAGAGGTCGTGGTTCTGGCCACGTGCAACCGGGTCGAGATCTACGCCGCAATCGCCACGTTCCACGGCGCTGTCACCGAGATTGGTGACGCACTGTCCGCAGCCTCGGGTATTCCGCTCGAGGAGCTGCGCGAGCATCTCTACGTCCACTACGAGGACCGCGCGATCTCGCACGTGTTCTCGGTCGCCAGCGGGCTGGACTCGATGGCAGTGGGTGAAGGCCAGGTCCTGGGACAGCTCCGCACCGCCCTTCGGCGGGCCCAGAAGCAAGGCCACGCGGGGGCCACTCTCAACGGGTTGTTCCAACAGGCCCTGCGCGTGGGCAAGCGGGCGCACTCGGAGACCGGCATCGACAGTGTCAGCGTGTCGATGGTCGATATCGGCCTCAGGCATGCGGCCGAAGTGGGAGGGCCTCTTGCTGATGCCCGGGTGGTCGTGGTCGGCGCCGGGTCGATGAGCAGCCTGGCAGCCACGACGATATCGAGGCTTGGCTGCGCCGACCTGGTCATCATCAACCGAACTCTGGCCAAGGCCCAGCACCTGGCCGAGGCGACTGGCGGTCGAGCAGTTCCCTTCGACGGTCTCGAGGACGCCATGTCCCAGGCCGACATCATCATTTCCTGCACAGGGGCTGTTGGTCACGTGATCACGGCCAAAGAGGTTGCTGCTGCTGCTGGTTCGCGTTCAGGCGGGGCGCAGGTCTTCATCGACCTGGCGTTGCCACGCGATGTCGCCCCTGGTGTCGCCGACTTCCCGGGCGTCCACGTGGTGGGCCTTGCGGAGATCGGGGAGACCCTTGCCGCCGACGAGCGTTTCGCGCCGCACGTCAAGGAGGTCAGCGACCTTGTGGTCGAGGAGGTCGCCGGCTATCTCACGGATCGTCGGGCGGATGACGTTGCCCCAACGGTCGCGGCGCTGCGGCACCGCGCAGCCGATGTCGTGGCGGCCGAGCTGAGCCGCCTTGAGCAGCGGTTGCCCGATGAGATGTCGAGGAACGCCCGCGCCGAGATCCAGCTGACGATGCACCGGGTCGTCGAGAAGCTTCTGCACACCCCTACCGTCCGCGTCAAGGAGCTTGCGGGTGACGGGCATGGCGGCGACTACGCTCTCGCCCTCCGTGAGCTGTTCGACCTCGATCCGCACGACGTCGCCGCCGTGTCGGTACCACCAGAGACAGGAGCCCTGGCGTGAACGCCATCAGCATGAGGCTTGGCACCCGCCGCAGCACGCTTGCCACGACCCAGTCGGGGTGGGTGGCGCAAAGCCTGCGCGACCTGGGTCATGAGGTGGAGATTGTCGAGATCACGACCTTCGGGGATACCTCGACCGCGCCCCTGTCCACGATCGGCGGGACCGGTGTCTTCGTCACGGCCATCCGCAAGGCCCTCCTTGACGGCATGATCGACGTCGCTGTTCACTCGCTCAAGGATCTGCCGGTGGCGCCCGAACCAGGCCTGCTCATCGCCGCGATCCCGGTCCGGGAAGACCCCCGTGACGCCCTTGTGGCTCGCGACGGCCTGTCCCTGAAGGAGCTCCCCGGTGGATCGGTGGTCGGCACCGGTTCCCCACGACGGGCTGCCCAGCTGGCAGCCCTCGGGCTGGACCTGCAGGTCATCGACATCCGGGGCAACGTCGATACCCGGATCTCGTTGGTGCGCAACGGTTCTTGCGATGCGGTCCTGCTTGCCCACGCCGGGCTTGCCCGCCTCGGACGGCTTGAAGAGGTCAGCGAGTCAATGGACCCCGAGCAGATGCTTCCCGCTCCTGGGCAGGGTGCGCTCGCGGTGGAGTGCCGCGAGGACCGTGCCGACGTCATCGAGGCTCTGAGCGCTCTGGATGACCCGGACACCCGCGCGGCCGTGACTGCCGAGCGGGCGCTTCTGGCGGCCCTCGAAGCCGGGTGCACCGCGCCGATCGGCACGCTGGCAACAGTGACTCACGGTGATCACGGTGCAGAGCTCTTCCTCAGCGCCTTTGCCGGCAGCCAGGACGCGAGCATTGCACTGCGCCGCTCTGCTTCGGGCCCTCTTGATGATCCCGAACGTCTTGGCCGCGAGCTGGCTGCCGCCCTCCTTGCCGATGGGGCCGACAAGATCGCCGGACTTCGATCCGGTCG
>JBDTYK010000108.1:0-8532 GCA_040005715.1 Actinomycetota bacterium | reverse complement strand
CTTCGAACCCGTTGTTGGACAAGATGATGTCCACCAGGTTCTTGCCGATGTCGTGTACGTCACCCCTGACAGTGGCCAGCACGATGCGCGCCTTGGCCTCACGGGCGGAGCCATCGGGGTTGCCCTCGATGAACGGCTCCAGATAGGCGACCGCGGCCTTCATGACCTCCGCAGACTGCAGCACGAAAGGTAGCTGCATCTCACCTTTGCCGAAGAGCTCCCCCACCGTCCGCATCCCGCCCAGCAAGTGGTCGTTGATGATGTCGAGGGCGCTGTGTCCCTTGTCAAGGGCTGCCTGAAGGTCGTCCTCGAGGCCCTGACGCTCACCGTCGATGATCCGCCGCCCCAGCCTCTCCTCCAGCGGCAGAGCCGCAAGCTCGTCAGCGCGAGCCACCTTCAGGGACGCCGAGTCGGTGCCCTCGAAGAGCTCGAGCAACCGGCTCAGGGGGTCGTAGGTGAGCTCGCTCTCCCCCGGCTCGCCGGCCCAGACACGCTTGTCATAGACAAGGTCGAGGGCCACCTGGCGCTGTTCCGCCGGGATCCGGGCGATCGGCACGATCCTGGCCGCGTGCACGATAGCCGAGTCGAGTCCGGCCTTGACACACTCGTGCAGGAAAACCGAGTTCAGGACCACGCGGACGGCCGGCTTGAGACCGAAGGACACGTTGGAGACACCCAGGGTCGTCTGTACATCTGGGTAGCGGCGCTTGATCTCGCGGATGGCCTCGATGGTCTCGAGCCCGTCGCGGCGGGTCTCCTCCTGGCCGGTGGCGATCGGAAAGGTCAGCATGTCCACGAGGATGTCCTGGACGTCCATGCCCCACTTTCCAGTCAGTGCCGTGATCAGCCGAGAGGCCACGGCAACCTTGTGTTCACGCGTGCGCGCCTGACCGTTCTCGTCGATGGCCAGCGCGATGACTGCGGCGCCGTGCTCCTTGACCATGGGCATGATTCGCGAGAACCGCGAGCCTTCGCCTTCGCCGTCCTCGAAGTTGACGGAGTTGACTACCGCACGGCCGCCGAGCAGCTCCAGCCCGGCCTCGACCACGGCCGGCTCAGTGGAGTCGAGAACGAGCGGCAACGTACTGGAGGTGGCGAACCGGCTCACGATCTCGCGCATGTCCGCCGCGCCGTCACGGCCGACGTAGTCGATGCAGACATCAAGCAGGTGGGCGCCGTCCTTGGTCTGGTTGCGGGCAATCTCGACGCACTCGTCCCATCGGGAGGCCAGCATGGCCTCCTTGAATGCCTTGGAACCATTGGCGTTGGTGCGCTCACCGATCGACAGGAAGGAGGCGTCCTGGCGGAAGGGCACAGCGGAGTACAGCGACGCGACACCATGCTCAGGTCGTGGTCGGCGCACCTTGATCGGGGCACTGCCAACGGCCTTGACGACCTCTGCCAGGTGTGCGGGCGTCGTACCACAGCAACCACCGACCAGGGAGACCCCGAACTCCCGGACGAACTGGGTGTGCGCGGCGCCAAGCTGCGCGGGAGTGAGCGGGTAGGCCGCGCCATTCTTGGTCAGCATCGGAAGCCCCGCGTTCGGCATACAGCTGATCGGGATCCGTGAATGTCGCGAAAGATGGCGCAGGTGCTCACTCATCTCGGCCGGGCCGGTCGCACAGTTGAGCCCGATCGCATCGATCCCCAGCGGTTCCAGGGCAGTCAGGGCAGCACCGATCTCGGAGCCCATGAGCATGGTGCCAGTCGTCTCAACCGTTACCTGGGCGATCACCGGCAGGTTCTCGCCGGCCGCTGCCAGGGCGCGCCTGGAACCAATCACAGCGGCCTTGGCCTGCAGAAGGTCCTGGGAGGTCTCGATCAGGATGACGTCCACCCCGCCGTCGATCAGCCCGCGAGCCTGCTCGGCGTAGGCATCACGCAACGTGGCGAAGTCGACGTGGCCAAGCGAGGGCAGCTTGGTCCCTGGGCCCATGGAACCGATCACGAACCGGGGGTGCTCGGGAGTCGACCAGTGCGCGGCGGCTTCTGCGGCGATCCGCGCTCCGGCCTCGGCCAGCTCGTAGATGCGCTCGGAGATGTCGTACTCCCCGAGGTTGGCCAGGTTGGCGCCAAAGGTGTTCGTCTCGACCGCGTCCACTCCCACAGCGAAGTAGGCGTCATGGACGCCTCGCACCACGTCCGGTCTGGTGATGTTGAGGATCTCGTTGCAGCCCTCGTGGCCCTGGAAGTCATCCATGGACGGGTCCGCAGCCTGGAGCATGGTCCCCATCGCGCCATCGGCAACCAGGACGCGCTCGGCAAGAGCCTGACGAAACAGGTCGGAGCGGCTGCTCAATGTGATGGACCTTTTCACTAGGGGGAATCGGCCCGAAGTCTATCGGCGCGTGGCGGCACCGTCCGCCCTGGATTACGTAGGCTGGTCCTTTCAGCCAACACGAGCACCCATGGAGGCACCTGGTGATCCAGCTCGAGGACGTGAGGGAGCTGCGCGACCCCATCATGATCGCCGCCTTTGAGGGCTGGAACGACGCCGGTGAGGCGGCGACGGCGGCCATCGAGCACCTCGCAGAGGTCTGGAAGGCCGAGCCCATCGCCGCGTTCGACCCCGAGGAGTACTACGACTTCCAGGTCAACCGCCCCAGGGTCGTTCTCGATGAGGGCAAGCGCAGGATCAGCTGGCCCACAACCCGCATCCTCCTGGCCACGTCCACGGCCCTGGACAGGGACGTCATCCTGGTCCAGGGCATCGAGCCTTCGACCCGCTGGCGCACCTTCACCATCGAGCTTCTCGAGTTCGCACGACAGCTGGGCGTGACGAAGTTCGTCACGCTGGGCGCATTGCTGGCCGATGTACCGCACACCCGGCCGATCCCTGTCACCGCCACTTCGGAGCACGAGGACGTCATTCACCGGTTCGACCTCGAACCCAGCACGTATGAGGGCCCCACAGGTATCGTCGGCGTTCTGGCCGACGCGGCCAGCCAGGCAGACCTGCCCTCGCTGTCATGCTGGGCCGCAATTCCGCACTATGCGGGGGGCTCCCCGTCACCCAAGGCCACTCTCGGGCTGATCGCCAAGCTCGAAGAGCTACTCGACCTGAGCATCCCGCACGGCGATCTGCCCGAGCTGGCACGCGCCTGGGAGCATGGTGTGGATGAGCTGGCCGAGTCCGATGACGAGGTCGCGGAGTACGTCCGGTCGCTCGAGGAGGCGCAGGACACCGCGGACCTTCCTGAAGCGACCGGCGAGGCCATTGCGCGTGAGTTTCAACGCTACCTTCGCCGCCGCGAGGACCCACCGCCCAGCTAGAGCCGGATCCCGAGTAACGCGTCCAGCGCCCGACCAACCAGCCCGGGAGCGCCGAGGTCCTGGCCACCGTGGTCCAGGCTCGCCGCGACCCACTCGTCAACGGCGAGAAGGGCAGCTGGCGCATCCAGGTCGTTCGCAAGACATTCGCGGATTCGCGCTATCGTCGCGTCGGCCGGCGGGCCCCCGTTGCCGGAGAGCCCTGCGCGCCACGTCGACAGGCGCAGCTGAGCGTTCGCGAGCAGCTGGTCGGTCCAGTCCCACGGCGTCCGGTAGTGCTGTGCCAGCAAGGTCAGCCTGATAGCCATCGGGTCGACTCCCGAGGCTCGCAGCTTCGAGACCAGCACGAGGTTGCCCTTGGACTTGCTCATCTTTGCGCCATCGAGCCCCACCATGGCCTGGTGGACGTAGGCGCTCGCGAAAGGCGTTGTGCCGGTGATGGCGCAGGCCTGGACGGCGCTCATCTCATGGTGAGGAAAGATCAGATCGGTGCCGCCCCCCTGAACGTCGAACGCCATGCCGAGGTGGTCAAGGGCGATGGTGGTGCACTCGATGTGCCAACCGGGCCTACCGTCACCGAGGTCGCCGCCTGGCCAGGACGGCTCACCAGCTCGCTCGGCGCGCCACAACAAGGGGTCAAGCTGGTCCCGCTTGCCTTCCCTTTCGGGGTCTCCGCCGCGCTCGGCGATGACAGCCATCATCTGGTCACGGCTCCATGACGAGACCGAGCCGAAGTCCGCGACGGACGAGAGGTCGAAGTAGATGTCGCTTGACTCGGCGAGTCCCCCACCCCCGGGGTTGCCCACCCGGTATGCCGCCCCGCTCGAGAGCAGGTCGGTGACCGCCTTGACGACCGAAGGGATGCTCTCGACGACTCCCACGTAGTAGTCCGGAGCGATCACCGCCAATGCGGTCATGTCTTCGCGAAAGAGAGCGATCTCCTGTTCGGCGAGCTGCTGCCAGGAGATGCCATCCCGCTGGGCACGCTCGAGCAGTGGCTCGTCAACGTCGGTGACGTTCTGGACGTAGAGCACCTCATGTCCTGCGTCACGCAGGGCTCGACCCAGCACGTCGAACGTCACGTACGTTGCGGCGTGGCCCATGTGGGTGGCGTCATAGGGAGTGATCCCGCACACGTACATCCGCGCGGTGGGACCCGGGGTCAACTCTCGCAACTCGCCGGACGGCGTGTCGTGGACACGGATCGGGCGCCCCTTGCCAGGTATGACTGGGATGAAGGGCGACGGCCAGGATCTCACAGCCCGAGCCTAATGGGGTTGTGGGGGCGGACCCCGGGGGCGTCCGGGAACAACGGCATCGGCGGAGCAGGAAGCAGACGAGGTCAGCTAGAGGGGCGGCCAGGGAACCGCGGGGCCCCTGCCGTTCGGCTCAGGAAACAGGCCGGTGCGCAGCAGGTTCGCGATGCGCCCGCGAAGGGCATCGACCTCAGCCGGCTCCAGCAGCGCCTCCAAGGCTCGTGGCAGCGGGTCCCCAGGGTTGCTCAACGATCCTGACAGCTTCTCGAGTCTGTCCAGGTCGGCCGCCGGCAGGGGTTCGCCCGCCCATCCCCAGAGAACGGTCCTCAGCTTGGGCTCGGTGTGCGCGCAAAGGCCATGGTCGAAACCCCACAGTGAGCCGGACCGGTCAACCACCAGGTGCGAGCCCTTGCGGTCGGCGTTGTTGATGACCACGTCGAAAACGGCAGCGGAGGCGAGCTCGGGCCGGTCGGCGTGAGCCAGCACGACGGCGGTGCCGTCGCTCAGCTGGGCTTCGAGAACGGGCATCCACCCGGGCTCAAGCGCCTCGGGGGTAACCACGTCAACCAGGGTTCTGGAGCCTCCCTCGACAGCATCGATCCAGAGCTGGACCGAGCCGGAGCCAAGGGGCCCCTCACGCAGGACGGTTGGGGGCACGAGGTCCCAGCCACCAGCGGCAGAAAGGGTGAAAGCCGACGCCTCCCGTCGGGCGAGAGTCCCGCTGGGGAAGTCCCAGAGGGGTCGCTCACCCCTGACCGGTTTGTAGATCACGCGCGTGCTGACGTCGTCCAGATCGAGATGACCGAGCAGAACCACGTTGCTGGCATCCACCAGACGCCCCTCGACGTCGATCTCCCCGACCGTCAGGGCATCGAGGACGTGCGCGACCTCTTGCGGCATCCAGGGAACAGGCGAACTCATGATGGCTAGTGGGCGCTCACCGCTTGTAGCCGTTCGCACGGGGGCACACGTGCCCGGTCGGGTCGAGGGGGCCACCACAGAACGGGCACGGAGGCCTTCCGGCGCTCACCAGCTTGACGCATCGGCGCGCGAACGCAAGCGCCTGAGCGGGCTCGATGACCACACGCAGAACCGTCTCGAACTCGGCCGGATGCTCGGGTTCGAGCACGGGCTCGCCCTCGTCGTCAGTCTCGACGGCGTCCTGCGCGTCATGGCACTCCAGGATCACGACGGCTCGTTCAGCGTCCCACCCAAGGCTCATGGTGCCGACCCGGAACTCGTCCTCGATCGGTGTCGCAAGAGGAGCAACGTCCTCGACGCCATCTGGGTCCGTCGTCTCGATCTCGGCAAAATCCTCAAGAAGGTCCTTGACCCGGTCGGCGAGCGTGCTGACCTGTTGTTTCTCCAGCGACACACTGGTCAGCCGCGAGCCGGCACTGGCCTGGAGGAAGAAGGTTCGCTGCCCCGGGGGCCCTACGGTGCCCGCAACGAACCGCTCTGGTGGGTCGAACTCAAGGACCGGCATACGGTCGACTTTAGTTGGTGGACCGCGTGTCAGAGGAGCCCCCGCCGCCCACAGGCGCATCGCCGGAGCGCGCCTCCCCATCCTGGGTGCCCTCGGGGGGTGGCGATTCGAGGGGTTCTGGCACGAGCGCGCTCAAGGCGGCCCCGCCGTCGTTGAGCCGCACGATGAAGGGTCGCCGATCGGTGTAGGTCACCACCGACAGGGATGCGGGCCCGACGACAAATCTCTGGAAGTGGTCCAGATGCGCTCCGGCAGCGTCGGCGAGGATCGACTTGATCACGTCGCCATGGGAGACCAGGACCCACAGCGAGCGAGGTCCGAACTCGGCAGCGACCCGGGCATCGATGTCGCGAACGGCCTGCAGTGCCCGCGCCTGCATCTCTGCGATGGACTCCCCTGCGAACTGCTCACCGTCGGGAAACCTCGCGGCACTGGGCTGGTCCTGGACCGTGCGCCACAACGGCTCGAGAGCCAGGTCCTTGAGCAACCCCCCAGTCCATGCGCCGTAACGACACTCGCCGACCCGCTCATCGGTCTGCACAGTGACCTGGGGTAGCCCGGCCCCCACGATCTGGGCGGTCTCGACGCACCGCTGAAGCGGACTGGAGACCACGACGCGCACTGGAAGACCACGAACCCGCGCCGCCAGATCTGCGACCTGTCCACGCCCCACCTCATCAAGACCCACGCCCTCGGTCCACCCGGCCAGCACCCCGCTCGCGTTGGACTCGGTGCGTCCGTGGCGGATCAACAGGGCAGTCGGCACGGATGCCACTGTACGGCGGGTCCGTGCATCCGACCCCAAAGCGTGATGACATATGCAGCGTGATCGTCGACCAAGCCATCTACCGCGACGGACGCCGGATGCCCTGCGGCGATCTGAGCGATGAGCTCGAGCTGTTGCGCCAGGCTGGGGCGGGATTCATCTGGATCGGGCTCAAGGATCCCACTGATGCCGAGTTCGCCCTGGTCAACCTGGAGCTCAAGCTCCATCCCCTTGCGGTTGAGGACGCTGTCAAAGGAAACCAGCGTCCCAAGCTCGATGTCTACGACGACACGGTCTTCGTGTCGCTGAAGACCTTGCGCTACATCGAGTCAACCTCTGATGTCGAGACCGGCGAGGTCATGATCTTCGTGGGTGACCGGTTCGTCGTCACGGTGCGCCGGGGCGAGGCCAATCCGCTCACCACCGTCCGGGCTCGCCTGGAGCACGCCCCGGAGCACCTGGCCCACGGGCCCATCGCAGTCCTGTACTCCGTGATGGACTCCATCGTCGACAACTACACGCTCATCGACACCGAGCTCAACGAAGATCTTGATCTCATCGAGCAGCGGGTGTTCTCAGGCGCCCGCGGTGTGGACGCCAGCGAGATCTACCGGCTCAAACGCGAGGTGCTCGAAGTCAAGCGGGCCGCCTCGCCACTGATGGTGCCGCTGCGTCGGCTGCGTTCCGACGACGAGATGCCGATCATGCATGCGGAGGCGCAGCCGTTCTTCGGTGACATCTCCGACCACCTGTTGCGTGTCATCGACCACGTCGACTCCTACGACCGGCTGCTCACGGATATTCTCAACGCCCACCTCGCGCAGATCTCGGTCCAGCAGAACGACGACATGCGCAAGATCTCGGCGTGGGTCGCGATGGCCGCAGTCCCCACGATGGTCGCCGGGATCTACGGAATGAACTTCCGCTACATTCCCGAGCTGACCTACCACTGGGGCTACTTCATCGTCTTGGGCTTCATGGGGGTTGTCGTCTTCGGTCTGTATCGGGGGTTTCGGCGATCCGGATGGTTGTAGCCGGCGTAGCCGTGCCTCAGGTGGCGCTCAGCCAGCCGGCGGCCAGCACCACGAGCAGGGCGACGCCCAGGGTGACGCGGTACCAGACGAAGACTGTGATCGGGTGGTTCGCGACGAACTTGAGAAGCCACGCGATGCTGGCATAGGCGACGACAAAGGCCACGAAGATACCCACGGCCATCTGACCCGGGCCAGTCACCTTTGGGTCGACATCCTTCCCCTCGTACAGCCCCGCGGCAGTCAACGCAGGAATGGCCATAAAGAACGACAGCCGGGTGGCTGTGACCCGGTCAAGTCCCTTGAGCAGACCCGCCGAGATCGTGGCGCCGGAGCGGGAGACACCAGGAATCAGCGCGAAGCACTGAACGAGGCCGATGATCAGGCCATCGCGCATCGTGACCTGACCCTCACCGCGCACCATGTCCTTCCTCTCAAGGACGGCGTGGCGACGCTCCGCGGCCCACATGACGGCGCTCCAGAGGATGAGAGCGGCAGCGACCACCCACAGGCTTCGCAGACCACCGGTGATCAGGCCCTTGCCCAGGAAGCCGGCAACGCCAACCGGGATCGACCCCACGATCACCGCCCATGCCAGCTGGTAGTCATGGTGGGTTCGTGCTTCCGCGCTGCGCAGGCCCCGGAACCAGGCGCCGAGCAGCCGCACGATGTCCTTGAAGAAGTAGAGCACCGTGGCCGCAATGGCTCCGAGCTGGATGA
>JBDTYK010000107.1:0-8535 GCA_040005715.1 Actinomycetota bacterium | reverse complement strand
TAGGTCACCACCGCCCCATGCTGTCCGAGGGAGCCGTCTGCACGGCGCACGACCACTGTCCACGGGCCGTTCATGGCGGCGCTGTCGCTGCGGGTGAGGTATCCATCGGGGTCTCCATGCAGAGCCAGACCTCCGAATGCGGGCATCGGCGGCGACCGCCAGCCCGATCGCGATGGCCAGCAGGGCCAAGAGGATCAGGCCGGGGCGGAAGCCTCCCGCGCGCGGACCATCATGATCAAAGCCCCCGTTCCCCGGCATAGCCGAGGATCTCACCGACACGGAGTCCCCGCCCCCGGATTGAAATCTTCGGGATTCCGGTCCTCCCCCGGTCCCGAGACGCTGGAGGTGGTTTCGTCCGCAGCGCTCGCGACCGGCTACCCGACGGAACTACGGTCACTTGCTTGGTTGACGCGGCCACCTCCGCCAATGGCAGCTACAACGTCCTCGGGGTAGACCATGGCTGCGGGTGGGTTGGCTCGGCTCTTAGCCCAGGGATAGTAGATCGTTGCGGTCAACAGCAGCCCGACGATCCACGAAATGTCAGCGCCACCAAGGGCCTTGGTGATCGGGCCAGTGTAAAGGGTCTGCGCCAGGAACGGGATCTGGGCAAGAATGCCCACGCCGTAACAGGTCAGAGCCACGACATTCCAGCGCCCGTAGCGAGCTTCCGGCTCGTAGAGCGCGGGGATGTCGACGCGCTCTTTCGAGATCAGGTAGTAGTCGACCAGGTTGATGGCGCTCCAAGGGGTGAACACCATGAGCAGTGTCAGCACGAAGTTCTTGAAGTTGCCGAGAAAGTCCGCACTGGCCAAGAGGGCGACCAGCACCGAAACGGTGAGGAACCCGCCGATGTACATGGTCCGGACCACTGGCGAGATCCGCCGTGTGCCGGTGAACGCGGAGACGGTGGTCAGCATGGACATGAATCCGCCGTAAGCGTTGAGGCTGTTGACGGTGAGCTTGCCCACGACGATGACCAGGTAGATCAGGATCGCAACCACACCGCCACCGGCGAGCTCACCGAGGAAGCCAACCTGGTTGTCCAGGAAGCCTTTTCCGTTGACCAACGGGAGTGACGCGACCAGAGCACCCAGCGTCATTGAACATTGCGACCCGATCACGCTGCCCAGGAACGTGGATCGGAACGTGGTGCCTTCGGGGGTGTTGCGAGGCAGGTATCGCGAGTAGTCGGCGACGTAGGGCCCGAAGGTCAGCTGCCAGCCGGCTCCCAGCGAGATTGCCAGCAGGAAGGTCACGATCTCGAAGGGCTTCTGTCCCAGGAGCGTGCCCAGGTCGTAGCTGATCAGGATCCGGATCAGCAGATAGGTAAAGCCGATCATTCCGACGACCGTCGCGACCTTGCCCAGCGCGTGGATGTAGCGATAGCCCAGTGTCGCGACGACGGCCGTGAGGACACCGAAGGTCACCATGCCCACAGCCGGGGTATCAACATGCAGAATCTGGTTGACAGCCTGACCGGCGAGTACCGTTCCGGTGGCAGCGAATCCGAGATACATGATGATCACGAGCACCAGGGGGACGGCTGCGCCGAATATCCCGAACTGAGCCCGGCTGGAGATCATCTGGGGCAGGCCAAGCCTGGGACCCTGGGCCGAGTGCAGAGCCATGACCGCACCGCCCACGACGTTGCCGATGAACAGGCCGATGATGGCCCACAGCGCGTCCGCGCCGAAGACAACCGCCAGGGCCCCGTCAACGATCGCGGTGATCTGCATGTTGGCCCCGAACCAAAGGGTGAACTGGCTGCGCGGGGTGCCGTGCCGCTCCGCCTCGGGAACCACGTCGATGGAACGCCGTTCGATCCGCGCGACAGGGGCGACGCGATCAGGCTCTGACTGGGCGGACGGGAGCGACATAAGGCCGGTTCTCCTACCTAAGGGACGCGCGCACCATGCTCGGCGGCCGCCTGGTCGGAGATGTCATGGTTTGGGCTAATAGCCGGAAATGTACCATCAGATCTGGCTGGTCAATAAGCTGACGACGTGATCGGCCACCGAAGGTGGTTCGCCCCTTCGCTCACTTTCCGGATCCCGGGCCGCCCCCGGTCCCGAGCCGTTGAGCTGGTTTCGTCTGCAGCCCTCGCGCTCAGCTATCAGCGTGAACTACGGTCACTTATAGGGACGAGGGAAGCGTATAGGGACGAGGGAAGCGTCAGGGGACGAGGGAGAGGCTGCAGGCTTGAACCGGATCTGGCACGCATTGCTGGACGCGCTCGGCGCCGCGGGATCGATGACCTGGCAGGTCACGTGGTCTCTGATCCTTGGCTTCACACTCTCGGCCATCGTGCAGGCGCTGGTGAGGAAGTCGACCATTGCCCGGCTTTTGGCCGATGACAGCCCGAAAAGCCTGGCCCGGGCCACCGGGCTCGGAGCCGCCTCGTCATCCTGCTCATACGCCGCCGTGGCACTCACGCGCGCGCTATTTCGCAGGGGCGCCAACTTCACCGCGTCGATGGCATTCGAGATCGCGTCAACAAACCTGGTCATTGAGCTGGGCCTGATTCTGGCTCTTTTGCTGGGCTGGCAGTTCACCCTCGCGGAGTTCGTCGGCGGCCCGCTGATGATCATCTTCATCGCGCTACTCTTCCGCCGGTTCCTGAACACGAAGCTCGTCGATGCGGCACGAGAGCAGGCCGACAGGGCGGTCCCGGGCTCCATGGAGGGCCATGCAGCGATGGACATGTCCGCCGCCGGCAGCGGGAGCTTTTGGCGCCGGCTGGCCAGTCCGGACGGATTCACCGCGGTTGCGCACACCTTCGTCATGGAGTGGGCCGCCGTTATCCGCGACATCATCATTGGCCTGCTGGTCGCCGGCGGCGCGGCGGCATGGATACCTGACACCTTCTGGCAGCAGCTGTTTCTCACCGACAGTCCTCTCGCCGCCAAGATCTGGGGCCCGATCATTGGTCCACTCGTCGCCATTGCGAGCTTCGTCTGCAGCATTGGCAATGCCCCTCTGGCGGCCGTGCTCTGGGTGGGTGGCATCAGCTTTGGCGGCGTCATCTCCTTCATCTTCGCGGACCTGCTGATCATCCCCATCTTGGTCATCTACAGCCGTTACTACGGTCGACGGATGGCCTGGTTCATCTTCGGGACCTTCTACGCGAGCATGGTGGCCGCCGGATATGTGATCGAGCTCACCTTCCAGCCACTCGGCCTTGTCCCGACCACCCGACACGCCGACATCGGGCAGAGCACGCCCACCTGGAACTACACGACCTGGCTCAACATCATCTTCCTGCTGCTCGCCGCTTCGTTGCTCTGGCGGTTCTTTACCACTGGCGGCAGGGCGATGCTGGCAATGATGGGAGGCGGACCTGACGACACGGCCGCCCACGGAGACTGAGATCGCGGCAAGAGACTGAGGCTCCGCGAACTTCGTCGGGGGCTTGGTTGATCGCTCCTGACCGCCTGCCCAGCTCTGGACGAGCTCGGAGCGCCGCGTCAGAGTAGTTACGTCAGCCGACCGCGGTTGCAGAATTGCCCAAACATTCTCAGGAGGCAGACGGATGCCGAAAGCAGAGCGCACGATCGTGATCGGCGCTCCGTTGGACCAGGTGTTCGCCTTCTTCACCGACCCGGAGAACGACTCGAAGTGGCGCCGACATATCAAAGAGATTGCCGCGAATACACCTGCCGATGTTGGTTCGACCATCCACCTGGTCGTTGCGGGCCCCGGTGGCAGGAGCATCCCGGCTGACCTCGAGGTCGTTGCCTATGAGCCCTCGACCCGATATGCCTTTCAGGTCACCGCCGGACCGGTCCGACCCGCCGGCGAGTTCCTCTTCGCTTCCTCGGGCAGTGGCACCGAGGTGAGGTTCTCTCTTCATGTCGAGCTGAGGGGAATCAAGAAGCTCGCGATGTCGAAGCCGGTACAGAAGTCAATGGACGGCGAGATGGCCTCGCTCGACGAGGCCAAGGTTCTCCTCGAGCACTCCTGATCACTGTCGTCGGGCGCCGCAGGAGATGGAATCGCGGTGCTTCCACCGTCCAGGCGCGCCTGTCTGAGGGCCTATCACCCGAACGGACGATCGGCCCGTCATGCCTACGGCCCGATTCTTCAATTTTCATGCGACCTGTGCTGATTTGCCGGTATTATTCCCAAATGAGGACGAGCATTCTGACCTGAGCTCTGCTTGTCGATCAATTGGACGTGTCTCACGTTGGAGCTCTTCTTTGCTTATCCGAAGGAAGCCCCGACTTCCAAGCAAAGGACCTCACGATCATTACCAAGGGCATCCCTGGCCGCGTCCAGTTTCGGGGATTCTCGCTGGCCCGGATGCGGGGTCCGCTGATCGGCATTGTTTGCGCAGCACTGGGTGTCGCCTTGCTCGCCGGAGCAGCCGTCAGCACCGTTACCGCCGGACGCGATGCGGCCGTTGCCGACCTCGACCATGCATTGGCCGCAAATTCGACCTACCATGCCACCGCCTTGAGAGAGTACTTCGAGCGCGCCCAGAGCATCAACCTGCTCCTGGGCCATGACGTCAGTCTGCTCCTGGGTCCTGACTTCGAGTCTCGCTTGTTGGATCCCGGCCGGAGCCAGCTGTCGGGGACACAGGCCGGGGTCGCGGCTGCAGCCGCGGGCGCGGCCATGGCGTACCTGGAGCAGCTTTATCCGGGACGGATCAGTGAAGCTGATGTGATCGACGCCACTGGAACCGAATTGGGCCAGGTCGTGTCTGGCAAGGTTCTCCCAGCCTCGCAGATGTCGACGAACGAGATGGGGAACCCCTTCTTCGCACCGACCATGAGGTTGGCGCAGGGCCAGGTCTATCAATCGGCCCCATACGTCTCGGAAGATAGCCACGAGTGGGTGATCTCCAACTCAACCCCATTGGTCAGCGCCTCCGGCCGGACCTGGGGGATGGTGCACTTCGAAGTCGCCTTGGACAGCTTCCGTGACAACGGCAACCAGGACAGCTTCACCACGCTCATTGTTGACAACCGCACCAACGAGATCGTGCTGGATAGCCGACGACCGCTGGTGGGGCGAGGCAGCCTCGGACAAGCCGGGTCGACACAGCTTGGAGCTTTTGTCGCTCGACCTGGTGCTGCCGCCGCTGGGACGGTCGATGGGCGACGGATGTCGGTAGCCCGCGTGCCTGTCCAGGTGGACAACGCCAACTCCTGGTCAGTTGTCTCCGCCGCGCCGATTGGCGCGGCAGGGTGGTCCAGGTCAGTTGGGCCCGCGCCCACGATGACTGCCCTCGCTGCGCTGCTGCTGCTGGGGTTCGCCGGCGCCCACCTCAGAGCCAGCCGGCGATGCCAGGTCGAGGGGCGCCGGCGCCAGATTGAGGCCCGCTACCGAGCGCTTATCGACCAGTCCTCGGACCTTGTGCTGGTGGTCGACCGCGCCGGCCGTGCCGACTTCCTCAGCCCGTCTGCGGAGCGACTCCTGGCGTCCCACGAACCGGACCCTGTCACCTCATTCGACACGGCCTCTGCTCCGGTCGACTTCACCAACGTGGTCGACCCGCCGGACAGGGCGCGGTTTTCGGCGGCCCTGCACGCGGCCGTTCCCGGATTCATGTCGGCCGGCGAGTTCCGCATCACCTGCCGTGACGGGGTCAGCACCTTCGAGATGTCGGTGCAAGACCTCACGGCCGATCCCTCGGTGCGCGGGCTCGTGCTGACCGGCCACGATGTCACCGATCGCCTCGCCTTGCAGGAGGAGATGGAGTATCAGGCGCTGCACGACACGCTCACCGGTCTTCCGAACCGGGCCTTGCTGGCCGACCGGTTCGAACAGGCATTGGAGGGCGCCGAGCGGGACGGCACCAGCGCCGGGCTGCTCCTGCTCGACCTGGACAGATTCAAGGAGGTCAACGACACATTCGGCCACCAGTATGGCGACGAGCTGCTACGTCAGATCGGGCTGCGACTGGCTGGGGTGCTGCGGGGCGTGGACACCATCGCCCGGCTGGGCGGGGATGAGTTCGCGGTCGTCCTGCCGGATCTGCGGACTTTGGACGACGCAACCGACGTCGCCACCACCCTGCTGCGTGCCCTGGCACGACCCTTCAACGTCGAGGGGGTCGACCTGGACGTCGAGGCCAGCATCGGGGTCGTGCTTTCCGGCCGGCATGGCGCCGACTCTGCCACGCTTCTGCTCCGCGCCGACGTCGCGATGTACCTGGCCAAAACCCAACACGCTGGGGTCTTCGTCTATGACCCGATCGCGGATGGCCATTCCGTTGCAAAGCTCGGGTTGTTCGGGGACCTGCGCAGGGCCTTGGACCGCGGTGAGCTGGTGCTGCACTACCAGCCCAAGGTCAACATCAGCACCGGTGACCTCGTGGACGCCGAGGCCCTCGTGCGCTGGCAGCACCCCGAACACGGACTTGTCCTTCCTGATGCCTTTATCCCGCTGGCCGAGAGTAGCGGGCTGATCGGCCCGCTCACCCGCTACGTGCTAGACACCGCTCTCACGCAGGCGCGAACGTGGCTCGACGAGGGGCGACCGCTGCCGATCGCGGTGAACCTTTCGGCCCGCAACCTCAACGAAGCGGACTTCACGGAGATGGTCGCCGAGCTCCTTGCCCTGCACGCCATCCCGGCTCACCTGCTCGAGCTCGAAGTAACCGAGTCAGCCATCATGATCGACCCGGTGCGGGCCCGCCAGACGCTCGAGAGTCTGGCGGCCCTTGGGGTCCGGCTCTCCCTGGACGACTTCGGGGCGGGGTACACCAGTCTGAGCCAGCTCACCACCATGCCCTTCAGTGAGATCAAGATCGACTGCTCATTTGTCATGGCGATGGCTGAAGAGCCCCGCAAACGCGAGATCGTCAAGAGCGTCATCTCCCTTGGCCACAACCTTGGTCTGACCCTGGTCGCTGAGGGCGTCGAGACCGCGCACGCCCTGGCCGCACTGGCCGGCTTTGGGTGCGACGTCGCGCAGGGCTACCACATCTCGCGCCCCATGCCAGTGGCCGGCTTCAACACCTGGAGAACCGCACGCGACCTCATCTCCGTACCGCCACTGCAGGTTCCCGAATACCCCGAAACGGTCCCGGCGGCGTCATGAGCGGGGAGCGCGTTCCGCAGCGGCCCATGACAACAGGTGACCACGTCTGGCGGGAACGGGAGAGCGATGAGCCTTTTGCGCCTGCTGCGGGAACAGCTGGTGGCACCGTCGGACGGGTAGCCGACTTGGGGGCCTTGTCTGGGGTCGTCCGCAGGGGGATAGGGGCCGATCGGCCAAGTCGGCGATGGAGCCTTCGACATGAATGGTCCAGAGCATTCACCATCATGCTGGTGCTGTTGCTCGCCTCGGCGACAGCGACGGTTGTCGGCGTACAGGGCGTCGTCGGCCAGATGGAGCGGACAGCAGATCAGCTCCGCGTCGAGTCGATCACGGTCGCGGCGCTGCGCACCGAAATTGTGAAGAACGAGCAGCTGGGGCATCAGCTGTTGAGCGCTGAGCCGGTTGACCGTTCGATGTTCGTGCAACAGCAGCAGAAGATCATGCGGCTCTTCGACGAGGCGGCCACGGTATTCCCTGCCCACAACGGGATGAGAGCCACGATCATCCAGGCCCGTCAGTCGTGGAAGAAGGGTCTGATGACCTACGGCCTGTTTGGCGATCAGGTGAAGGCGCTGAACGGGAACCACGAGCGCGACAACGTACCTTTCGGAGCGTCAAACGATGACACCCGGGCGCTGTGGGACAGCCTCGAGATCTCCTCTCACAGGGCGATGGACCAAGGCCTGGCTCACGGCGCTGACCTTGAAGTAGCCCTGATCATTGCCCTAATTGTGCTATTCGCCTTTGCGTCAGCCATCACCGTCTACTTTCGCCGGCGGATGGCCAAGGACCTGATGCGACCAGTGATCAGCATGCACGAAGGCGTGCTGAAGCTGCAGGCCGGTGACTACAGCCACCACATCGAGGTCGCTCGCCTCGACGAGCTGGGTGACTTGGCCAAGGCGTTCAACGACATGGCCGACCACCTGAACGACAGCTACCGGGCGCTCACTGCTCAGGCCACCCACGACTCGCTGACCGGCCTGTCCAATCGGGCTGCCCTGAGGGATCGCCTGACGGCGTCGTTCAGCACAGGCAGCGAGCGCCGGGCCCGAAGGGAGAGCTTGATCTTCATCGATGTCGATGACTTCAAGGATGTCAACGACACACACGGTCATGAAGGAGGCGACGCGCTTCTCCTCGAGCTGGCCACTCGGCTCAATGCGTGCGTCCGCGCCCCAGACCTGGTCGCACGCATCGGCGGTGACGAGTTCGCCATCGTGGTCATAGACGACGACGGCGGCTCAAGCGTGGCAGTGGAAATCGCGGAGCGGATCCTGGACGCGATGCGCGAGCCCTTCCTCATCGGCGCGGACCTCCTGGTCGTCAGCGTCAGTATGGGAGTGGCCCGGCTGCGCACAGAGACCGAAGACGCGTCCGAGCTGCTGCGGCAGGCCGACTTCGCGATGTACACGGCGAAAAGCAACGGAAAAGCGCGATACCAGCTCTTCGACAATGCGATGTACGACGACATGCTCGGCCGTTGAC
>JBDTYK010000106.1:0-8606 GCA_040005715.1 Actinomycetota bacterium | reverse complement strand
GCCGGGTGCGATGGCCGCAACAAGGAACGTGACTATTACGGCGACTTTGCGCAGGAACTACCTACTGACACCGTGATCCTGACAGCCGGTTGCGCAAAATACAGGTACAACAAGATGAACCTGGGGGACATCGGTGGTATCCCAAGGGTGCTGGACGCGGGACAGTGCAACGACTCCTACTCCCTGGTCGTGATCGCCCTGAAGCTGAAGGAGGTCTTCGGCATGAAGGACATCAACCAGCTCCCGATCTCCTACAACATCGCCTGGTATGAGCAGAAGGCGGTCATCGTCCTGCTTGCGCTCCTATACCTGGGGGTGAAAGACATCCACCTGGGCCCGACACTGCCGGCCTTCCTGTCGCCAAATGTGGTCAAGGTCCTGGTGGACAACTTCGGGATTGCGGGCATCAGCGAAGCCGAGGACGACGTCGCGATGTTCATGGCGTCATAGAGCAACCGTCATAGAGCAACAGGGCAAACATGAGCCGTCTTCAATGAGGTGCGAGACAGGTGAGCCGCGTCCGCGTCCGTCGAGTGCCGCGACGGCCGGGCCGGGCAACGCCTCACGACCGTACTTGTTTTTACGGCGTCGATCGTGGAAACTGCCAGCCATGAAGCAGTCCCGCGTTCGGCGGGCAGCCCCGTGAACACTCCTCCGGCACCGGGCCGCCCCTTCGGGGTATCACCGACATCCAACAGCTCCAGGTTGAGCCACCACCAGGTGCTGGCCAGCACCAGTCGGATGGCGATGCTGGAGCTGCTGCGCATGCGCGCAGAGCCGCTAGGTGTCGATGAGGTCGCCCGGCACATCGGGCTGCACCAGAACACGGTGCGCTCGCACCTCGACCTGCTGGTGGACTCCGGGCTCGCTATCCGGCGCAGGGAGGCTCCCAGCGGACCCGGACGTCCGCGGGTGGTTTATGAGGCGACTTCGCCGTCCGAGGGCGAGAGCAGCTACCAGCTGCTCGCCGAAGTGCTTACCCAGCACCTGGTCGCGAACACCGAGAGCCCCGGGCAGGAAGCTGTGAAAGCGGGGCAGAGCTGGGCCCGATCGCTTGGGCGCGGGAAGCACGCCGGCGAGGGTCCCGAACAGTCCGAGGCCAGGGCGGCGCCGCTCGGCGAGGAGGCTGCCGTCGAGCGGGTCGTCCGGATGCTGGGCTCCATGGGCTTCGCACCGGAGCTGAGCCCAGAGCGCACGTCCATCCGCCTGCACCGTTGCCCGTTCCGCGAGTTGGCCGAGAGCCGCTCGGACGTGGTCTGCGGAGCTCACCTGGGCATCATTCAGGGCGCCCTGGCCGAGCTCGGTGCCCCAGTTACAGCGACCCGCTTGTTTCCCTTCGTCGAGCCCGGCCTTTGCATTGCCACCCTGGCTCGTCCGGCTGGCCCCGACGCCCCGGTTCACCGGCCCATCCCAGCGTGACCCACCGCGCTACTTTCAGCACGCCAACCCTTGGTTCGGACCAGGACAGACATGAGGAGATCGACATGGCAGTTGCTGACGCAACGGACGAGGTCCCGGTGAGCGTTTCCCCCCTGACAGGTACGAAGGCCGGGCCGGGCAACGGGCAGCCGGTGGTAATGCTCGCGCTGGCCACAGTTGGGTTCGCGGTGAACTTCTGGGCTTGGGCGCTGCTCAGCCCGCTGGGCACCCATTACAAGGACCTGTTGAGCCTGTCGGGCTCCCAACAGGCGCTCCTCGTCGCGGTGCCGGTCATTGTCGGTTCACTGGGCCGGATACCGGTCGGGGGCCTGACCGACCGATTTGGCGGGCGCGTGATGTTCCCGCTCGTCTCGGTCGTCACCATCGTCCCTGTCCTCTTCATCGGCCTGGCCGGTCAGAGGTCGTTCGTAGGGTTGCTGATCGGTGGATTCTTCCTCGGTGTGGCTGGCACGATCTTCGCCGTAGGTGTCCCCTTCGTGAACGCCTGGTTCCCACCCCAGCGGCGCGGACTGGCGATCGGTGTCTTCGGGGTCGGCATGGGTGGCACAGCGATCAGCGCGCTGACCACCGTCAAGCTGGTCACCGCCAGGGGGTCGACTGCGCCGTTCCTGATCACCGCGGTCGCCCTGGTCCTGTATGCCGCCCTCGCCTGGGTGCTCATGCGTGACGCACCCGGCCGGACCGTGCCGACTGAACCCCTGGGCGCCCGGCTGGCCGCCACTGCGCGGCTGTCCATAACGCGTCAGGCATGCATCCTGTACGCCGTGGCCTTCGGCGGCTACGTCGCCTTCTCGGTCTACCTGCCGACTTATCTCAAGACCGCCTACGGCCTGAGCCAGGCCGATGCTGCCAACCGGATGGCTGGCTTTGTGCTCCTCGCCGTGGTGATGCGCCCCGTCGGCGGCTGGCTCTCGGACAGACTCGGCCCCGTACCCGTCTTGACCGGTGTCTATGCAGTGCTCACGGCCGCAGCTGCAGCGCAGTCCTTCACCCCCGATCTCATGCCGCTGGGCACGATCGCCTTCCTGACGATGGCGGGTGCCCTGGGCGCCGGCAGTGGTGCAACGTTCGCCCTCGTGGCGCAGGCGGCACCTGCCAGCAAGGTCGGGGCCGTGACCGGTCTGGTCGGCGCGGCCGGTGGCCTGGGCGGGTTCGTCCCACCGCTGGTGATGGGTGTCATCCACGGCGTGTTTGGTTCCTATGGCTTTGGCCTGGCGCTGTTGGCGCTGGTGGCAGCGTCAACCATGGTGTTCACTATGACGGTTGTCCGGTCCACTGCCGTTAGCCGTGTCGCTCACGCCAGCAGACCACCAGAGTCTGCCGGCTCGCCGGCATCGAGCACCGTGTGAGTCCTGATGTGTGAGCGCTGATGTGTGAATACTGCGGGTGTCAGCAGATCGCCGTCATCGACGAGCTCACCTGCGAGCACCGAGCATCGCAGGATCGAGAACGTGCCGGGCGAAGCCGCCGGCGGGCTCCCAGACGACCCCACCTGGCCGGACCGGCTGACAGGGGTTCTACTGCTGCTACGCGAACACATCCTCAAAGAGCAGGACGGGGTCTTCCCAGCGACCCTGGCCGCACTCGACCCCGACCAGTGCGAGCGCATCGAAGCCGTGCGCAGCCACCTCGTCGCAGCACCAAAGACATCGGTCTGAGCAAGATTGCCACCTAACGAGAGGGACCACCTGTGAGCACCGAACAGTGGTCGGGAGCGTCCGGGGACGGGCTGGACGACGCGCTAACCCAGGCGTTGGTCCGCACCCGGAGGTTCTTCACCAAGGCGGAGGTATCCCCGGACCTGCGCACGCTGCACCGCAGCGGCGGGCGTGAGTCGGACGTCTTCTACCGTGACCGCTGGGCGCACGACAAGGTGGTCCGCTCCACCCATGGCGTGAACTGCACGGGGTCGTGCTCGTGGAAGGTCTTCGTCAAGGACGGCATCATCACCTGGGAGTCGCAGCAGACCGACTACCCCTCCGTGGGGCCCGACTCACCGGAGTACGAGCCCCGTGGCTGCCCCCGCGGCGCGGCCTTCTCCTGGTACACCTACTCGCCCACGCGGGTGCGGTACCCGTACGTGCGCGGCGTGCTGCTGGAGATGTATCGCGAAGCCAAGGCGCGCCTGGGCGACCCGGTCCTGGCATGGGCCGACATCGTCGGCGACCCGGAGCGGTCCAAGCGCTACAAGGCGGCGCGCGGCAAGGGCGGGCTGGTGCGTGCCTCATGGGAGGAAGCCACAGAGATCGTCGCCGCCGCACATGTCCACACCATCAGGAAGTGGGGCCCGGACCGGGTGGCCGGGTTCTCCCCCATCCCCGCGATGTCGATGGTCTCGCACGCCTCGGGCGCACGGTTCGTGAACCTCATCGGTGGCTCGATGCTCAGCTTCTACGACTGGTACGCCGACCTGCCGGTGGCCTCGCCGCAGGTCTTCGGCGACCAGACCGACGTGCCGGAGTCCGGCGACTGGTGGGATGCGGGCTACCTGATCATGTGGGGCTCGAACGTGCCGGTCACCCGGACGCCGGACGCGCACTGGATGACCGAGGCTCGCTACCGCGGCCAGAAGGTCATCGCGGTCGCGCCGGACTATGCCGACAACGTGAAGTTCGCCGACGAGTGGCTGCCCGCGAAGCCGGGCACCGACGGAGCCCTGGCCATGTCGATGGGCCACGTCATCCTCAAGGAGTTCTTCGTAGACCGCCAGGTCCCATACTTCACCCAGTACGTCTCCCGCTACACGGATCTGCCGTTCCTGGTGCGCCTGGATGAGCGTGACGGCGCCTATCTGCCAGGCAAGTTCCTGACCGCGGAGGACCTGGGCGGCGAGCAGGCCGCCAGCGAGAATGCCGCGTTCAAGACCGTGCTCCTGGACGCCGAGACTGCGCAGGCAGTGGTGCCCAACGGCTCGATGGGGCACCGCTATGGCGACGACGGGATCGGCAAGTGGAATCTCGACCTTGGTGATGTCCGCCCGATGCTCAGTGCCGAAGGTGGCACCGAACCCCCTGTCGTAGTGAGGATGTCGCGCTTCGACGGTGGCGATGGGTCAGGTGGCGAGCCCGGGTTCGTCAGCCGTGGGGTTCCGGTCCGTCGCGTCAACGGGCACCTGGTGACCACCGTGTACGACCTCATGCTCGCGCAGTACGGCGTGTCTCGCGAGGGCCTGCCCGGCACCTGGCCGACCGGCTACGACGACGCCGACGAGCCCTACACGCCCTCCTGGCAGGAGAAGATCACCGGTGTCGCAGCCTCGGCCGCTGCGCGGATCGCGCGGGAGTTCGCGGCGAACGCCGAGGAGTCCCATGGGCGTTCGATGATCATCATGGGCGCCGGCACGAACCACTGGTTCCACTCGGACACCATCTACCGGGCCTTCCTGACCCTGACCAACCTGACCGGATGCCAAGGCGTGAACGGTGGCGGGTGGGCGCACTATGTGGGCCAGGAGAAGGTCCGTCCGCTCACCGGCTACAACCAGGTCGCCAACGCCCTGGACTGGTCCCGTCCCCCACGCAACATGATCCAGACGGCGTACTGGTACCTGCACAGCAACCAGTTCCGTTACGACCACTTCGGCGCGGACGCGCTGGTCGCAGCCCCACGGGGTGGACAGCTGGCGGGCAAGACCACTGCTGACATCATCGCCGCGTCGGCCCGGATGGGGTGGATGCCCTCCTACCCCACCTTCGACCGTAACCCGCTCGACCTGACCGACGAGGCCGAAGCCGCCGGGCGGCCCGTCGCAGAACACGTGGTCGATGAGCTGAAGTCCGGCCGGCTGAGGTTCGCCTGCGAGGACCCGGACGCCGAGGAGAACTACCCCCGAGTGCTCTCGATCTGGCGCGCCAACCTTCTGGGCTCCTCTGCCAAGGGCAACGAGTACTTCCTCAAGCATCTTCTGGGCACCGACCACTCCGTGCGAGCCACCGAGACCCGTGAGGGCGACCGGCCCAAAGACATCGTCTGGCACGACGAGGCGCCCACCGGAAAGCTCGACCTGTTGCTGACCCTGGACTTCCGGATGACCAGCACCACGATCTTCTCCGACGTCGTTCTTCCGGCGGCCACCTGGTACGAGAAGCACGACCTGAACACCACCGACATGCACCCCTTCGTGCACTCTTTCAACCCGGCCATCAACCCGCCGTGGCAGACGAGGACCGACTGGGACGCGTTCATGACCATCTCCAAGCGCTTCAGCGAGCTGGCGGCCCAGCACCTGGGTGTGCGCAAGGACGTGGTGGCGGTGCCGCTGACCCATGACACCGCCGACGCGATGGCCAACCCGCACGGGGTGGTCCGGGACTGGAAGGCGGGGGAGTGCGAGCCCGTCCCGGGGGTGACTATGCCCAAGCTCGTTGTCGTGGAACGCGACTACGCCGCGGTGGCGGCGAAGATGGCAGCCCTGGGACCGCTGGCGGACACGCTTGGCGCCACCACCAAGGGCGTGACCTTCCAGCTGGAGAAGGAGATCGACTACCTGCGTCACAAGAACGGCGCCGTCCGCGGCGGTCCGGCCGATGGTCGCCCGTCACTGGCTCGTGACGTCGACGCCTGCGAGGCGATCCTCGCGATGTCGGGAACGACGAACGGTCACCTGGCCACGCAGGGTTTCCAGACCCTGGAGAAGCGAACCGGGGTCAAGCTGGCCGACCTCGCCGCCGAGCACGAAGGCAAGAGGATCACGTTCGCCAACACCCAAGGGGCGCCGGTGCCGGTCATCACCTCCCCGGAATGGTCCGGGTCCGAGGCCGGCGGCCGGCGGTACTCACCGTTCACGATCAACGTCGAACGGCTCAAGCCGTGGCACACCCTCACCGGCCGGATGCACTTCTACCTCGACCACGACTGGATCTCAGAGCTCGGTGAAGGACTGCCCGTGTTCCGGCCGCCCCTGGACATGTCGGCGTTGTTCGGTGAGCCCGAGGTCGGCGTGACCGGCGAGATGGGCCCAGGCGGTGAGCTGGGGGTGATGGTGCGTTACCTGACACCGCACAGCAAGTGGTCCATCCACTCGGAGTACCAGGACAACCTGTTCATGCTCTCGCTGTCCCGCGGCGGCCAGACCATCTGGATCAGTGCGGAGGATGCGGCCAAGGTCGGCATCCACGACAACGACTGGATGGAGGCGGTCAACCGCAACGGCGTCGTGGTCGCGCGTGCGATCGTCAGCCACCGGATGCCTGAAGGCACCGTCTACATGCACCACGCCCAGGACCGGCTGATCGACGTCCCGATCGCCGAGACCTCGGGGCAGCGGGGCGGCATCCACAACTCGCTGACCCGCCTCATGATCAAACCGAGCCATCTGATCGGCGGCTACGCCCAGCTCTGCTTCGCCTTCAACTATCTGGGCCCGACCGGGAACCAACGAGACGAAGTCACCATGATTCGTCGTCGTTCGCAGGAGGTGACGTACTGATGCGTGTCATGGCTCAGATGGCGATGGTGATGAACCTGGACAAGTGCATCGGTTGCCACACCTGCTCGGTTACCTGTAAGCAGGCGTGGACGAATAGGTCGGGCACCGAGTACGTATGGTTCAACAACGTCGAAACCCGCCCCGGACAAGGGTATCCACGCGGTTACGAGGACCAGGAGAAATGGAAGGGCGGCTGGACGCTGAACCGTCGTGGGCGGCTCGCGCTCAAGGGCGGGGGTCGTCTCCAGAAGCTTGCGACCATCTTCTCCAACCCCAAGCTGCCCTCGATCTCGGACTACTACGAGCCGTGGACCTACGACTACAGCACCCTGACCGATGCCCCTGCCCAGGAGCACACGCCGGTCGCTCGACCCAAGTCGCTGATCTCCGGCAAGAACATCAACATCGCCTGGAGCGCGAACTGGGACGACGACCTCGGCGGCTCGATCGAGCATGGGCACAAGGACGTGATCCTCAAGAACATCGCCGACAAGGTGAAGTTCGAGTTCGAGCAGACCTTCATGTTCTACCTGCCGCGGATCTGCGAGCACTGTCTGAACCCCTCATGTGCCGCTTCCTGCCCCTCGGGCGCGATCTACAAACGCGAAGAGGACGGCATCGTCCTGGTCGACCAGGACCGGTGCCGCGGATGGCGCATGTGCGTCTCAGGCTGTCCTTACAAGAAGATCTACTTCAACCACAAGACCGGCAAGGCGGAGAAGTGCACGTTCTGCTTCCCTCGCATCGAGGTGGGGCAGCCGACCGTCTGCGCCGAGACGTGCGTCGGCCGCCTCCGCTATATCGGCCTCATGCTCTATGACGCGGACAAGGTCCTGGAGGCCGCCTCCACCACCGATGACCACGGCCTGTACGAGGCTCAGCGCGGCGTCTTTCTGGACCCGAGCGACCCGGTGGTGATGCGCGAGGCGGAGGCGGCCGGCATACCCAGGGACTGGATCCTGGCAGCGCAGCGGTCGCCGATCTGGGCGCTGATCAACACCTTCAAGGTCGCGCTCCCGCTGCATCCGGAGTACCGCACCATGCCCATGGTCTGGTACATCCCGCCGCTGTCACCGGTGGTCGACATCGTGCGTGATACCGGCCACGACGCCGAGGACGGTCAGAACCTGTTCGCCGCGATCGAGGCGCTGCGGATCCCGATCGAGTACCTCGCCGAGCTGTTCACCGCTGGGGACACCGCACCGGTGGACGCAGTGCTGCGCCGGCTGGCGGCCATGCGCTCCTACATGCGTGAGGTCAACATGGGCCGTCCTGCGGACGAGTCCCTGGCTGAGGCGGTCGGTATGACCGGTGAGCAGATCCAGGACATGTTCCGGCTGCTGGCCATTGCCAAGTACGACGAGCGGTACGTCATCCCACCGGCGCACGCTGAACAGGCGCACGCCCTCGAGGAGCTGGCGACTGAGTGCAGCCTCGACTTCGAGGGCGGTCCTGGGATGGGCGGCTCCGGGCCCTTCGGTGAAGGCTCCGGCGTGCCCACGCCGATCGCGGTGGAGAACTTCCAGATGCTCAAGGATCGGCAGACCAGTGACTCGGTGGTCGAGACCGAGCATCGTCGTGGACGTACCAACCTGCTCAACTGGGACGGCCGGGGCAAGCCTGCCGGGCTCTTCCCCAAGACCCACGTCGGCGAGCCCGAAGACCAGCCGCCGCAACCGGATTCACCAAACCCGGATTCAGGGGAGGGACACTCGTGAAGGCCAGAACCAGAGCACGG
>JBDTYK010000105.1:0-8782 GCA_040005715.1 Actinomycetota bacterium | reverse complement strand
AAGAACCGCAGCCGTTGTGTCGTTTCCCATGAGAATGGTGCCCTCCTGTTGTCCACGGCATCGTTGCCGGGCAGACGCTCAAGCACACCCACGTCCTAGGCGGTCGGTGCCCGAGTCTGAGACCGGGAATCCTACCGCTTGAGTATACCCCTATGGGTATCCGATCGGCGAAGGAGGCCCCGAACCCTGGCCGCCACTGACCGGCATACCCCTTCCTCGACGGCCCGGCATCCGTCTGCCCTTCCTGAAAGACTGGGCACATGCGAACCAGTCGGCTCGAGGCGTTCAGCGACGGCGTTCTCGCCATCATCATCACCATCATGGTGCTGGAGCTGAAGGTGCCTTCCGAGCCGACCGTGCACGCGCTCCAGGGCTCTGGCAGCGGTTTCCTGACCTACTCGCTCAGCTTCGTCTACATCGGCATCTACTGGGGCAACCACCATCACATGTTCCAGGTTCCGGTCTGCGCGAGGCACTCGGTTATGACATGAAGGGCAAGCTCTCTCCTGTCCTCTACCTGATCGGCACCGCGCTGTCCTTCGTCGCCCCTTGGCTGGCCATCCTGGTCTTCACCAGCGTGGCGATCATGTGGCTCGTCCCCGACCGGCGTGTGGAACGCTACCTCGCCGCCCAGGAGTCGAGGTCCGCATAGCCGACCTTGGGCGAGACGGTCAGCCCGCGATTGAAGGCAACCGTGAGGCATCAGCCCACGCATCGGCTTGGCGAGAAGTCGGTCAACGCTCTCGCGTCGGCCCGGGCTTAGCCGAGGTAGTTCTCGACCTGGTTCACAGGACGCGCGGATGCCTCATCGGGGTCACGGCCGAAGTCGCGTAGCGCCTGACGCTGCCGGAGCAAGTCCCAGCACTGGTCCAGCGCCTGCTCGAGCTCGCTCAGGCGTGCACCCGTAATGCTCGGGGACACTCCCCCATCCGTTGCTTGGCCACGCAGGGAGTGCTCCTCGTCGACGAGGGCCTTCACCCGCTTCAGTACCTCGCTGTCAGAAGTCATCCGACACCTCACCTGGGTTGATTCTCGCCCCGCGCTAAGGGACGTGCGGCTACCTCAACGCTAAGCCTTGGACATCCGGCACCCCACCCAGCAGATGGATCTCCGACTTTTCAGGTGCCCGGATTGGCCGGCACTCAGTCTTTGGGCGTCGGCAGGGGGAACGTCACACCGGTGAGCCGCTCGGACGCCGACCAGAGGCGGCGGCCCGCGACCGGATCGTGTGCTGCCGCGACCGCTTGCACCTCGACGGGATCGCCGCGCATCTCCTGGAACCCGGAAGGACCGTAGAACCTGCCGCCGTGAACAGTGGGCGCGGTCGCGGCAAAGAGCTGCGGAAGTGCCCCACGGTCCACCTTCTGCGCAATGAGGGCATTGCCGATCTTCATCACCAAGACTGACATCCCCGTTGGGCCGGTGGACTGGAGGTTGGTGGCCGAGTACCCCGGGTGCGCCAGGACGCTGAGGATTGGTGAGCCCGCGGCGCGTAGTCGGCGGTCGAGCTCGATCCCGAAGATGGTATTCGCGAGCTTCGACTGCTGGTAGGCCTTTCGGGACGCGTACCCGTGCTCCAGCTGAAGGTCGTCGAAATGGATGAGCCCCGACTTGTGCTCGATGGAGCTGACTGTCACCACCCGTGGCCCAGCGCCACGACCCAGAGCTTCGAGCAGGAGACCGGTGAGTGCGAAGTGACCTAGATGGTTGGTGCCCAGCTGCAGCTCGAACCCGTCAGCAGTGCGGCCCTCGGGGGTCATCATGATGCCGGCATTGTTCACCAGCAGATCCAGCTGGGGGGACTGGGCGACCAGTCCGGACACGAAGGCGCGTACCGACGCCAACGAAGCCAGATCCAGTGCCCTCACCTCAACCAGGGCGCCGGGGACCTTGCTGCGGATCCGCCGTTCGGAGGCTGCTCCCCTGCTGGTGTCGCGGACGGCGAGCACGACCTCGGCACCCTTGCGAGCAAGTTCACGCGCGGTGACCTCCCCGAGACCGGAGCTCGCCCCGGTGACCACCACACGTCGGCCCGACTGGTCAGGGATCTGGTCGATGGTCCATGCACTCATGTCTGGTCCTCACGTGGAAGCTCTCACGGTCGGTGAGTCAGGAATCTCGTCGGTTGTACCGAAAGGATCGAACGGGGCCTCCCACTCGGTTGGAACACAGGCCCATCCTCTCAAATCGGGCGCGGGGCTACTGGCCGAGGCGCATCGAGCTGTGAGCCCACCGGCCATGGATGGCAGACAGACGGGCCCGACTCGGTCGTGAGGCAGGATGATCTCGTGGATGTCGAGTCTGTCTCCGATGAGCTGTACGGGTTGGCGTTGGATGAGTTCGTCTCCACCCGGACTGATCGGGAGCGGCAAGCCAGGTCCCTTGGCGACAAGGCTTTGGCCGCGCGGATCCATCGGCTCCCGAAGCCGACGCTGGTCGCGTGGCTGGCCAACCAGCTCGCTCGCCAAGGGGCCGACGAGCTCCGACCACTGCTGGACCTGGGCGTGGCGCTGCGGGAAGCGACCGCCACGTTGTCCGGGGACCAGCTTCGTGAGCTGTCCCGACAGCAACGCCAGCTCGTCCACGCGCTGGTTCAGCAGGCCCGCAGGCTAGCCAGCGCCGAAGGCCGCAAGGTCAGCGAGAACACCGCACGCGGTCTGGAAGACACGCTGCGTGCGGCAATAGCCGATCCTGATGCTGCCGACGCACTAGCCAACGGCCGGCTCACCGCGGCGATGCAGAACAGCGGTTTTGGGGCTCTTGCCGGCGGCGGCGGGGAGCCCGTCTCGGCCAACAAGCCCAGCCCAGGTTTGGCCCAGTCGGCGACAACCTCAAAGGACGTACTTGAACATCGCGAGCGCGCCAAGGACGGCGTTGCCAAGGCAAGGTCAGCCGTCGAGAAGGCAGTCGCGGCAAGCCAGGACGCACTTGACCGGCTCGAAGCGGCGGACCAGGCAGTTGCCGAGAGCAGTAGTCGCGTCGAGCGAGCGCGCCGACATCTGGACGAGGCGCTGGGGGCGCAGTCGGCGGCTCAGGAGGATCAGCGAAGGGCACTGGCGGCCGCCGAGCGGGCCGGTCGTGGCGCGAATGACGCGAATGACGCGAGGCAACGCCAGGCTGATGCGCACGAGCGTTACGACCGGTCCGCCCGTTAGCGATCCGGGTGTTACGCCCCGCGCGGAGGCGATCCCCCGACATGGCGAAGGATCGTGGTCCTTCTGACGACCACGATCCTTCGTCTTGGTCGCAGACCGCGAGCTGTGACGGGGGTCTGACCGCTGACGTAGAGGTCGGGGTCGCGCTATCGCGGGGTAAGCACACAGAACTGATGGCCATCGGGATCGGCCATGACCACCCAGCTGACCTCCCCCTGGCCGATGTCGACTCGACTTGCCCCAAGCGAGACCAGACGGTCAACCTCTGCGTGCTGATCACCATCGAGGGGTGGAGCGATGTCGAAATGCAACCGGTCCTTGCCGGTCCTGGGCATCAATGGCGGACCACCCCAAGTGATCTTCGGCCCGCCGCGCAGCGATCGAATCGCGGTTTCCTGGTCCTGATCCCAGACCAACGGCCACCCCAGCGCGTCACTCCAGAAGTAGCCTGCCTCCTGCGAGCCGTCACAAGCAACCGCTCCAATGAATCCGCAGTCGGCGAGGAAGCTGTTGTCCGGTTCGATGACGCAGAACTCGTTGCCCTCCGGGTCGGCAAGCACGACATGTCCCTCCTCCGGACGCTGACCAATGTCGATGTGCCGGGCACCAAGCCCGAGCGACCTCGATACCGTCTGCTGCTGGTCGTCAGGCGACGTGCTTGTCAGATCGAGGTGTAGCGGGTTCTGGCAGGATTTGCGCTCCGACGTCTGAAGGAACCGGATCTGGAACCCCGTGTCATCGCTCGGCAGGATCGCGATGCCTTCGCGGCGGTCTTCGGCCAGCTGCCAGCCAAGCACGCCGGCCCAGAACCGAGCGAGACGGAGCGGGTCGTTCGCGTCGAAGCAGAGCGCGACCAGGTGGCAAGTCACTCCGCGTTCACTTCTTCTGCGGGTAGGGCGTTTCGCCGCGCTCGAGCATCGCCACGAACTGGGCAATCTTCCTCGCTCGCGTAGCAGCCGCTTTCACAGCGTTCACCCGGTAGATCAGGGCGTACCGGTTGGTGGAGCTGAGCCTCTCCAGCATGGCCCGGGCCGCAGGATTGGCGCTGATCGCCACCTCAAGGTCTTCAGGCATGGTGGCACTGGCCTGCCCGGCATACGCGCTATCCCAGCGACCATCTGCTTGCGCCGCCTCCACTACGGCCCGCCCGGAAGCGTGCATCTGCCCCGAAGCCGTCAGCCGCCCCACATGATCGACGTTGCGTGCGGACCACGCACTACGCGACGTTCTCGGCGTGAAGCGCTGTCGGTAGCTTTCACCATCACGTCTGCCCAGCTGGCCGTCGATCCAGCCGAAGCACAGCGCCTCGTCCAGGGCCTGATCGTAGGTCAATGTCGTGACCTGACCACCCTTCTTGTGCAGCACCAGCCACACCCCCGGCGACTCACCGTGGTGCTGCCCGAGCCAGTCCCGCCATGCCCGTGCATCACTGAGCAGCAGCTCGGGCAGCTCCATAGGCATGCCTCAAGCGTAGCGATAACCCCGGTCAGCGGGTGTCGATCCACCTTCCCCGGGGCCTCGCAATGCGCAGTCCAGACCAGGTTCTGCACAGCCCTGCCGCCAGGGCCGCAAGCGGGGCTCAGCGAGGGCCGGCTGTCCTAGGGTTGGTGCGTGGCCACCTCCGACTCCCCTCTCCAGCTTCGGGCGACCCTCGAACCGCGTGGCCCGGCGGCCGCGATCGTCTTGACCGACGGTCAGGTCACAGCGCTCGGCGCCGGCAAGACGCCGGCTGTGACGGTGACGGCCAACGGGATCAGTGCCGCGGCACGGGTGGGGCGCGTGGGCGGGGAGAACCTGGTGGGATTCAGCAAGAAGCTTCGTGCCGACCTTGGGGTGGAGATCGGCGATGTCGTTGACGTGGTCATCACCCTGAACTCTGCGCTGCCAGAGATCGCGGTGCCCCCAAAGCTCGCCGTGGCGCTCGCGGGTGACGAGGCTGCCAAGGCGGCGTTCGACGCCCTGGCGCCGTCGCACCGCAAGGAGTTCGCCCGCTGGATCGGCGAGGCCAAGCGTGATGAGACGATCAGGTCGCGGGTCGAGCAGGCGTTGCGGATGCTGCGTGAGGGCCGAACCCGGCGCTGAGTGAGACCCAAACCACTCACCCACTGCCATCGGCTGGCTTGGCCCGCTGAGGCTAGCCGTCTTCCGCGGAGCCCGTCTTGGTTCCCCGCTCTGCCAACTGGATCCGCCACCCATTCCATGGCCAAGCCCCGTCGATCTCGACTTCCAGCGAGAAGCTCAAAACGATCCTGATCAACACGATCACTCCCAGCACTCCGACGCTCTCGAGCGACTGGTCGACCACGATCGTTCGGATGATGTCGGCGATGATCAACACTTCGAGACCGAGCAGGATCACCCTTCCGAGGTTGGCGCGCAGCTGTCGGTACGACTGGGGGGCGCGGATGAGAACCTGCTGCGCGTAATGGGTGAACGCGAAGAGGCCGCCAAAAATCATGATGCCGGCTCCTGCGCCCTCGCAGACCTTCACGACACCGCTGACGAAATCTTCGTAGTTCATCACCCAACGGTAGCGATGCTCGGTGTCGTTAAGAGGGTGATCGGGCCCTGGGTGGTAATCGCTGGGATCGCGGCCAAGTACGTTGAAGGCGCGCCCCCGCTGCACCAGGGGGTGTGCGACGAAGACGCGCCAAGCCAATAGTGGGCAGACATCGAACCGATCCATTCATATATTACGAAGACGTCACCCGCCTGACATGTTCCGCACGATCTACGTACGGCTCAGGTATCCACCTGCCTCTACTCTGGACGCCATCGGCTGGACCGACTGACCGCGACGGATTCTCGCGATGGCCGCTCGTAGCGATCACCCGGCGACAGGAAGGTTGTCGACGAACGACGCCATTCGCTCCATCACCAGACGTAGAGCGGCCATGGCCGGTGCGACAGCCACACCAAACTCCAAGCCGTGGTCCGCGCCAGCGACTTCCATGACCTCCGCACCGCTGGCCGCTCCACCAGAAGCATCGTGGCGTAGTGCAGAAACGGAGCCGCAGGGGAGTACTCGCGGCCCGGCAACATCGTCGCCACCCGATCTGGGTCCCCCGGAAAAGTCTCCACAGTCGCGCAATCTACCGGCGTGGCAGGCGCGTCCATCGCGGTGCCCAGCGACGCTCCTGACACTTGGCCCCTGGGGAGCGAGCTAGGTTCGCCGGCCGTTGAAGGATCATCGGCGTGCGGCGGTCTCGACCCAGTACCGGCGTTTGGGCACCGACCCGTCACGGCCCGCGACGACGTTCTCCAAAACACCACCGCAGTTCTCGATCACCTTGGCCGAGCCCACGTTGTCGTCATCACAGGTCACCAGCACTCGCTCAAGACCAATCGACGACGCGACCACGAGGGACTGGCGCAGTATGGCCGTCGCGTAACCCCGGCGACGAAAGCCGGGACGAACCCCGTAGCCGATGTGACCCCCCACCTCTGCGAGGTAGGCGTTGAGCGTGTGCCGGATCGAAACCCGGCCGACAATCTGCCCTTCAGCGACAGCGACAAGAAACGTCCCTGGCACCCTGCCCTCAGGCAGATTAACGCCGAGGCGCCGGCTCTCCAACCGCTCACAGTAGGCCGACCACGGCGCACCCTGGTCCAGGTCAAACAGGAACTCGAAGCCATCGCCGGCGAGCTCGTCGTGCGCCTGCAGTGCCTGCCTCTCGTCCGAAAGGCCCAGGGGTCTCAGCAGCATCGAGGGCTGCACACTGGCCTTGTCGTTCACCCACCCATCTTCCCTGTTTCGCGCCACGTCGCCATGTCTGGTGGTTCCCAGCCAATGCATCAGTCGCCGGGAGCGCCGGGACGTCCCTGGCCAGCCGCTACAGCGAGCCGCGGTTGGAGATCTGTTGGACGGCCCACGAGTTGCCGTCGGGGTCGTCGAAGAACACGAAGCCCACATTGTCTAGCTCGTGGTCCACGCCCATCGGGTTCTCGCCGAGCTTGGTGACCTCGCCGACCTCCACGCCGTGATCCAGTAGCTGGGCGCGCGCCTCGTGGATGTCGGCAACGACGAGCTGAACACCCTTCAGCGATCCGGGCGCCATCCCCTCCCCGAGTCCCTTGGAGATGACGATCGAGCAGCCCGATCCGGGCGGGGTCAACTGCACCACCCGGACTGCGTCGCCGATGACGGTGTCGTGGTCGACGTTGAAGCCGAGCTGGTGAGCGTAGAAGGCCTTGGACCGGTCTACATCGGATACCGGGACCATGACGACCTCAAGGGTCCAGTTCATGGCAGTTCCTTTCTGTTGTTGACATCGAGATCGGTGAGCAGCTCCACGAGCCGGTCGCCCGACTCGCCCACGCCGCGTGCCATCGGGTAACGCAGCACGGCATCGCGACCCTCTGGTGTTGCGTAGCGCACAGTGGTGGTGACCGTCGTCTGTCCGCTGTGCTCAGAGAATTCGTGCGTGATAAGCGTCTCGCCCGGGTATGACTGATCCTCAAACAGCTCGGTGAGCACCAGGCGGATCGGCGCCCGGATCTGGCGGACGGTGCCGGTCTGGACCATGGTGTCGCCGTGCGGGCCCAGGGACTCGAAGCGATACCGGCCTCCCTCACGCAGCTCGAAGTCGCAGCCGATCAGGTTCCAGCCGCGCGCCCCGTACCACCGGGTCAGCAGCTCCGGTTTGGTGTAGGCGTCAAAGACCAGCTGGCCGGGGGCGATGAAGCTGCGGGTGAGCACGATCTCGCGGTCGGTCGGTGTGGTGACGCTGAGGGTCATGACGGGTCGCCCTTCTGAAGGGATTCGAGCAGCACGTCCAGCCTCTGGTAGCTCTCCTCCCAGTACAGCCGGAAGTTGGCCAGCCATGCGGTCGCCTCGCGCATGGGCGTGGCTTCGAGCCGGCACGGCCGCCGTTGCGCCACATGGCCTCGGGAGATGAGCCCCGCCTTCTCGAGCACCTTGAGGTGCTTTGAGATGGCCGGCTGCGAGATCTGGAATGGTGCGGCCAGTTCGGTCACGCTCGCCTCACCAGTGGCCAGCCGGGCCAGGATCGCTCGCCGGGTCGGATCGGCCAATGCGTGGAACGTGGCGTCCAGCACCGCCACCCCATAACCATCAGGTTCCATAACCAAATGGTGTCAAACGCTGAGTCGGACGTCAAGAGAGACGACGCAATGCCTATAAAGGGACGCCCGGAGATCACGCAGGTCGGCCCTTGGTCGACGGCCGGGATCCGCCCGATCAGGTCCACGTCGGAACGTTTGTACGCCTTGGGTGGGAGTGCTGGCTGGGTGTGTTCCGGGCGGCGCAACCTTCTCTGGTGCAACGCTCCTGTCCCCCCCTGGGGAGGACAGGAGCGTTGCCGTGCTCCCCCTACCTCCAACGGTGCGCGCGCACAAGGGTTGCCGGCATCACCCGTTCGGACACCACTCCTATACGAATTACCGATGAACGGCATACCGTTCCTTTGCCAAGTCCATACCTTTCAGCGCCAAAGCTGGTGGACCTGATCGATCTCGAACGGAACCAGCGACATCAGCCCCTCGTGGGCGGCCGGGTCGATGGTCTGACTGGACGGAGAGCTAACCATCGTCGGGGAGGCTAGTCCCCCGGCTTGTGCCGATGTGCTCCATCTCATCCAACCCGCCGATACCGTCTCTCTTGTCTT
>JBDTYK010000104.1:0-8903 GCA_040005715.1 Actinomycetota bacterium | reverse complement strand
CGCTTGATCTTCTTGCCGGGCGGGCGAGCCTCGACCTCGATTCCGGTCGTCAGCATGTTGTCTGGGTCGGTGAGCACCAGTCGTCCCTCCCCTCCGGGGAACAACCGGCTGAACACACCCTCGAACTGTGCTGCAGTATCGTGGTAAGCCTCGGTGAAGACCTTCTCGACCCGCTCGTCGACCTCACGAACAATCTCCATGAGATCGCGTTTGGAGCTCTTGAGGTCTTCGAGCTGCTCGGTCAGGAACTTGTGGCGCTCCTCGAGCGCGGCGTACTCCTCCAGCGCGAGCGGGTTGACCCGCCCGATGCTCGCGAGCTTGCGCTCGGCGGACCGAAGACGTCTGACCTGGGTGTCACGCACATAGGGCTCGTCAGGCCCCTGAGCCGGGTCGTCGGGGTCGGCGATCATCGGCACCGGCCGATGCGGTCCGAAGTCCTCGACCAGCAGCTCGGGGTCGATTCCCAGCTCCTCGACCGCCTTGTTCTGCAGCGTCTCGATGCGCAGACGCTGCTGGGTCCGTGCCACTTCGTCGCGATGGACCGAGTCGGTCAGGTCGCGCAGCTCGTCGCCCAGCACCCCGATCTCACGGCGCACCACGGTCAGCGCGCCATCGCGCTCGATGCGGCCGTGCTCAGCCCCAGTCCTTTGTGACGTCGCCTGTTCAAGAGCAAGAGCCACGTCGTGTACCGCGTATGCCGCGCCGCGCCCTACCGCGTCGGCCACGGTGATCTCGCGTTGACGACGCTCCTGCCTTGTTTTGGCCCGCTCAAGGGCCAGGACCTCCGCGCGCGCGGCGGCCTCCAGCGACTCGGCCCGCCCAAGGAGGGCGCGGGCGCGCTCTTCGCGGGTGCGCAGCGTGAGTCGCAGCTCGGTCTCGGCTGCGCGGGCCTTGGCGGCACCAAGCTCCAGACGGTCGCGCTCGTCGCCTGAGGGGTCTTGTTCGCCGGGCTCCACGCTGGCGGCATCGAGGCGCTCACTGAGCTCGAGATGGTCGGCCCGGTCACTGCCCAGAGAAGTCTCTGCCGCGGCGATGGCCCGTTCGATCCGCTCGGACTCCCCTCGTGCGGCCCGCACCGAGCCGGCGAGCTGCCCCAGCCGCTCGGCGACGGCAGCCATCCTGGCGTCAGACTCGTGAAGGCGCTCAAGGGCGGCTGCCACAACGTCCTTGGCCAGCGCGACACGGCCGGTCGCGCTGGTCAGAGCCATCCTGGCCTGCTCGCCGCGGGCAGCAGCGCCCTTGACCTTGTCGCGCGTTTCCTCGACGGCTGCCTGGGTCTCGATCAGGCTGGGGACGGCGGCACTGCCGCCCCGCACGTAGCCGGGGGCATAGACATCACCCCCGGGGGTGACCGCCGTGATGCCCTGGCCCAGAGCGACCAGATCTACCGCGGTGGATGCGTCCGGCGCGAGGGCGATGCGACCCAGCAGCTGCTCAACGGCCGGTCGTACGCTGTCCGGGCAGCTGACCACGTCACGCGCCCAGACTGCTCCACCGCTCAGCCTCGGCCAGCCGGCCACCTCAACGGTGGTCGCGGTGGCCGCCACGAGGAAGCCTGCCCGACCGGCGTCCTGCTCACGCAGGATCGTGACGGCATCCTGCGCCGCCTGCACGGAGTCAACTGCCAGGGCATCCGCTGCCCATCCGAGGGCAGCGGCAATACCGGCCTCATGTCCAGACGTCACCTGAAGGAGCGCGGCGACCGAGCCGACCAGCCCCTGAACCTGGTCGCCCGCCGCCAGAAGGGCAGCAGCACCATCCTTGCGTCTCAGGTTGAGCTCGAGCGCATCAAGCCTGGCGCCGGCGCTCGCACGGTCACCTTCGGCGAGTCGCTCCTCCTCGCGCCATCTGAGCACCTCTGACTCCGTCAGATCCAGAGCAGCGGCAGCCTGCTCGTAGATCGTGTCGAGGCCTTGTTCGCCCTCTTCGTCAACGGCGACCGACGCGTCAAGAGCTGCGAACTCCTTCTGCGCCTGGTCGGCGCGGGCCCTGCTCTGGCCGACGGCAAGCTCCAGCCGGCCGATCTCGGCCTCACCGGCCTCGATCCGACTGCGCCGTGCCCCTACCTGGCCGGCCAGCTTGGCCAGGCCCTCACGACGGTCTGCGGCTGCGCGGGCCAGTCGCGTCAGACGCGCGGTCTCGGCGGCATACGCGATCTCGACCTCGGCGCGCCCGGCGACCGCTGCGTCCAGCGCCTCCTTGGCCTGGTCGGTCTCGGCGATCAGCGACTGCTCCTGCAGCCGTACCGAGGCAGCCTGGGCCCGCAGCGCAGCGGGGTCGCGCAGGCTGTTGACGACGGCCTCCCCCTCGTCCTCGGAGAGGAGGCGCACCCGCTCGGCCGCCAGTGACCCGGTGGCGATGAGCCGCTCGCGCAGCGAGGACAAGGCGAACCATCGTTCCTGGGCGCGAGCCACCAGCGGCGCCGCATCCTGAGCCTCAAGCTCCAGGGCCGCCAGTCGCGACCGGACTGTCGAGAGGGCCTCCTCGACCTCGGTCCGACGAACGATCACAGCGGTCTCGTCGGCGACCTCCTGATCGAGAGTGCTCGTCAGCTGGGTCAGGTCATCGGCAAGCAGCCGAAGGCGTGCGTCGCGGGCGGCGGCCTGAATAGTCGCGGCCTTGCGGGCGGCCTCGGCCTGGCGACCAAGGGGTCCCAGCTGGCGGCGGATCTCACCGGTGAGGTCGTTGACCCGGGTGAGGTTGGCTTCCATCGCCTCCATCTTGCGCAGCGCGCGTTCCTTGCGCTTGCGGTGCTTGAGGACCCCCGCGGCCTCCTCGATGAACCCGCGCCGCTCCTCGGGGGTAGCGCGCAGGACCGCGTCGAGCTGTCCCTGCCCGACGATGACGTGCATCTCCCTGCCGATGCCGGAGTCGGCCAGCAGCTCCTGGATGTCCAGCAGTCGGCAGGGCGTGCCGTTGATCGCGTACTCGGAGCCGCCGTTGCGAAACATCGTCCGGGCGATGGTGACCTCGGTGTAGTCGATCGGCAAAGCACCATCGGAGTTGTCGATGGTCAGCGAGACCTCGGCACGCCCGAGCGGAGCCCGAGCGGCCGTGCCGGCGAAGATGACGTCCTCCATCTTGCCGCCGCGCAGGCTCTTTGCGCCCTGCTCACCCATGACCCAGGCGAGGGCGTCGACGACATTGGACTTACCGGAGCCGTTGGGGCCGACGATGCAGGTGATGCCGGGCTCCAGGCGCAACGAGGTTGCCGAGGCGAAGGACTTGAAGCCACGCAGGGTCAGGCTCTTGACGTACACGAGCGATGAGCTCCTCTGGGCCGGCGATGAACGGCATCACTGTAGCGGCGAGAAGCGCCACGCGCAGGGCCGATGGCCCCCGCCGTGCTCAGTGAACGGATTCGCGGACAGCCCCGACCCTTGCGCGTGTCCCTTCGCGCAGCCTGTCATTGTCATTCTGCAGGCCTTCGATCACGGTCTCCAGATCGCGAACCCGCGACCTCAGTCGAGCGGTCTCCAGAACCAAGCGATCGTCCCGGTAAACTCGCTGACCCAAAATTGCCTTGGCCATACCAACTCCGACAGGTTCCTTCGCGCGTGCGAAGGGCGATGGACAACACATTACGGGCTCCCCTTGGCTCCAACCGTCCCTGGGGCTATTCCAGAGTCTCACCTCCTATCGGGGCAGGTCAACGGGAGGAACTAGTTACATTTCGCCAAACGGATAGTCCTTTGGCCCCGGCCCCATGCACAGTGAGCACGCGGGGCCATCTGGTCCCCTCGTGACATAGGCTGCGACTGTGTCCCAGATCACAACGGGTCGTCCGATTCGATGGGGCTTCATCGGCGCCGGGGGTATCGCCGCCTCGCTGGCCGCCGACCTGGGTGGCAGCAACCTGCTGTATGCCGTCGCGGCACGCGACGGCGACCGTGCGGCTTCGTTTGCCGCGCGATTCGGCGCAAGCCACAGCTTCGGCGACTACCAGGCCATGGTCGAGGATCCCGACGTCGACGTCGTGTATGTGGCCACCACACACCCCTTTCATCGCGAGCAGGCACTGATGGCGATCGAGGCCGGCAAGCACGTGCTGGTCGAAAAGCCTCTGGCCTTGAACGCCTCCCAGGCGCGCGAGGTCCTGACGGCCGCCCGGGAGCGGGGGGTCTTCGCCATGGAAGCGCTGTGGATGCGGGCCAACCCACTGATTCGCAAAGCCCGGGAGATGGTGAACCGCGGCGACATCGGCAAGGTGGTGGCCGTGCACGCCGACTTCTCCATCGAGGTCGCGTTCGACGCCTCACATCGGCTGTACGACCTCTCGAACGGTGGCGGCGCCCTGCTCGATCTGGGGATCTACCCCATCCACTTCGCGTGGCTCTTCCTCGGCCGTCCTGACTTTCAGCAGGTGCAGGGCACGCTCTCCCCCACCGGTTCCGATGCGGTCGTCGCGCTTCAGTGGGGCTTTCGGTCAGGCGCCATCGCCCAGCTGCGTTGTGCGACAACGGCATGGACCCCTGGCCTCGCCACGGTGGCAGGAACGACGGGCTCGATCTCGGTCGAGCCCTGGTTTCTCAACCCGCAGCGCCTCGTGATCACCACTAGTGAAGGTGAGTCCACAGTGAAAGGTTCGGGCACGACATACGGGCCTCAGATCCAGGAGGTCGAACGCTGTCTTCGCGAAGGTCTGCTCGAAAGTCCTCTGGCTCCGCACGCCGACACCATCGCGGTACTGGAGCTGATCGACCGGGCCCGCGCTGAACTGGGCGTTCGCTACCCCGCCGAGACAGCGAGAGGGACGGGGGGCGGGTAGCCCGTCAAGGGAGCGTGCGAACAGGGCCAGCGACGCCCTTCTCGTCCGCGGGGGTAGGGGCTTCCTGCAGCCAGGTGCTGAAAGCCTCGATGTTGTAAGGACGCCCGAGGAAGTCGGTCACGAGGTCTGCTGCGTCCTTGCTGCCGCCGGCGGCCAGAACCGTGTCGCGGTAGCGCCTGGCATTCTCGGGGGCAAACAGGTTCCCGCGGTCGAAAGCGGAGAACAGGTCCTTGGCGATCACCAGGCTCCACATGTAGGTGTAGTAGGCCGACGAGTAGCCGCCCAGGTGGCCGAACGAGGTATGGAAGTGGGTGCCCTCGACCTGCGCAAAGAGGTCATACTCCGCCTGGATCTCGTTCACGAGCTCGGTGATGTCCGCCACCGGCCCCTGGTGCAGGCGGTAGGAGGTGGCCGCATAGGAGAGCTGGGTCCTGGCGAAGCATCCTTTGCCAAAGTCCTCGCCTGCGCGCATCTTGGCCACCAGCGCCTCAGGGATGGGCACGCCCGCATCGTCGGTCGCGAAGGTTCGAAGCACATCGGCGTCCCAGGCCCACTCCTCAAGAAGCTGCGACGGAGCCTCGACGAAGTCCCTCTCGGTTGCCACCCCTGAGAACCTGGCCCACTCATGGCGCCCGGCCAGCAGGTGATGGACCAGGTGCCCGAACTCGTGGAAGAGCGTCACCACGTCGGAGTGCTCGATCAGCCCTCGCCCGAAGTTGCAGACCAGTACCCCCTCGGGCAGCTGCCGCCCGAGGATGCCGGCGACGAGGTCGAACTGGGCTGCGTGCTTGTACTTGCCCTCGCGTGGGTGCAGGTCAAGATAGATCCGGCCCAGGATCGTCCCGTCGAGCTGCACGTCATAGACCGCAACGTCCTCGTGCCACGACGACCCGCCCTGCACCTCTTGGTAGGTCAGCCCGAAGAGCCGGCCGGTGACATCCAGCAGGCCTCGTCGAACCTTGTCGAACTCGAAGTACCGGCGCACCTGCTGGGCATCGACATCGAAGCGCTCACGGCGCACGACCTCCTTGTAGAACGCAGAGTCGGCCCGGTCCACGACGCCGGCCTCCGGACGATCGACACGCAACCGGGCCAGGAGCACCGTGAGGTCCCGGCGGCCGGACTCCTCTGCGGCAGCCGTGATCCGGTCGACAAAGTCCCCGATCGCGGCCCCGCGCCCGATCATCTTCACCTCGGCGTCGAAGTCTGCCCACGACTTGAAGCCAAGGATCCTGGCATGCTCCGCCCTCGCGCCCAGAAGCTGTCGGAGCACTGCGTCGTTGACCGGCCAGGCACGGTTGAGGAACTCCGCGATCAGGGCGCGCCGGGCTCCTGGGTCCAGGGCGAACGTCATGAACGGGATCACGTCGGGATAGTCGGTGGTGATCGTGATGCGACCATCAGCACCTGCCGGGTGGGCGTCGACGTAGTCCTGTGGCAGGCCGGACAGCTGGCCGGGAGCCACCGAGATGCTGCGAACATCGTCGCGGATGTTCTTGCCGAACTCCTGGTCAAGGACCAGCTCGCGATCAGCCAGCTCTCGCAGCCGGGCTCGCGTCGGCTCGTCCTGGTCTACGCCGGCCCGCCGGAAGTCGCGCAAGGTCAGTCGCAGGACCCTGGCCGCAGCATCGTCCAGACCAGTGGCGTCGGCCATCGCGAAGATCTCGAAGAGGTCGCGATCCAGACCCAGGTCGGTCGAGAGCTGGTTGCCCTCCTGCTCGGCGGCCTCGGCCTGCGAGCGCACCGCTTCCTGCGGGTGGACCTGGCTGACCAGTGACGCAGCAGACATGGCGTTGTTCAGGGCGACCGACACCTCGTTCCAGGAGCTCAGCAGCTCAGCGGCGCCCGTGGGTTGCGCCGCCTTGATGGTCCCGACCAGCGAACGTGCCGCCGCCAGCTGATCCCCGCAACGTTCGTCCAGCCAGTGCTCCCAGCCGTCGGCGGAGTCGGGCATGCTCAGCGGCGTCTGCTGGGAGGTGTTCACCGAAGAACGATAACCGCGCCCCGCGGCCGCGGCTGGCATCGAGGACAGAAGTACGACGAGCGGTTCATGAATGCCTCGCGCCGGATGAGCGTGCCGCAGCGCCGACACGGATGGCCTTCGCGGCCGTAGGCGTTCAGCGACCGTTCAAAGTAGCCACCGGCGCCGTTGACATTGACGTACAGCGAGTCGAAGCTCGTGCCGCCATGGTCCAGCGCCTCAAGCATGACGTCGCGGGCATGCTCGATCAACCGCCCAAGTGCCGGCTTCGAGAGCGTCGCTGCCTCGCGCTCGCCATGGACGACGGCGCGCCAAAGGGCCTCGTCCGCATAGATGTTGCCAATTCCGGAGAGCAGTCCCTGATCGAGCAGGGAGCGTTTGATCCCGGTATGCCGCAGCTTCAGCCGCGCGATGACCGAGCCCTTGTCGAAGGCCGGCTCGAGAAGGTCCGCTGCGATGTGCCTGATGCTGGCAGGGATGCCACCTGACATCAGCTCGGAAAGGGTCATCCCGCCGAAGGTTCGCTGGTCCACGAAGCGCAGCTGGGGGCCGTCGTCGGCAAAGTCGAACGTGGCGTGCAGGTGAGGCTCCCGAGGCGCGTCGGCCGCTTCGACGAGGAGCTGGCCGCTCATACCGAGGTGGATGATCAGGCCCTGCTCATGACCGTCGGGCGCCTCCAGCACCAGCCAGAGGTACTTGCCCCGACGTCGAGCGGCTTGAACCAGGTTGCCGCGCAGACGGTCTGCGAGATCGACCGGCCCCGGCAGATGTCGACGTGTAACGCGCGCACCGAAGAACTGGGCGTCCTCGATGCGGCGACCGACGACGTGATCATGCAGCCCTCGACGGACGACCTCGACCTCGGGAAGCTCAGGCATCCTGCTCTGGGTCGTCGTCATCCAGCCTGGCGGGCTCAACGGCGCTGGAGAGAACCGCATTGGCCCGGCGGTGAAGCTCGGTCCAGGCGATTGCCGCAGCCTTCTGCTCGGCTTCCTTCTTGCTGTGCCCTGTGCCCGACCCGAGCACCTCCGAGCCGACAACCGACTCGGCGTGGAAGGTCTTCTCGTGGTCGGGGCCCTCCTCGGTGACGTGGTACTCGGGCACTCCCAGCGAACCCGAGGCAGTGAGCTCCTGCAGGCTCGTCTTCCAGTCCAGGCCGGCGCCCAGGCTGGCGGTGGACTTCATCAGCGGGTCCAGCAGATGGTGGACGAACGTTGTGGCGGCGTCCAGGCCGGCGGACAGATAGACCGTGCCGATGACGGCTTCCATGGTGTCGGCCAGGATCGATGCCTTGTCACGTCCACCGGTGCTCTCCTCACCATGGCCCAGGAAGATGTAGCTGCCCAGGCTCAACGTGCGAGCCACACCGGCCAGGGCATGCATGTTGACAACCGCCGCCCGAAGCTTGGCGAGCTGACCTTCGGCCAGGTCCGGATGCCTGATGTAGAGGCTGTCGGTGACAACCAGTCCAAGAACCGAGTCCCCCAGGAACTCGAGGCGCTCGTTGTTGGGCAGCCCACCGTTCTCGTACGCGTAGGACCGGTGCATCAGGGCACGCAGCAGCAGCGCCTCGTCGATCTTCTCGCCGACCACCTGCAGAAGGTGGGCGGTCAGATGTTCGACGGGTCGCTGAGACCTGTCGTCCCCCTCATTGGACCGAGAGACAGTCACGGGCAGGGCGACCGGGTCAGCCCTGGTGCTCGCTACGCTCCGCAACGCCATAGTGGCGTCCGGCATACATGCCACAAGACGGGCACGCGATGTGCGGCTGCTTGGGCGCAGAGCACTGCGGGCACGGGGTCAGCGTGGTCGCCGTCGCCTTCCAGTTCGCACGACGCGAACGGGTGTTGGATCGCGACGTCTTCCGCTTCGGGACAGCCACGTCAGTTCACTTTCTGTTGGTGTTAAGAGCCTGTTGAGTGTTCGGGAGCCTCTAGCGTGCCGGGAGCCGTCGCGATGTTCTGCAACGCCGCCCATCGTGGGTCGAGCTGGTCGTGATGGTGCGTCGGGTGCTCTGCCAGGTGCACTCCACACTCGGAGCACAGGCCCGGGCAGTCCTTGCTGCAGACCGGTTGGAACGGCATGGCGGGAACCAAGGAATCCCGGAGCACGGGCTCGAAGTCGAACAGGTCGCCCACAAGCTCGTACACCTCG
>JBDTYK010000103.1:0-9088 GCA_040005715.1 Actinomycetota bacterium | reverse complement strand
GTCACCGTCCACGTGAAAGGAGGCAATCCGGTTGAGCGCAACGGGTTCAGAGACGGTCACGGCCGACTCGTCGATGGCGCTCGTGGGGACCGGCGGGCCCACCGCCTCGTCCGAGACGTCAGCAGCCGCCACGATGCGGCGGCTCTCCTCAGAGGTCAGCAGGACGGCGGAGGCCCTGACGGCGTCGCTCAGTGCGGTGTACTCCCACTCGTCCTGGCCCGCGCCCCTGGCTGCGGCCCGCACGGCCTCCGTGACGGCATACGCGAGGATCGGTAGCTCGCTCAGCGAGTGATCCCTGTCCAGGACTCGGAGCATCATGGCGTTGAGGGGCACGTAGATCCTGGTCACCGTCATCCCACATCACTGAAGTCGTCACCGTTGGGCAGCGGGGCCGGATCACGCAGTGCGAGGGCCGAAGTACGCAGCGAGGTCTCAATGACCGCCGGGCGCCTCGAGATGTCCATCAGGTTGCCGCCGAAGGCCTCGAGGTCGGCGGGGCCAGGGCCCAGGACCGTGACCTCGGTGCCGTGGCGATGAACGGTGTCGATCTCCCGGACAACCTTGCGGGTCACCCTGTTTCGCCATTGTCGCTCGAGGCGAGTGGCCCACTGCTTGGGTGCGTCTGGGTCGAAGCTCACCTGCGGGGCCAGCACGAAGACCTCGTCCAGCCCTTCGTGGGCAAGGAGGTCGAGGTTGGTCGAGGACCACGCACCCCCGTCGATGTAGCGGTGGTTCCCGATCACCATCGGCTGGTACCACCCCGGGATGGCACAGGAAGCCATCACTGCATCGTGCAGATCGGCCGGGGGTGCTCCGGGGCGCCCGAAGGGAACTCGCTCGCCGGTGTCGTAGTCCAGAGCGACGACGGTCACGTGGTCCCGTGCCACCCAGCCCTCCGGGACCACGTGGGAGATCAAGGCGCCGATCGCCCCGAGCTGCCCGCGCCCAACCGGCAGGAGAGCAGACAGGATGGCGGTCGGAGGCAGTTGCCGAAGCTGAAGAGCGTTGCGGATCAACAGCTCTCGCGAGCCGAGCCCGGCCCGTGGACGCATCGGCCGGCCGCCACCGCTGGCCTTCTCGTAGTCGAAGTGGAACCCGGCCAACGGCCCCGACTCGATCGGTTTACTGAGCTGATGTTTGACCAGGTCGCCGACGCTGACACCGGCCCCCAGCAGGGCGACCAAGACCGATCCCGCTGAGGTGCCGACGCAAGCGTCGAAGTCGCGGACATCCACCCCGGTCTCCTCCTGAAGAGCCTCCAAGGCCCCCACCATCCAGGCGGCGCCCAGAACGCCACCTCCTCCGAGCACCAGGCCTCGCCGGGTTGGCCCGTTCATGGGCTCGCGCGCCTGATCGCGCGCCTGATCGCGCCGCTGACCTCGACCAGCTCGGCCAGCGAGTCGATCAGGCACTGCCCCAGAACGTCCAGGTCGGGCATAGAGCCGCGGTCCCCGTTCAGCCCGAAGTAGACACCGCCGTCATAGGAGGTCAGGCCGATCGAGACTGCCTGCCCGCGAGCAAGCGGGATCACCGGGTAGGTGGACACCATGAGGGCGTCGCGCACATAGAGGGGTTGCTGCGCGCCGGGGACGTTGGTGATGACCAGGTTGAAGAAGCGTCGGGACATCGCACTGCCCAGCCGGGCGCCCAGGGAATGCAGAGTCGGTGAGGCGAATCCGGCCAGACCCGCCAGCGACTCGGCCCCGACGGCCTGCCCGCCCTCGACCTGCTGACGCATGGCAAAGGCGATCTGGTGCAGCCGCATCGAGGCGCTCGGCTCCCCCACCGGAAGATCCACGAAGCACGCGGTGACCCGGTTGGCGAGCCGGGTGCTGTCGTCCGCGTCGTAGACGCTGATGGGGACCATGGCCCGCACGGTTGTCGCGCTGTGCACTGGTTCACCGCGAGTCAGCAGCCAGGCCCGCAACGCACCCGAGATCGTTGCCAGGACAACGTCATTGACCGTTACGTCATCTGAATAGTTGCCCCGTGAGAGACGCTTGCGCACCGCGCGAAAGTCGGCCAGGTCGGTGCCGACCATGACGTATCGCCGCGCCGCGCCGATCTCCGCATTGAGGGGGCTGCTGGGTGCCGGGCGAGCCGCGGTGCGGGCGAAGGTTGAGACGACATCCCCGACCGTCGAGAACACCCGCCCGCCCATGGACTTCACGTCCTCTACCCCGCCGCGCACATTGTCGGCGATCTGGCTGGGCCGGCGAACGGCGTCAAAGAGAGCAGACGTGATGAGCTCGACATCGCTGGGCCCTCGGGTGGGGCGCCAGTTGTCGGTGGCCGACCCGTCATCCTGGGACTCGTCATTGACGATCACGTGAGCGATGTCGACGGCGTTGATGCCGTCCACCAGGGCCTGGTGGGACTTGCTGACGATGGCGAACCGGCCCTCGGCAAGGCCCTCGACCAGGTAGACCTCCCACAGCGGGTGCCTGCGGTCGAGCGCACGGGACTGGATACGCGCCACAAACTCCTCGAGCTGGGCGTCGCCGCCGGGGCTTGGCAAGGCCGAGCGGCGAACGTGATAGGTCACGTCGAACAGCTCGTCGTCCACCCAGACCGGGTTGGCAAGGCGACCGGGGACCTCGCGGACCCGTTGCCGGAAGCGCGGAATGAACGCAATCCGGTTACCGATCAACGAAACCAGGGCGTCGTAGTCGAACCCGTCATCGGGTGGCTGGAAGACCATCACCGAGCCCACATGCATGGGCGTCGTCGACTCCTCCATGTAGAGGAAGGACGCATCAAGTGAGGTCAGCCGGTCGGACACGCCCTCATCGTGCCAGATGAGGCAAGTCTGGCCACGGATCGTGACCAAGACCACCGCCCGGCCGGTCGTCAGCCTGCGTTCCGAGGTCGGTCTACCGCCGTCGCCCCGGGCACGTTCTTCAGCTCAACCGGGCGAGTCCTGTGCGTTGACCAGGTCAAATATCCGGCGCCAGCCCGGTCAGGGCCGCTGGTGGATCCAGCCGGCGCCGGGGAACAAGGTCGCCAGCTCGCCTGCCGTCTGGTCGAAAGTCCGGTGAACGATCCCGGTCAGGCCAGCCTGCGCGGCGGCCACAACGTTGTGCTCCATGTCGTCGATGAAGACACATTCGGCGCCGGGCAGGCCGAGCCGATCGAGGGTGAGCTCGAAGATCCGGCGCTCAGGCTTGCGCATGCCCACCTCGCCGGAGATGACGACCACGTCGAACATGTCGAGCCAGGCGCTTCGGTCGTAGTCGTGGCCCCAGGAGTTGGACAACAGCGCGGTACGGACCCCGGCTGCGTGCGCGCGGGTCACCATCGAGGTCATGGAGTCCTCGTAGATCGCCAGGTCGGCGAGCATCGTGCTGACCAGACCTTGCGCCTCAACGGTGGAGCCTTCGCGAGCCAGTGCCGTTGAGAGCAGGTGCTCGAAGTCCTCGAGTGCGATCTCCCCGCGCTCCAGCTGATGAACGGGCGACAGCTCGCCGGGTCCTGGCGCGACCCAGCGACCAAGGACCGCGCCGTAGTGATCGCTGGCGATTCCAGTCGTTTTGAGCCAGCTGCCGATCGCCATGTGGATCGGCATGGTCAGGACGCCACCCCAGTCCACGATCAGTCCTTGCATCATGCCCCCCTGCGTCGACGGCCGGTCTGTGGCGCGGGCACGCCAGCGATCTCACTGGCGAGCGCCACGAAAGTATTCCGCACGGCGCAGTCAGGTGCGGCCTCAGCCAGCGACTGCCCAGCCAGGAGCGCTTCATCCAGGCTGGCGGGGTCGTCAGGGATGAACCGTGGGTTGTCGATCCCGGCGAAGCGGGTGAGCGCGTCGCGAATGCGTGACTCCGGGCGCGGGCCCACGGCCGAGGACCGGACCCTGTTGATCACGACTGTGGGCGAAGGACTGGGGACGGTGCCGAGCTCCTGCAGCCCACGGACCAGTCGTTGCAGGCCGATTGGGTCGCCGGCCCCGACCGCCAGGACCTTGTCGGCGACTGCCAACGAGGTGAGTGTGGCGGCGTTACGCCGGGGCGCGAGGGTGTCGTAGCTCAGCTCTTCGTCGTCCTCGAGACTGAAGCCGCAGTCGATGACGATGAAGCGGGCCAGCCGCCGGGTGAGGACCAGCACGTGCTCGAGGGCCGCGGCCCGCAGCTCCGGCCACCTCTCGGCCTTGGGGATCCCGGTGAGCACCCGCAACCCGGGGGACACCTCGGGCGCCAGCCGGGCAAGTGCGGCGAGGTCCAGGCTGCCCTGGTCGGCCGATCGGGTGGCGGCCGCCAGGCCGGGCGCCTCGTCCAGCAGGGAGAGCGCCTGGGCGATACAACCGCCGTAGGTATCCGCGTCCACCAGCACCGTGGGCTGGTCCAGACGCGCCAGCTCGCTGGCCAGGTTGAGGGCCACGGTGGTTCGACCCGGTGCACCCGCAGGGCCCCAGACCGCGATGATGGCGCCCAGAGGCGCCTCGTCGTCGACGTCGCTCTCAGCGCCATCCGACCCAGCAGCACCGGGGCGCAGGGCGGGGCGCGCCGCGGGATGCTCCCCCGTCGGAGCACCGGCATCCGCTGCCCCCAGTCCCTCAGGCGGCCAGCTGGGCGCCGCGCCTGCCAGAGTCGAGGCGGCGTCCAGCCCGTCCAGCGTCTCCTGGATGAGCTCGCCGCTGGCATCCGCCGCCAGGATGGTCGTGATCCCCAGCTGATGCAGATGCCGCTGGGCCGACTCATCGCCGGGTGGGTAGATGCCGACCACCATCACCGCGCACTCCCGCAGGTGGTCCAGGGCGGTCCGATCCAGCTGACGCAGGTCCGCCGAGACGAGCGCGACCTCAGCCAGGCCAGACCCGGCAACGGCCAGGAGGTCTGCCAGGTCCGGGCATCGCCGGGCGATCTGGGCGTTCGTGCTTCGTTCCAGGGTGGTGACCAGGGCGCTCTCCCAGCGGTCGCTGATCGCCGTGACGACAGATCGGCTCACGAACCCGCCCTGGTGGGTGACCCCGGAACCGGGACCAAAGTGATCCTGGCGCCCTGGTCGATCGCCGCGATGAGCGCCTGGACGCCGGCATCAGGGACCATCACCGGAACCGCCGTCGTGCCCGAGGCCGCATCTAGCCCACCTGCGCTCGTATCGGGCGCGCGGACCACCGTTGCCCCCTCAAGAGTCTTGACCGGGTTGCCGTACTTGTCCGCCCCCGAGGACCGGTCCTTGGCGTTGACCCAGACATCGACGATCGAGCCCGCCGTCAGCTGAGCCGCCCCGCCACCGTCAACCGGGACCGAGACCGGTTTGAGGTTCACGTCGGCCTTCGTGCCCAGCGCCGACTTCGGCAGCAGCTCGCCCGGACGGACATCGCGCAACGAGAACGTGTTTGGCGCGATGTCGTGGTCGGCGGCAACGTACGTGTCGCCGTTCGCATCGAGCTGGACATCGACCCGCTTGACGTCCTTCTGGGTCACGGGCTGGCCTGGCACCAGGACTGCCGCGGCGGCATACATCGGCACGGTGTCGTCGGCCGAGGCGATGACCTTTGCCCCGATCGCCATGGACAACAGCACGAGCACCACCCCGACGACCAGGCGGCTGTCACGCCAGGACGGCTTCTGCAGACGCGCCGCGGTCGGCTTGGGCAGCTCGGCCATATCCATACCCTTGGTCTCGTGTGTTGGGTCCGCAAACCATCATCGACCCATGAGGGCCCTGACGCGGAATTTCGTCCACAGGAACATCAGGGAAAGCGCCAAAGACGTAAACTGGCACAAGTCAACGCAAGTAGCATGATCGCGACACCTGACCAAGCAGCCACATGGCGTCGCACCTCTGTGATAGACAATGGCCGGCAATACTTCGAGCGCAAGGAGCGGACCACATGGCACAGCGCTTCATCCAACTCGCTGACGTCTCCGAGACCCTCAACATCTCGTCGGCCCAGGCCTACGCCCTCGTGCGCTCCGGTGAGCTCAACGCGATCAAGGTGGGCGGGCGGGGTCAGTGGCGGATCGAGGCCACAGAGCTGGAGAGCTATATCCAGCGGATGTACTCCGAGACCAAGACCTTCGTTGCCTCACACCCGTTCGGACCGGCCGGAGAGTAGTCGCCGCCGACCATCAATGTACAAAAGAACCACTACTTGTACGACTAGTACGTTCAACGTACGCTTTGATGTATGCCCATCACCTCGCCAGTCACCGTCTCAGAAGCCCGCCGAGAGCTCGCCTCGATCATCGACCGCGTTCGCGACGAGCACACACCGATCTACCTCGCCCGCCGTGGCCGTCGCGTGGCAGCGGTGATCGACGCCGATGACCTCGATCACATCCTCGAGCTAGCTGAGGACATGGCTGACATTCGGGCGGCAGCAGCGGCACGTGCCGAGATGCAGGCGACTGGCGATGCACCAATTCCCTGGGAGCAGGTCAAGGCCGATCTCGGCCTTATATGACCTACCGCATCTCGTTGGCACCCCCCGCCGCCCGCCAGCTCCGCAAGTTCGACCCCCAGGTGCGCCGCCGTATCCAGGCGGCACTTGAGTTGCTCGCCGCCCAGCCCCGCCCGCCAGCCGCGACCCGTCTCGTGGGCGGCCTCGGCGAGTGGAGAGTCCGCACCGGCGACTACCGCATCCTCTACGAAATTGAAGACGAACGGCTCCTCATCCTGGTCCTCCGCATCGGCCACCGCCGTGAGATCTACCAGGCACGATAGCCATCCCGACGTTCCACGCACGACGGGCAAGCACTAAGCGCCCTGAGTGAATATGCAGCAGTATCAACCGTTACGGACGACGACGATGGCGCTGAACGGGATAACCCGGCGGGCGATGACGTTCGAGGTCCTCCTCGCCACGTCGACGGGATGCTCGCTGAGGTCCAGGGCATCGGCCCCGACCGCATCGATCGTGCCGGTGGTCATCGAGCCGCCGATATCGGTCAGCGACACCACGGAACGGTCACGGCTGAGCCCACGCAGGGCATAACCCAGACCGAACCGCTTTGCCGTGGCGACGCCCGGGCCAGAAGCCGCCCGAAAGCCCAGGCCCGTGATCGAAACGATGGCAGCGAACGGCACCAGGCTTGCCCCAAACGGCGCCAGGGTGTCCCCGTCACCAAGGCTCCCCCGACGGCCGGGGTCATCAAGCAGCAGCCAGTCCGAGCCGGCGTCCGCGACGTTTCCCGACACCAGGACTCCTGCCGCCAGCCGTAGCTCGACGCGCCCGCCCCGATGGGCAATGAGGCGCTCGTGCACTCCCACCTGGGCCCGCTCGCGACGAGTGCGGTCAGAGACCTCAAGATCGAGCTCGCGCTGTCCCTCCGCGTCCATCTGTGCCTGGAGGTCGTCGAACAGCCGATCCCAACGCATCGCGCCTGCCTTCGTCGTGGCCCGTTCGGTCGATCACACCCCGCCCAGAGCCCGCTGTCCACCGTCCTTACACACAGATCATGGCAACCATTGGTAAACGTAGTCAAACTGCACTAACCTGCTCCAAACGCCGGACAAAGGAGCAGGTATGCCGACTCGTCACCGTCCCATGGGCGCCAATCTCGCCGCCGAAGTCGCCTGGACCGCAGTCCCCCAGGGCAGCCTGAATCTCCTGGCCGCAGGCCCCCCGAGCGGCCTGAATCTCCTGGCAGGAGGCCCCCCGAGCGGCCTGAATCTCCTGGAAGGAGGCCCCCCGAGCCACCTAGCCCTCCTGACAGATGTCGCCCCGGTTCGCACGTTCGCAGCCGCGGCGCTGGCGGCGGTCAGCCTGATGACTGCAGCCGGGGTGGGATCGCTCTTCCTCGGCATCGCACGAGACGCCTGGGTCGCGATAGCCGCCGCAGGTCCGGCTAGCCCGGCCGACGGCATACTGCTGGTGGTCGCTCTGGGCGGGGCCCTCCTGTCGCTGTGGCTGGGCGCCGGCGTCTCCCTGTCTGCCCTTGCCGGCCTACCTGGCGCCCTAGGGCAGGCCAGCGGCCTTGTGGCGGCTCATATCGCCCCTGCGGCCGCGAGCAGGATCGTCGCTGTCGTTCTCGGGACCACGATGACGGCAGGATTGTCTCCGGTGGCGGCCGTCGCCAGCACCGGCTTCGCGCCGGGAGCGACGTTCTTTGCCTCATCCCGGGTTTCCTTCGGTGGTACCACCGGCCCGGCATCAGACCCCGGCCTCCAGCTGGTCCGAACACCCGAGCCCGCCGCTGAGGCCGCACCAACGCCATCGTGGCTCCCAGACGAACCCGCCGCGGCGCGGAGGCCTGCCTCCCCGACGAGAGTGGCCATACGTCCAGGCGACACCTTGTGGTCCATCGCGGCGGATCAGCTCGGCCCGAGAGCCACGAGCGCCCAGATCGATGCGGAGTGGCACAGATGGTTTGCGGCCAATCGCAAGGTGATTGGCGATGACCCAAACCGCATCGCTCCTGGCCAGGTGCTGAGCCCGCCCGAGACATCATCGGCCAGCTCATGACGCCACGCGCCCGGGCAGCAGCGCAGCCGGCCGAGCTCCCCACGGGTGAGGTGGCGAAGGTGAGCGTTCGCCCCATCCCGGATCTCTCGCCGCCGACGATCGACTCGCGTACCGCGCTCTCGGACCACTGGGCCTTCCGGGACCCGAGCCCCTTCATCCAGGGAACGCTGGCAATCGACTTCAGCCTCAGGTACGACGCCGCCCAGGACCCCGAGGCTCGAGAGTATTTCGGGCCGCAGCACTCGCTCACGCGCGACCTGCCGGAGCCCGAGGCCTGGGTGAGGCATATCGCCCAGGCCCTGGTCGAAGTCATGTCCGGGGCACGACCGGCCCCACAGGTGATCCGCTGGACCTCACCCGAGGTCTACGCGGTCGTCGCGCGACGCAGCGCCGTCTCAGGGCGCCGTTCGGCGGTCGCCAAGAGGGCCCTGGTGCGAACGGTCAGGATCTGTGAGCCGGTCGATGGCGTGCTCGAGGCCTGCGCAGTGGTCGTCGACAACGGCCGGGTCCGGGCGCTGGCGATGCGCGTCGTCGGTGTCGACCGCCGGTGGGTGGTCAGCGCCCTCCAGGTCGGCTGATCGTCCATCCGGCCTCCACCGCCGTGAGGTCGCCGCCACAGTGAGGTCGCCGCCACCGTGAAGTCGCCGCCACCGTGAAGTCGCCGCCACCGTGAAGTCG
>JBDTYK010000102.1:0-9104 GCA_040005715.1 Actinomycetota bacterium | reverse complement strand
GCGAGCGCCGGGGCGAGGTCCAGAGCATCGCGGCCTTCTTCCACCCCCTTGACGCAGTGTCCCGGTGGAACCGGATCTATGGCCCAAAGGGCTTCCTGCAGTACCAGTTCGTGGTGCCTTTCGGCGCCGAGGACACCTTGCGCCGGTGCATCGAGATGCTCAGCGACGCCGGGCAGGCTTCATTCCTGGCTGTGCTCAAGCGCTTCGGGGATCAGGGCCAGGGTCACTTGTCCTTCCCGACACCGGGCTGGACTCTGGCTCTGGACATACCACTGGGCGCGCCCATCCTGGGCAGTCTGCTCGACCGCCTCGACGAAGAGGTGATAGCCGCCGGAGGCCGCGAGTACCTGGCCAAGGACTCACGCCTGTCGGCCTCCGAGATCGCACCCATGTACCCCCGCCTCGAGCAGTGGCGTGGCATCAAGAAGGCGGCTGACCCCGATGGGGTCTTCACCTCGGATCTAGCCAGGAGGTTGGGGCTGTGAAGGACGCAATCGGCAACGTGCAAAGGGTATTGGTGCTTGGGGGGACCTCCGATATAGCCCTGGCGACGGTCATGAAGCTGACCGCCGAGCGACGCGACCTCCAGGTCACGTTGGCCGCCCGCGCCGGAGAACGCCGCGCCGCCGCCGCAGCAGAGCTTGAGTCCCTCGGACTACACGTCACCGAGCTGGACTTCGACGCCGATGACCGGGCGTCCTACGAGAAGGCGGTGGCCAGCGCCTTCGAGGCAGAGGGAGACATCGACGTTGTCATGGTGGCGTTTGGTCTGCTTGGTGACCAGGCTCGTGCCTGGCGGGATGTCGATCTCGCGTTGAGTCTCGTGCAGGTCAACTACGCGGCCGCGGTGGGGTGCGGCGTCCTGGTCGGTGAGCGGCTGCGTGCCCAGGGCCACGGCGCGATCGTGGCGATGTCATCGGTAGCCGGCGAGCGAGCCAGGAAGTCCAACTTCGTCTACGGATCCACCAAGGCCGGACTGGACGCGTTCTATACCGGGCTGGGTGACGCGCTCGCGGCAGACGGCATACAGGTCATGGTTGTTCGCCCTGGTTTCGTGCGGACCAAGATGACCGAGGGGCTGACCGCTGCGCCGCTGTCACAGACTGCGGACCAGGTGGCTGACGTGATCGTGGCCGGCCTTCGGGCTGGGCGTCGCACGGTCTGGGCACCGCCGGCGATGCGCTGGGTCATGTCCGTTCTGCGACATCTTCCGCACCCGGTCTTCCAGCGCCTGCCGATCTGAGCGGGGGCCACAGCGCGAAGACCTGGAAGCAGGCAATGCCTAGAGGTATACCGAGCCGATCAGGCACCCTGCCCAGAGGCCGCCGAGGACCATCAGCATCCGGTCATTAAGGACGACCTCCTCGGGCTCACCGGCCCCACCACTGTCGACATCCACGGAGTAGCGCAGCAGGGCCACGACGAATGGCACGATGGAGATGACGCTCCACTCGTTGGACGGGTCGTTGGCCGCGGCTGCGCGCATGGCGAAAGCCCACAACGCGTAGGTCGTCACCATCACCCCTGCGGACATGGTCCAGACGAACCGCAGGTAGGAGGGGGTATAGCTCTTGAGCACCGGACGAATATCCACTCCGGTGTCTTGGCTGAGCCGGATCTCGGCGTACCTCTTGCCGGCGGCCATGAACAGCGACCCGAAGCCGGCCGCGATGAGGAACCACTGCGACAGCTGGACGTGGGTTGCGACACCGCCTGCAATGGCCCGCAGCAGAAAACCGGATGCGACGCTGGTGAGCTCGATGACGGGCTCGTTCTTCATGCCGAGGCAGTACCAGAGCTGGACGGCCTCGTAGATCGCGACGACCAGAATCAGCTGCCAGCCCAGCAATGTCGATATGGCCAAGGCGCCTGGCAACAGCACGAGTGCCGTCGTCCAGGCTGCGCGCACCGACAGCTGTCCGGATGCCACTGGGCGCAGCCGTTTGGTGGCATGCGCCCGGTCGGCCTCGACATCGAGCGCGTCGTTGACCAGATAGATCCCGGATGCGGCCAGGCAGAAGGCAATGAACGCGACGAGCATCTGCACGAGGGCCCGTGGCTGTGTGGCCACCCCGGCGGCTATGGGCGCGGTCAGGACAAGGGCGTTCTTGGTCCACTGGCGTGGTCGGCACGCCCGGAGGAGGACCCGCAGCTCCGGGAGCGGCTCGCGCAACCTGGTCATCACTTCGACCCCGGCCCGACCGGCGCGACCTGGCGGCCCATCACGGCACCGAGCAGCGCTCCGGCCAGGACGTCACTGGGGTAGTGGACGCCGAGCATGACCCGGCTGGTCGTCATCAGGGGGATGAAGAGAAGCGGCCAGCGTCGTTGCAGAAGCCTGGAGTAGGCCACTGCTGCCGCCGTGGTCGAGGCGGCATGGGACGAGGGGAAGCTCCAGTCGCTAGGGGTGGAGACGAGCACCTGAATGCGCGGGTCGCTGGGGCGGTGGCGACGGACCACCCGCTTGACCACGATGCTCGCGGCGTGGGCCCCGATGACCGTCGCAGTCGCCCGTAGCCAGGGACGTCGCTGCTCACGGTCCAGTGCGGCACCAAGCATTCCCAACGCCGCCCACGACAGGCCATGCTCCCCGAGGTGGCTGAGCATCACTGCGCCGTGACGCATGGAGGAGGACGCTGTCAGTGACTGTGCTCTGGTCAGGGCCGCGACCTCTTGCTCCTTCATCAACGGGAGTGAACCGCGACGAAGTCCCGCGAGGAAGGCTGCAGGTAGCGGTAGGGGTTGGGGTGTGCGTCCTTCGTCAGCATGTGCGGCACCGCAACGCCAGGGCTTGTGTGGGTGTAGGTGATGAAGTTGGTCCATGCCTTGTTGATGTCGAGCTCCATGGCGTTGACGGCCCCGGCGTCGCGGACGATGTTGGCCAGCGTGGGCACCGACATCGAGGCGCCCACCACGAAGACCAACGAGCCGTCCTTGCGGACCCCCAGCGCGGAACGCCATACGAAGGTGGTGTTGCCCACCGTCTTGCCCCAGGTCCTGGTGGTCTTGCTGTTCACGTCCGGTGAGATCTGGCCGTTCTCCACCAGCATGCCGAGGTTCTGCCGTACGGCAGCAACGCCGGGGGCAGGCGCCGCCGCGTTCCACTTGACCACGTCGACGTGCCCATCCTTGTAGAGCACCATCGAGGCTGCGCCCGGTCGGAGCGGGGATGCAGTCTTGCCGTCCTGCCAGTAGCCGCCGTTGTTGTCCTGCATCGTGAAGCCGGAGTTGAAGGTCGCGAGCAGGCTGTCTCGCCGTGATGAGGGTACGTAGAAGGGCTGGGACCAGCCCGAACCGCCGGGCACGCTGAACCCAGGATGTAGAACCATCTTGACCAGCTTCTGGTTCAGCCAGGCCACCCCGACCAGATAGCTGGTGTGCTGTGCGTCAGGACGCAAGAAGGCCGCCCGGATGGCCGGCTGCCCGTGAAGGCTGACCAACGTCTGCCAGACACCCTCCTCGGGCAGGGCCGGTTGGGCCTGTGAGCGGATGGGAGCCGGAGCGGCGACGACGGCAAGGCTGGGGGTCCTCGGCGTGGATCCGGTCTTGAGGGTGGGTGTGGGCGAGGTCCTGGCGATCTCGGGGATGCCACCGGGGAGGCTTCCGCCGACCTTGGGGGGGTCGAGCTGGTACTGGATCTGTTCCAGCTCGTCCACCACCGCGCCCATCCCGTTGAAGCGGGCCCACTCAGCCAGGCGGGCACTGGTCGTGTCGGTGCCAGGGGCCATCAGCGCCCCGCCGACCGACCAGGTCAGCCACACGAGGAATACCACCATCAGCGCGCCGATGCGGCGCATCCAGAGCCGGCGCCGCGTCGGCCGGCTCTTTCCGCCCCCCTTGCGGCGGTGCTCTGACGGTGTCTTTGTCTGGTAGTCGCTTCGAGTTGTCACATCCAGCCCCCTCCTGTCGCCTCGTCCACCCGCAGCGAGGCTACGCCCGAACAGCCCTGCCGAATCACAGGTGCGCCATGTCGATCGCGGACTGCAGGGACTGCAGGTAGCCGTCGCTGGTAACCGTCGCCCCCGAGACCGTGTCAATGCCAGCTCGTTGCTGTTGAACGACCTCCTGGTCCAGGACGGGCAGCGCGAAGCTGTTGATCTGTGCGTCGATCGAGGTGCCCTGGGGGTACTGAACGGCCTGGGCTCGGGTGATCTTGTGACCCCGCACCGTGATCCGCACCTGGACGGGTCCCCACTGGGTGTCCGCGACGCCACCTGTGTAGGCGGTCGCCGGCCTCGGCCTGGGCGCCGGGGTCGGGGTCGGGGTCGGGCTGCGCCTCGAGGACTTGCTCTTGTTCGTGGCACCGCCAGGCAGTGCCGAGCTGGCCGACCCGGGTTGCTGCACGACCGGGCTGGCCGCGACCGCGCCGTTGTCGGTGGAGGTGTGATAGCTGAACAGCAGCACCAGTGCCGTGATCGTGGACAAGAAGGCGGTGACGATGCGTCGCATGTGCTCAAGGGTGGCCGAGGAACCTTGGCGATTCCTTTGAGCCTTCCTGCGGGTTCGTTCAGCAGCCTCGGGACGCCGGGCGCCTTTCAGTCGAGGGTGGCCGAGGGCAGCGCCTGGGTGATTCCGGTCAGCTGCTCGGGAGTGGGCCGGTTGAGCCAGTCGTCCAGCTCGGCGGCGGGAACCGGACCGCACATGTAGTAGCCCTGAGCCTGGTCACAGCCCAGGCGGGCCAGCTCGGCGTAGGCGATGTCGTTCTCGACCCCTTCGGCGACGATTCGCAGGTTGAGTCCGTGGGCAAAGGTGATCGTGGAGGCGACCAGCGCGGCGGCCCGGGAGTCGTCGACCATGGGAAGGATGAAGGAGCGGTCCAGCTTGAGCTCGTCGACGGGCAGGTCACGCAGGTAGGACAGCGAGCTGTAGCTGGTGCCGAAGTCATCCACGGAGATCTGGATGCCGTGGCCGCGCAGCCGGGTCAAGACGCTCCTGGCCCGGTCGCGGTCGGCCATCAGGAAGTCCTCAGTGATCTCCAGCTGTAGTGCGCTTGCTGGGAGGGCCCGGGCGACAAGCATTGCGGCCACCTGTTCGGGCAGCTCGGTGTCGACCATGGAGCTGGCCGAAAGGTTGACGGCAATGGTCAGCGGCTGGCCGTTTGCGCGCCATGCCGCGGCCTGGTCCATGGCGATCTCGAGCACCACCATGGTCATGGAGTGGATCAGGCCTGCTTCTTCGACCAGCTCCAGGAATGTGTCGGGGTAGAGCAGGCCGCGGGTGGGATGGTTCCAGCGCACCAGGGTCTCGACGCCGTGGACCTCACCGGTGCGAAGGTCGACTTTGGGCTGGTAGTGCAGGACGAGCTGGTCACTGCGAAGGGCCGTCCGCAGCTCCTCGACCTTGCGGAGTCGCGCGGCGAAGTCATCGTCGTCGGAGTCGCCATAGACGTGATGTCCGCTGGCCGAGGCCTTTGCCTTGTACATGGCGACATCGGCCTTGCGCAGCAGCGTGGCGAGTTCACGCCCGTCCTGCGGGAACAGGGCAATGCCGATACTGACGGCGCTGTGTACAGCGTTGTCCTCCAGGTCGAACGGATCTTTGAAGGCCGCGCAGAGCCTTTGCGCGACATCCACGGCCTGGTCGTGGACGGCGTCCTGGAGCAGGACGGCAAACTCGTCGCCGGCCAGGCGCACCAGCAGGTCGCCGCCACGAAGGCGTTCGCCCAGGCGAGCCCCCACCTGGATCAACAGCTGGTCCCCGATGCTGTGACCCAGGGTGTCGTTGACTGCCTTGAACCCGTTGAGATCCAGCATCAACAGCGCCTGATGTTGATGCAGCGGGTCCGCCAGCCGCGCTCCTGCCTGGAGATTCAGGGCGCGACGGTTCGGCAGGCCGGTGAGGTCGTCGGTGGTGACCTGCCGGCGCAGGTCGGCCATCCGCACGAGCTTGCCGAACCCCACCTGGGTCCGGGCGGCTGCAGCCAGCAGGGTCACTCCTGCCAGGGAGACAGCAAGCGTCGAAAGGTGTGCGCGGCTGCCGACCAGCAGCACCCCCAGCCCGGCTGCGGTGGCAAGCATCGGCACGACCAAGGCACTCGGCCGAGCCGGGGTGGTCGCTTTGGGCTCGGGGCTCGACTCATGGTCAGGCGAGGTGCGGCGGCGGGCGATGCCGTCGACATACAGCGCGATGAGGGTGACGCCGATCGTCCACGCGGCATCAAGGGGTGAACCGATGACGTAGGTGTCCGCAGTCACCTGCAGCGCGTAGATCACGTCCGCGACGGCATACAACATCAGCCCTGTCATCAACAGCGCCAGCCGGTCGCCACCTCGCACGCCTCGGACCGCGATCAATCCGGCCACCGTGGCAATGAACAGCAGATCCAGCATGGGGTAGGCGAGTGCCAACCCGGTGGCAGTCGAAAGTGAACCGGCCATGGCCGAAGCAAGCACCGGGTCGAGGGCCACAGCGAGCACTGCGGCCGCACCCAGCGAACCAAGCGCGGCGTCCAGCCACACCGACCACGACTGTCCTCGAGCCTCCCGGCGCACCACCAGAGCCAGGGCGGCCAGCATAAGGACGTAGAACGACACGTATCCCACGTCACCGGGGTTGGGGAAGGCCGGATTCCAGCCGCTGGCCACCGGGGCGTAGTAGCTGTCACCGGCGGCCACAGCGGTCACGGCGGCCGCGGCGAGCCAGACCTCCCAGCGCCTGATGCCGGCTCGCGCAACCGCCATCCAGCAGAGGGCTGCGGGGAGCCATGAGGTCAGCAGCGACAACCAGACGTCCACGATCCGGTGAGAGGCGCCGCCTTGCAGGACGAGACCGCAGAGGTATGCCGTCAGCGACAGCGTCATCACCCAGAGCAGTGCCCCACGAAGCTTCTGCTGTCTACTGAGCTTCATCTCGCCCCCCTGCTAGCCAGTCCTACACCCTTTCGAAAGTCTCACACGGCTCCTGGATGATTTGCGTAGCGAGATCGCAAAGAGTCGGTAAGGATCTTGTCGCGGCGAATCGCGTGCTTCATGCGGTTCTGGAGCCGGCGGTACAGTTCTCCCCGGAGAGCCGGGAAGTCTGGTCGGCAGATGGTAAGACGCTGTCCACCCAGAGGAGATCCGATGAGCGCTCGCATCATGGCCGAACCTTTCCCCATCGTCACCCCCGGCACCGACGCCATGGATGCTGCTCGCGCGATGGGGTCGGGGCGACTACCTGGGCTCATCGTCTGCACCGATGACGGGCGGCCCTACACCGTTCTCCCAGGGTCTCAGGTCTTGCGCTTCCTGATCCCGGCCTACGTACAGGACAACCCGGGGCTGGCCGGGGCGTTGGACGAACAGGCATCAGATGAGATTGTTCGCAAGCTCGAACACAGCACCGTCGGTGACCTGCTTCCCGCCCGTCAGGACGACGACGAGCTCCCGCTGATCGACGGGGACGCCACCGCCCTGGAGGTCGCGGCAGTAATGGCGACGATGCACAGCCCGCTCGTCGCGGTCGTCGTGGACGGCCGAGTCGTCGGCGCTATCACCGTGAGCCGGCTACTGGACTACCTGCTGCCGTCGGCGACGCCACGTTGATGACCACTGTTCTCGTAGTTGCGGTGTTCGTTTCCGCCTACGTGCTCATCGCGACCGAACGGATCCACCGCACTGCGGCAGCCCTTGCTGGTGCTGCCGGGATGGTGCTGCTGGGAGTCGTCGACGCCAAGGTCGCGTTCTTCAGCGAGCGGACCGGGGTCGACTGGAACGTCATCTTCTTGCTGCTGGGCATGATGGTGATCGTCAGCGTGGTCAAACAGACAGGGGTCTTCGACTACCTGGCCATCTGGGCGGCGAAACGAACCCGCGGGCGGCCCTTCCCGACGATGGTGTTGTTGGTCTGTATCACCGCCGTTGCCTCAGCGCTGCTCGACAACGTCACGACCGTGCTGCTGATCGCTCCGGTCACCCTGCTGGTGTGCGACCGGCTGGCCGTGAGCCCGATCCCGTTCCTGATCGCCGAGGTGCTCGCATCCAACATCGGCGGGACCGCGACCCTTATCGGGGATCCGCCGAACATCATCATCGCCAGCCGTGCCGGCCTGAGCTTCAACGACTTCCTCGTCAACCTGGCCCCGATCGTCATCCTGCTGGTGGTCGTGCTCATTGGGTTGTGCTGGCTGATGTTCCGGTCCGAGCTTCGCTATGACCCCAAACGGGTAGCGGCTTTGATGGCGCTCGACGAGCGCGATGTCATCCGCGACCGCGGCCTGCTGAAGAGGTCCGGCGTGGTGCTCGGCGCCGTCCTGGTGGGTTTCTTCGCTCACTCCGCCCTGGGCATCGAGCCTTCGATGGTCGCGTTGCTGGGGGCTGGCGCCCTCGTCGCACTGTCTGGTCTCGAGCCCAAGGAGTTCCTCGAAGAGGTCGAGTGGTCGACCCTGGTGTTCTTCATGGGGCTTTTCGTGATGGTCGGCGCCCTCGTTGAGGTTGGCGCAATGGACCGGTTGGGGGAGTCCGTCACCCAGGCAGTCGGTGACCATTACCTGGTCGCGGCCTCCGTGTTGTTGGGGGGTTCGGCGGTCCTGTCAGGCATCGTGGACAACATCCCTTATGTAGCGACGATGGCCCCCCTGGTGCAGGACCTGGTCGCAGCCGGCAAGGGCGCGCCTCAGGCGAAAGCCTTGTGGTGGGCGCTGGCGCTGGGCGCAGACCTCGGCGGGAACGCCACCGCGGTCGGGGCAAGCGCCAACGTCGTCGTCCTCGGTATCGCCGCCCGAAACGGTCACCCGATCTCGTTCTGGCGGTTCACCAAGTACGGCTTGGTGGTCGCGGCCGTCACGATCGCCGTCAGCTGGGTGTACCTGTGGTTGCGGTACTACGCCTTTGCCTGACGTCTGAGGGAGCGACAGGGTCGACGATGAGGCAGAGTGGGCGCGGGCCCAGTGAATGGCGAGACGGTGGCCATTAACCATGAGAGGAACACGCGAGCAATGAAGACAATGACATGTAGACAATTGGGTGGACCATGTGACTTCCAGCACCACGGAGACACCGCTGATGCCGTGATAAAAGCCCAAGACAAGCACCTGAAAGAAATCGACGCGACCGGTGATGAACTTCACAAGGGCGCAGCGAAGGAGATGAAGGGCCGGTGGAAGAACCCCTTCTCAGGCATGGCCT
>JBDTYK010000101.1:0-9162 GCA_040005715.1 Actinomycetota bacterium | reverse complement strand
CGGCTGACCCCCTTGCTCACTTCAGGCCGGTTTGCTCACTTCAGGCCGGTTTCTGAGGCAAAATTGGGGCCTGCGAGCGGCCTGAACTGAGCACGGCCGATGGGCGCTGACTATTGGCCTGTGGATGACCGCGGCGCGGGGTCCATTTGGGGGCACGGTTGTCCAGTGCGCGCGGACCCGAACATGCCTGTCGTCTTCACCCGGGACGACGCCCTTGCCGCGGGGATGAGCCGCCATCAGATCGCCCATCGCGTCCGCACCCTTGGCTGGCGAGCGCTTCGACGGGGTGTCTACATCCAGGCCCGGCGGTATTCCGCGCTGAGCGTGCGCGAGCAGCACACAGCCGCTGTGGTCGCGACGCTGATATCCCGTCCCGAGGATGTGGTGGCCAGCCACCTCAGCGCCGCTGTGGCGTATGGCTGGGTCCTGCCCCTGGCCGGCGCCGGTCCGGTGACCATCACGCAGGGAGACCTTGACGCCCCCACTCGCCATGGGCCGAATCTCACCCTGCAGGTTGCCAGCCTGCCCGCGTCCGATGTCCGCACGATCAGCGTGTGCGTCGCTGGAACCCGATGGCAGCTTCCCACAACGAGCCAGGCGCGCACCGTCGCCGACACCCTGCGCCACCTGTCCAACCCCGACGGTGTTGCCCTCGCCGACTCGGCGCTGCGCGGGGGGAAGGTGTTCTACGACGAGGTTGCCGCCGTGCTGCGACGCCAGTCATCTTGGCCGTATGCCGAGAACGCGCGCCGAGCCTTGCCGTTGGTCGACCCGCGGCGCGAGTCTTGGCTGGAGAGCTACTCGTTCGTGACTCTTCACCGGATGGGCCTTCCCATGCCTGAGCCCCAGGTTTCCCTGTTCGATACCCGTGGTCATTTCGTCGCCCGTGTCGACGGGTGGCTCGAGAGCGAGGCAGTGGCGTTGGAGTCCGATGGCAAGGGGAAGTACTTCCTGGACGAACCACGGCTATCGGTCGATGTTGACTCGGCCGCCGAGGAGCTCCTCGACCGCGCCAAGCGAAGGATCATGCAGGAGAAGGAGCGGCGAGACCGGATCGCCGACCTCGGAGCAGAGCTGGCTCGCTGGGGCACCCGGGAGATCGTGAGATCACCGCGCGAGGTGCTGGCCCGTATCGCCGGCGCCAGGCAGCGAGGTGACGGTGAGCGTTTCAGGGGCCGGACGGCATACCTGCCTGCCCCTGGGTGGCTCCTCCCTGCTCGAACCCGCGCGGGCTAATCCGATCTTGGCGCCGGGCGCTTGTCAGATCCGCCCCGCAGCCGACCCGTGCTCAGTTCAGGCCGCTCGCAGACGCCAATTTCGGCCCGAACACCGGCCTGAAGTGAGCAAACCGGCCTGAAGTGAGCAAAGGGCGGTCACTGGAAGGGGATCGTGACCCCATAGGCCAGAGCGGCCACCAGACCCGCGCCCGGGAAGGTCAGCACCCAGCCGGCGACGATGTTCTGGGCCACGCCCCAACGCACTGCGGAAAGCCGCTTGGTGGCGCCCACGCCCATGATTGTGGAGGTGATCGTGTGCGTGGTCGAGATGGGGGCGCCGAAGGTCAGGCCGGCGACATACAAGATCGACGCGGCCGAGGCCTCCGCGGCGAAGCCCTGAGGCGGGTCGAGGTGAATGATCTTGCGGCCGAGCGTCCGCATGATGCGCCACCCGCCGGAGTACGTCCCAGCGCTGATGACCAGCGCGGTGGAGATCTTGACCCAGTTGGGGATCGACGAGTCTTCCTGGTAACCGCCCACGGTCAGGGCCAGAACCACGATGCCCATCGTCTTGCCGGCGTCCTGCAGACCGTGACCGAGCGCCATCGCCGCCGCCGAGAAGGTCTGCGAGTAACGGAAACCGCGTGCCGTGCGCCCGGGGTTACTGCGACGAAAGAGCCACAAGATAACGGCCATCACGATGTAACCCAGGATCAGCCCGACCACCGGCGAGAGCACCATCGGGATGACGATCTTCTCCAGAATGCCGTGCCACAGAACCGGAGCCCCCGCCGCCAGCGCCGCACCAACCATTCCGCCGAACAGCGCATGCGAGGACGAGGACGGCAGCCCCAGCCACCAGGTCAGCAGATTCCACGCGGTGGCACCGACCAGTGCCGAGCCAACGATGAGCAGCCCGACGGTGCCGGTGGGCGGGGCGATGATGCCCTTGCCGACCGTGCTCGCGACCTTGGTGCCGATGAACGCCCCGAGAAGGTTGAAGACCGCGGCCATGCCGAGCGCAATCCGGGGCGTCAGCGCTCGGGTGGAGATGGAAGTGGCAATCGCATTGGCCGCGTCGTGAAAACCGTTGGTGTAGTTGAACCCCATCGCCAGGGCTATGACGATGGCGACCGGAAGCCAGTCCACGAGCGGTCAGGACTCCTTGACGGCGATGCTCTCGACCTGGTTCGCAACGGCCTCGAAAGCGTCCGCGGCAGCCTCGAGCTGGTCAGTGACCTCCTTGAGCTTGAGCACGGTGATCGCGTCACCGCCACTGTTGAAAAGCTCGGCCAGCAGCACACGGTAGATGTGGTCGGCCTGGTTCTCGAGGCGGTTGATCTCGATCCAGTATTCCGAGAGGTTCTTCATCGATCGCAGCCGCGGCATCGCGTCAGCGGTCAGCTCGGCCATGCGCGCCAGAACCTCGACCTGAGCCGAGGTCCCGTCGGGTAGGTCACTGATGCGGTACAGCACAATCAGGTCGGCGGCTGCTTCCATCAGGTCCATGCAGTCGTCGAGCTTGGACGCCAGCCGATAGATGTCCTCGCGGTCGAACGGCGTGATGAACGAGGAGTTCACCATCCGCATGATGGCGTGGGTCGACTCGTCGGCGGCGTGCTCGAGGTCTCGCAAGCGGGAGGCGAAGTACTCACGCTCGGAGCGCTCGGCCCCCAACAGCTTGGTCAGCTCCAGAGCGCCGTCCACGAGGTGACTGGCCGACGTGGCAAACAGGTCATAGAACGAGGAGTTGTGCGGCGTAACGCGAAAACCCACGGGAGACTCCGGCTATCGGGGAGGTGGCCGTAGACGATGCTAGGGCCCCCGATCCGGAGCCCCTTCACCGCCCGGTGATCACCGGGCAGCGCGGACGGGCTAACTGTCCTGTTCGGGGCCGGACCCTGCTTCAGGTTTGCCCTCGGATTTCGCTGTGTCCTCGGATTTGGCCGTGCCTTCGGATTTGGCCGTGTCCTCGGATTTGGCCGTGTCCTCGGATTTCGCTGTGTCCTCGGATTTCGCTGTGTCCTCGGATTTCGCTGTACCGGCTGCAGGGCGGATACCAAGGAGCCGATCAATCTCGTCCTGGGTCATCGGCCCCTCGCTGGAGGTCGCCGCCACCACGAGATCACCCACCAGCTCGATCTCGGACTGGAGGTCATCATCTGTGAGGTTGCCATCGCGGCCTTCGGCTGACGCCATGTGCCCAATCTACGCACTGACGGTCCCCGGCTCTATCGATTGTCGACAATCGTCGCCCGACGGGCCCCAAGCGGGACCCGACGTCGGCGATCTGTTGCTGCGTCGGGCCGGGAGCGCCTCACGGCACGGGGCCGCTCGTGGCGGCTTGATTTGGGACCCGGGGCTACCGCGGCCCGACGCATCAAAAACTGTAACCGCAAGATGCCCTCGATGACGCCAGAAACTCAAAGAAGATCGTCCTGGCTCCACAACCGCGCACACGCCTCAAGGTCATCGCCGGTAGTCAGCAGCGAGGCCGCGCGCCGGGTGTGCGTGGCGCCCCACTGAGGGTCGATGGCCTGGGCGGGGTCGGCGTCGGCGTCGTTGGCGCGCTGGGCGCGCCCGGCCGCGACGACCCTGCAGAACGACGAGGCCCGTTGGAGGGCGATTGCCAGATCTCCCTCGAACACGCCGGTCAGGATGGCGTCGGCAAGCTCCTGGATCTCAGCCGGCCCGGGTGGCTCTGCGACACCTGCCACGACGTGGGGCACATCGGCATACCGGATGCCCGCGGAATAGTCCGCGCTGGCGCCGACAGGGTCACGACGTACCCACTCGCGCAACACATAGAGACGCCACAAGGCTCCGGGCAGACTACGGGCGGGGCGGTCGGCCCAGAGCTCGGCAAGGGTGGAAAGCCCGAGGTCGTCGACCAGCGCAACGAGCTTTGAGGTCAGCTCAGGGTCATGAGCTGCCCGGCCAGTTCTGACGATGACGGCAGCCGTCTCGTGAGCGACCTCGCTGACTCGGGCGGGGTCGAGGGACTCGGGGCCGCCACGCGAGTCCATCGACACGGGCGTGAAGAACGCAGGTCGTCGCGGACTCGACCGCCCATCGTTGCGCTCTGGCATCTGCCGATTTTCGCACGATTTGGCGCCTCAACGACGGCACTGGCGTCGTTTCCTTGGCGCCGGCCCATCAACCTGCCCTTTGGCGCCCGAAGTTCCGGCCGATCAGCTCATTGGCTCGAGGTCGGTGACCGTCACGACGGCCTCACCTGCCTCGTCCGAGGCCGCCAGGTCGACGACCGCCGTGATGGCCCAGTCAAGGTCGCCCTCGGGGTCGTCAATGACCTGGCGCACCACCCACCGTCCCGGCTCCTTGGCGATCTGCAGCATCTGCGGGCCCCGCGCCTGAGGGCCGGTGCCCATCTCGTCGTGCTCAGCGAAGTAGGCCTGGATCCCGTCCTCCCAGGCGTCCTGACCGAAGTCGGGGTCAAGCTCACCAAGGTCGATCCAACGGCGCAGGGATGCGAGCTGCACCCGCCTGAACATCGCGTTGCGCACGAGGACACGAAAGGCACGTTCGTTGGTGGTGATCGGTTTGGGTTGGGCCGCAAGGGAGTCGGGCGTGATCTCGACTCTGAGATCGCCGGGATCGCCCGGGGCGCTGAGCTGCTCCCACTCGTCCAGCAGGCTTGAGTCGGTCTGTCGCACAACCTCGCCGAGCCACTCGATCAGGTCGATGAGCTCCTCGGTCTTGGCGTTGTCAGGGACCGTCTGGCGCAAGGCCTTGTAGGTGTCTGACAGGTAGCGCAGCACCAGCCCCTCCGAACGCGTCAGCCCGTAGAACGCAACGAACTCGCCGAAGGTCATGGCGCGCTCGAACATGTCCCGTGCCACAGACTTGGGAGACAGCTCGGTCTCAGCGATCCACGGGTGACCCCGGCGATACAGCTCGTAGGTGGCCTCGAGCAGCTCCAGCAGCGGCTGCGGCCAGGTGATCTCCTCGAGCAGCTCCATCCGCTCGTCGTACTCGATGCCGTCAGCCTTCATCCAGCCCACAGCCTCGCCCTTGGCCTTGAACCGCTGCGCGGACAACACAGGTCGAGGGTCTTCGAGCGTGGCTTCAAGGATGGAGAGCATGTCCAGCGTGTATGTCGGCGACTCGCGATCGAGCACGTCGAACGTGGCGAGGGCGAAGGTCGAGAGCGGCTGGTTGAGAGCGAAGCCGTACTGCAGGTCCTCGGTCACATGCATGGTGCGCCCGGTCTCGTCAGGTGGCTCGAGCCGTTCCACCACCCCGGCGCTCAGTAGCGTCCGGTAGATCTCGATCGCACGCCGCGCAAGGCGGGCCTGGTTCCGTGGCTCCTCATGGTTGTCTCGCAACAGCTTGCGCATCGACTCGAACGGATCGCCCTCTCGCTCAATGACATTGAGCAGCATCGAGTGACTGACTCGCATCCGCGAGACCAACGGCTCAGGTTCGGCAGCGACCAGCTTCTGGAAGGTGGCCTCGTTCCAGCTGACGAAGCCCTCGGCGGCCTTCTTGCGCTGGATCTTGCGCAGCTTCTTCGGGTCGTCACCCGCCTTGGCCACGGCCCTGGCGTTCTCGACGTCGTGCTCTGGAGCCTGCACCACGACCGCACCTGAGGTGTCGTAGCCGGCCCGGCCAGCGCGCCCGGCGATCTGGTGGAACTCGCGGGCCTTCAACACCCGCTGGCGTGAGCCGTCGAACTTGGCCAGACCGGTCAGGACAACGGTGCGGATGGGCACGTTGATGCCAACGCCTAGTGTGTCTGTGCCACAGATGACCTTCAGCAGCCCAGCCTGCGCGAGCTGTTCGACCAGGCGCCGGTACTTGGGCAGCATCCCGGCGTGGTGGACACCAATCCCGTGGCGTACCAACCGTGACAGCGTCTTGCCGAACCCCGACGAGAATCTGAAGCCCCCGATCAGCTCGGCGATCGCGTCCTTCTCCTTGCGCGTGCAGACGTTGACCGACATCAGGGCCTGGGCTCGCTCGAGGGCTGACGCCTGGGTGAAGTGCACCACGTAGATCGGGGACTGGTGGGTGTCCAACAGCTCCTCGATCGTCTCGTGCAGTGGCGTCATGACGTAGGAGTAGCTCAGGGGCACGGGCCGCTCAGCCGAGCTCACGATGGCTGTGGTGCGCCCGGTACGCCGAGCCAGGTCGGTCTGGAACCGCTCGACGTTGCCCAAGGTCGCCGACATCAGGATGAACTGGGCCTGGGGAAGCTCCAGGATCGGCACCTGCCATGCCCAGCCCCGGTCGGGCTCGGCGTAGAAGTGGAACTCATCCATCACCACCTGGCCGATGTCGGCGCCCGCTCCTTCTCGCAGCGCGATGTTGGCGAGCACCTCGGCTGTGCAACAGATGATCGGCGCCTTGGAGTTGACCGAGGCGTCACCGGTCAACATCCCGACATTGGCCGCTCCGAAGATGTCGCAGAGGGCAAAGAACTTCTCCGACACCAGCGCCTTGATCGGGGCGGTGTAGTAAGTCCGGATGCCGGCGGCCAGCGCCGCGAAATGGGCGCCGGTCGCCACCAAGGTCTTCCCGGAGCCCGTCGGCGTCGACAGGATCACGTTCGACCCCGTCAAGATCTCGACGAGGGCTTCTTCCTGGGCTGGATAGAGCGTGATCCCCTGCTGGCCGACCCAGGTCTCGAAGGCGACATACAAGGCGTCGGGATCCGGCGGTGAGGGCATGAGATCGGTGAGCAGCATGAGGGCACCATCGTGCCTCACGGCAGGGACGGCATACGGGTCAGGATGTGGTGACCCGTCCTGGGAGGTCCTCCTCGCGCAGCCGAGGCTCGGTCCTCAGCTGCGGATGGACCCCGTGCTTGTCGGCATAGAAGGCCCGGACCACGTCCATGTCGGCTACGACGTCGTCAGTGGGTATCAACGACGGACCGAATCCCATTGTGCGAGTGGGCCCGTCGATGAATCCCAAGCTGATCGGGAGGCCGGACTGCTTGGCGATCCGGTAGAAGCCGGACTTCCAGTAGTCAACCTTCTTGCGGGTGCCCTCGGCCGCGATGATCAGCAGGAACGGCTCGCCGGTGCGGGCCTCGGCCACAAGGTTGCGCACGACCGCACCAGGGTTCTGGCGATCCAGGGAGATGCCACCGTTGGCGCGCAACAGCGGACCAAGCGGCGTACGCATGATCTCGGCCTTGATCAGCACTCGTGGGGGAACGCCTCCGCTCCACATCAGCAGCAGCATGGCGACCCAGTCCCAGTAGGAGGTATGGGGTGCTCCGACCAGGATGCCAGACCTCGGGATCTCACCGACCGTGCGCCAACGGGCCAGCCGTAACACCAGACGAGCCAATGCCCTTCGCACAATCAGGCCTCTCCGTGGACAGCGAACCTGCCAAGGATATCCGGGTGAACCCTCCGGGTCGGCCCAGCATCTGCACGCGCACAGACCGGATGCCAGCATCACCGAATCGCCTTGAACGCACTGGACGCCGCTGAGCTCCCTGCCTGCCGCAGCTGGCGAGGAGATGTACGCCGAGAAGCTGCGCCGTCTCCCCCGGGACCAGACCCGACACGGGTGCAATTTGTCGTTTGTCCGGCGCGCTCGGCCAATTTCTGATCTTCTTGAAGGGCAGGCGCTCAGCCTGCTGCTGCGCGTCGTCAACGGAAGAAGACAACCACCAGCCCGAGGCCCAAGGCACCGACGAACACCACCGCCGATCCAGCCAGGTGCCAGAGGCCGTTCCCGGAAGGCAACATGCTGCGCAGATCAACTCGGATCCGGCAACTGCCGCACCCCTGGGTCGAAGCGCCGATGCTGTTGGTGGGTTACGTCCTTTACCAGGCTGTCCAGAACCTTGTCACAGGGTCGCGCCAATCGGCAGTCGAGCGAGCCAGGTGGATATGGTCCGCCGAACAGCATCTGCACCTCGATCCCGAGCTCTGGCTGAACCACCTTGTGGCCAGCAGATACTGGATCGTCGTCCTGGCCGGCCTCTACTACGGCACCTTTCACTTCGTGGTGACCCCGCTTGTCCTGATCTGGCTGCGAGCGCGGCGGCCCGACGGATATGGCGCACTGCGAAGCACGCTGGTGGGCAGCACGGTTGCGGCTCTGGTCGTCTACTGGCTGCTGCCGCTCGCGCCTCCGCGGCTGTCTGTGCCGGCCGTTGTCGACACCTCAAAGGTCCACGACATCTTCTTTGCGGCCAGCCCGTCGGGACCAGCCGCCCTCGCCAACCAGTTCGCCGCAATGCCGAGTCTTCACGTCGCATGGGCGGTGTGGGTGGCACTCGCTGTCGTCATCGCTTTTCCCAGCGCACGGGCCCGTCATCTCGCCTGGGGGTACCCGGTCCTGACCACGCTCGTGGTGATAGCCACAGGCAATCACTTCCTCGCCGACGCTGTGGCCGGCGCCCTTCTTGTGCTGGCTTTCTGGGCCGTTGGAAGCGGACTCCGAACCCGCGACTTCCGCTTTGTCAGGACCTCAAGACCTGGCCGGCGGGCGTTCGACCCTCTTTGAGGACTGCCGGCAGCCCAAATCCCCCACCGGGTGCACCCCCATCACCGCCCTCAACTGCGCAAGAACGCGTGGGCGAGCCCTCAGCGCGCCTGGACGAGGGTGCACAATGTATGCACGGCGTCCTCGTTGGCGCCCAACGCCGGGCCACCGCCCGACCTCAGCACCTAGACGGAGGCGAAAACGTTCATGCCCACCTTGTTGAAGGAAGCCGAGCCCACAGTCCTGATGAGCTGCTGCGCCGACGAGACCCTGTGGGAGAGCGCCAAGGACCCCAAGTCCCGCAAGATGTGCGAGTACGAGACCGATCAGGAGTGCATCTGCCCTGCAGGTCCTGACGGCGGAGACTGCTGGCTGGTGTAGGTGCGCTGATCCGCGTCCATGACCAGATCGCGGCGATGACTTCGATGACCTGACAGGGCGATGACTTCGATTGACCTGACAGGGCGATGACTTCGAT
>JBDTYK010000100.1:0-9580 GCA_040005715.1 Actinomycetota bacterium | reverse complement strand
TGGGAAACGTCGTCGTCGACGTCATGCTCAAGTCCGAGATTCTCGACCCCCAGGGGCAGGCTGTCGCCGGTGCCCTGCCGCGGTTGGGATTCAACCAGTTCACCGACGTGCGTCAGGGCAAACGGTTCGTCCTCTCGGTCGAGGGCGAGGTCACCGACGCCGTGCTTGCCGCTGCCCGCAAGGCTGCAGAGACGATGCTGTCCAACCCCGTGATCGAGGACGTGGTCAGCGTCAGGGCGGAGCCGCAGGCATGAGGGTCGGCGTCGTGACCTTCCCCGGCTCCCTGGATGACCACGATGCGTCCCGCGCAGTTCGCGTCGCCGGAGGTGAAGCCGTCTCGTTGTGGCATGGCGACGACTCGCTGCGCGAGGTGGACGCGGTTGTGCTGCCCGGTGGCTTCTCCTATGGCGACTATCTGCGGGCGGGGGCCATCGCCCGCTTTGCCCCCGTCATGTCCGCACTGATCCCCGCGGCCCGCGGTGGGTTGCCGGTTCTGGGCATCTGCAACGGTTTCCAGATCCTGTGCGAGTCACACCTGCTGCCCGGCGCCATGATCCAGAACGACCACCGCACCTTCATCTGCCGCAACCAGCGCCTCCGTGTCGAGAACGCCGCGACAGCCTGGACGTCGGACTATCAGCTCGGCGAGGAGATCACTATTCCGCTGAAGAACCAGGACGGTCAGTACGTCGCGGACGCCTCGACGCTGGATGAGCTCGAGGGCGAGGGCCGGGTCGCGTTCCGGTACGTCGTCGACCAGAACGAGAGCTCGGCTGGCAGCGGCTACGACCTCTTTGCCGGGCGGAACCCCAACGGCTCCTACCGCGACATCGCCGGTATCACCAACGAGCGCGGCAACGTGGTCGGCCTGATGCCCCATCCTGAGCACGCCATCGAGAAGGGCTATGGCCCAAGCCTCGACGGCCTGAAGTTCTTCACGTCGGTCCTGAAGTCAGTGGTGAACGCGTGACCGCCGTGGCAAGGGCCAACATCGACACGGTCGGGGATGCCTCAACGACTCCGGACACCGACCAGCCCTGGGCCGAGCTGGGGCTCAAGGAAGACGAGTACGACCGGGTCAGGGCGATCCTCGGCCGTCGGCCGACGATTGCCGAGCTGGCCATGTACTCGGTCATGTGGTCCGAGCACTGCTCCTACAAGTCCTCGAAGGTGCACCTCGCGCAGTTCAGCGAGAACACCACCGATGCGATGAACGAGAAGCTCCTGGTCGGCATCGGTGAGAACGCCGGCGTTGTCGACATCGGTGACGGCTGGGCGGTGACGTTCAAGGTCGAGAGCCACAACCACCCGTCCTACGTCGAGCCCTATCAGGGAGCTGCGACCGGCGTCGGTGGCATCGTGCGCGACATCATGTCGATGGGCGCGCGCCCGATCGCCGTCATGGACTCGCTGCGGTTCGGCGCCATCGACCACCCCGATACCCATCGGGTCCTCCCCGGGATCGTGGCCGGCGTCGGAGGCTACGGAAACTGCCTCGGCCTGCCGAACATCGGTGGCGAGGTCATCTTCGACCCCTGCTACCAGGGCAACCCGCTGGTCAACGCCCTGTCGGTCGGCAAGATGCGGATCGAGGACATCCACCTGGCCAAGGCGTCGGGCGTCGGCAACAAGGTGATCCTGTTCGGGGCCAAGACCGGTGGTGACGGCATCGGCGGTGTGTCCGTGCTGGCCTCTGAGACGTTCGACGCGGACGGTCCGGCCAAGCGCCCCGCTGTTCAGGTCGGCGACCCGTTCGCCGAGAAGGTCCTGATCGAGTGCTGCCTGGACCTGTATGCCGCGCACGTGGTCGACGGCATCCAGGATCTCGGTGGTGCCGGACTGTCCTGTGCGACCAGCGAGCTCGCGTCCAACGGTGATGGCGGCATGCGGGTCTGGCTCGATCGGGTTCCGTTGCGCGACGCCTCGCTGCGCGTCGAGGAGATCCTCATGTCGGAGTCCCAGGAACGGATGATGGCCGTCGTGGAGCCGGACAAGCTCGAGGAGTTCATGGCGATCACCAGGCGTTGGGACGTCGAGGCGACGGTGGTCGGTGAGGTCACTGATGGCAAGCACCTCGAGGTGTTCTGGGGCGATGAGCTGATCATCGACGTGCCACCTCGATCCGTGGCCCACGACGGGCCTATCTATCACCGTCCCATGGTGCGGCCGGCATACCTGGATGCGCTGCAGGCTGATCTCCCGGACGACCTGCCCCGCCCCGGCGATGGAGCGGGATACCGTGCAGCACTGCTGTCGCTGATGGCGGCGCCAAACCTGTGCGACAAGTCCTGGGTCACCAACCAGTACGACCGGTACGTCATGGGCAACACCGCGCTCGCGATGCCCGACGACTCCGGGGTGGTGCGCGTCGACGAGGAGACCGGCCGGGGTGTCGCGCTCTCGACGGACTGCAACAGCCGCTACGCCCAGCTCGACCCGTTCGCTGGTGCTCAGCTGGCGTTGGCTGAGGCCTATCGCAACGTGTCCACTGTCGGTGCCGTCCCGCTGGCGGTCTCCGACTGCCTGAACTTCGGCTCGCCCGAGGACCCGGCTGTCATGTGGCAGTTCGCCGAGGCGGTGCGCGGCATCTCGCAGGGCTGCAAGGCGCTCGGCATCCCGGTGACCGGTGGCAACGTGTCGCTGTACAACCAGACCGGTGACGTCGCGATCCACCCGACCCCCCTGGTGGCGGTCCTGGGCGTCATGGACGATGTGGCCCGCCGGACCCCGTCGGGCTGGACGAAACCCGGCGACCTCATCTTCCTGCTCGGCACCACCGCCGACGAGTTCGGCGGCTCGGCCTGGACCCAGGTCGCCCACGACCACCTCGGTGGTACGCCGCCGCGTCTCGACTTCGACGTGGAACGCAGGCTTGGCGAGATCCTGGTCGACGGCTCACGCCAGGGCTTTGTCACTGCCGCGCACGACCTGTCCGACGGTGGCCTGGCTGTCGCCCTGGCGGAGACGTCGCTGCGAAACGGCGTCGGTGCCCAGATCTGGCTGGACGAGGTCTGCGAGCGCGACGGTGTGGATGCCTTCACGCTGCTGTTCAGCGAGTCGACCGCCCGGGCGATCGTTGCGGTTCCGCCTGCGTTTGAGGATCAGTTCAACGCCCTGTGCTCGGCGCAAGGGTTCGCCCATGCCCGCATTGGCGTTGTCGATGACCAGGCCAGGGCGCTGGAGGTTCAGGGTCAGTTCGCCCTGCCTCTCGCGGAGCTGCACCTGGCCCATACCTCGACCTTGCCAGCTGCCTTCGCCTCGAGCAGACCCCTGCGATGAGCGCGGGGGCGTACGCTCGGGACGCCGGTCAATCCGGGTGAGCAGTGCGCTTGTTGCTTCGACGTCATGAAGGTAGTGAAGGCTGTGCCAGAGACCGAGAACGTGGATGACGGCAAGAGGACGCCTCCCCCCGGGCGCTTCAAGACACTTCCCAAGCACATACCGCTGAAGGACACGATCTCGACCAAGGACCCCGACGCGCCTCCAGACCCGACCATGGGTCGCAACCCCGAAGTGGACTTCATGCTGCGAAACGCCGGCTTCTAGCGAGGTGGCTGCCCGGTACATTCGGGCGTAGGAGTCGATCGAACCTCCTGACCATGCCGCTGCGGGTCGAGCTAGGTGCTGTGCGGCGGCGAGTCCCAGCATTGTTGATCCCGCCGTCTCGTCTATCGAGGGGCGACCTGGAGAATCCTCCACGTTCCCTCCGAAGAGGATCCGAACCCGTGCTGACACTCGTTCGTTTGGTCTAGGCCAGCCGCGAAGTGCTCATTCTTTTGCGGGAACACCGATTTGGGTTATCGGAGCACACTGACGGAAGGGGCGCGAACACCTGGGGCCGACTTCTCACTATGACACCTCGAACCGAAGGACGAGACATGAAACGAGCCGTTAGATTGGCGCTGCTGAGCGCAGGACTCGCCGGTGTGGTCACGACAGTGAGCCTGTCACCCAGCGGGGCCACGCCGCCGTCCGGGCTGACGAACATCCTCTTGGCGCGTGGCACCAACACCTCACATGGGACCATCCCGCTGAAGTTCGGAACAGACGTAGCCATGGCGCAGATCACGGTCGCCCCGGGCGGCTCCTCCGGCTGGCATTCCCATCCGGGGGGCGCGATCGTCATCGTCAAGGAAGGGACCCTGACCGTTTACTCACCGGTCGAAGACGGCCGGTGCAAGACCACCACCTACAGCGCGGGGCAGGCGTTCATCGAACGACCTGGCGAAGTGGATGACGTCCTCAACAACGGCACGGTTCCGTATGTCCTTTACGTCACCTTCCCGCGTGTGCCTCCAGGCGGCGCCACGAGAACTGACGAGCCGGACCCAGGCACATGCTCGGGCACCTGACGACCTGACCGAGAGCGACCCGACGATGCTCACCCTCAAGTAGGGGCCTTGAAGTCCCATCCCGGGCTACGGCGTCAAACGGTGAAGTCGCGATGATCGACCCAATTCGGGCCGGGAGGCTCCGCCCATTGCGACTTCACCGGGGCTTTGGTCTCGACCTTGCGCTCCCGGTCCCTTATCGTGGCTAGCTCTTCCAGACCGGCGCGATGTTCTTGCGGTAGCCGCTGCCGAAGATGCCGCCGATGATGGCCATGACCGGTCCGGGAACGTCCCGTCTTATCGCGGCCTCCTCGTCGGGGCTTGCACCGTCGGTGACCCAGGCAAAGAACCGGCCGCCATCTGCGGGGCCGACCTTGCCAAAGGCCCGTCCCATCGCCTTGAGCTCGGCAGTGTCCTTCTTCTCCAGGTAGATGGGCTCGATCTCGGCCTCCTCATGCTCGAGGTGCGCGACGGTCACCGTCTGAAGTCGTTCGAACGCCGCACGCGCCTTGGCCGCGTCATCCGCGCCCGCAGTGCGCTGGAGAGCAGGCATGGCCGCGCGTACGTCAGCGATTGCCACTGCCATCGAGTCGTGCTCGGCGTCCATGGTGGCCAGCAGGGCGGGGCTGGTCCCGACGGCCATGAGAGCCGGCCAGGCGATCTCATGCTCACCGGTGTGATGCCGGGTCAGCTGATCGTCGAAGTTGGCCCACGCGGCGGCCAGCTGGTTTCCTCGCTTGACGTCGCCGGGCGGGAAGGTCGACAACGCGCCGACGAAGCGGCTCAGATCGCGCCGGAAGGCACCGTGGATCGCCTTGTTCATGCTCATCTCGGTCATGGCCTGAAGCCTAGTTGCGCGAGCCGGGGGCCGGGGAGCAATTCAGCACGCCGTCAGCTCACCAAACCGAGTCCGGGTCGGACCCGGTTTGGCGTCTGCGCTCACCAACGGGTCCGACCCGGACTGCTCAGCGCAGACGCCAGCCCTTGACCGGTGGTGGCAGCGGAGACTGTGCGCTGTCGGTCCTGGTGAAGGCCGCCGACCCGGCGAACTGCCTCGCCAGCTGGGCACCGTCGCGCAGCCCCGTCGGGAACGGCGAACGGGCGACCTGTCGACGCAAAGTGCTGATGTCCAGGGGAGTGCGCGAGGCAACGGCCACCGTGTTGCCGAACCGCCGTCCCTTGAGCACGTCGTGCGTGCCGATCAGGGCGACCTGACCGAAGACGGTGACCAGTCCGGCATACACCCGCCGCACGTAGGCCATCCCTGGCTCGTCGGCAAGGTTGAGCAGCATCGTCCCGTCAGGACGCACCACCCGAGCGACGTCGGTGAGGAACTCCACGGTGCCGAGGTCGCGGGGCACCCGGCCGCCGGCATAGGCATCAAGGACTGCGACGTCGGCGCTCGCATCGGCGAGCTGGGCGATCCCCGCAAGGCCGTCCACCGGACGCACCCGGATCCGGTGGGATCGCGGTAGCGGCAGATCGCGGCGCACCAGGTCGGTGAGCTCGACATTGGGCTCAAGAACGATCTGCGGCGAACTGGGGCGCTCGGCGTTGACGTATCGCGCCAGCGTGAGCCCGGCACCGCCGATGTGGGTGATCGCGAGCGGACCTGCCGGGAGCGTGTCGATGACCGCGGCAAAGTGGGCGATGTACTCGAAACCGAGGTTGCGCGGATCAGCCAGGTCGACATGGGACTGGGGGCTGCCGTCCATCATCACGGTCACGCCACCACTGCCGTCCTCGTCGCCCACGAGCTCGATCCGGTGTTCGTTCAAGGGCGCAGCATCGTCTTGATGGCGCGGCGCTCGTCCATGGCCGCATAACCCTCGGATACCTGTTCCAACGGCAGCTCCAGGTCGAAGACCAGCCCGGGGTTGATCGCCCCCGCCAGCACGTCGTCGCGAAGTGCCGGGAGGTACTGGCGCACCGGAGCCACACCACCGGCGACCCCAACGTTGCGCGAGAACATCTTGCGTACCGGCAGCTCGACACCGTGCGGAACCCCGACGTACCCCACGGTCGCGCCCGGGCGGGCAACGGCCAGAGCGGTGTTCATCGACTGACTGGTGCCCACGCACTCGAGTACAGCGTCCGCCCCTATACCACCGGTCAGCTCGAGAACCGCTGCCTCGCCGGCTTCGCCGCGCTCGGCGATGATGTCGGTTGCGCCGAACGACCTGGCGATCTGCTGGCGGGTCTGGTGCCGGGACATCGCGACCACCCGCTCGGCGCCCATTCTCGAGGCGGCGAGCACCCCTGACAGTCCCACGGCCCCATCACCGACCACGACAACGGTGTCGCCCTCCTGTACGTCGGCGGCCGTGGCCGCATGCCAGCCCGTGCCCATCACGTCCGAGAGCGCCAGGAGAGAGGGAACCATTGCCGCGTCAGGGGTCTCACGCGTCGATACGAGCGTTCCGTCGGCCAGCGGGACCCGGATGTACTCACCCTGGCCCCCGTCCACCATCAGCCCGTCGCGGTCCGGCCCTCCCCAGAAGCCACCTGTCGAACACGCAGACTGCATGCCAACCTGGCAGTGCGCACAGGTGTTGTCGGAGTACGTGAACGGCGCGATCACGAAGTCGCCGATCCGCAGCGACCTGACTGCTGAGCCGACCTCCTCGACGATGCCGACGAACTCATGGCCGATCCGGAAGGGCTTCTCAACCGGGTTGTCCCCGCGGTAGAACCACAGGTCCGAGCCGCAGACGCACGCGGCGACAACCTTCACGATCGCGTCGGTTGGCTTGAGGATGCCGGGGTCCGGCTGGCTCTCGAGCCGGACGTCGCGGGCACCGTAGATCGTCGTCGCTCTCATGGGCTCCAGCCTAGGGATGCCACCATGGGGCCATGCCCCCCCGTCGCCATATCCCGCCCGCCGAGGGTCTGCAGGCACTTCGGGTATGGCGCTCGGACCCGTCCGCGGCCCCGCCCGCGGTGGTTGCCATGGCGGTTCGCTTCACCCTTGAGGAGCTGGCATCACGCGCGCCCGGCCGGACACTCGAGGTCCGCGTCCCGCCCTACGGTGCCGTCCAGTGCGTCGAAGGTCCGCGCCACACCCGTGGCACCCCCCCGAACGTGATCGAGACCGACGTCCAGACGTGGCTGAACCTGGCCACGGGCCAGCAGGGCTGGGCCCATGCGCTGGCCGGTGGCGCGGTGCACGCGAGCGGCCTTCGGGCGACGCTGCTCGACTATCTGCCTCTTGTGCCGGACTAGGCTCCGGGGATGCGCTTCGGACTGACCATCCTGCCCGAGCACCGCTGGGTCCATGCTGCGCCGATGTGGCGCCGGGCCGAGGAGCTCGGTTTTGACCATGCCTGGACCTACGACCACCTCGTCTGGGCCGGGCTGCCCGACTCGCCGTGGTTCGGGACAACGCCGACGCTGACGGCGGCCGCGATGGTCACCTCGACGATCCGGCTGGGCACGTTGGTGGCCTCACCCAACTACCGCCATCCGGTGACGCTCATGCGCGATCTGCTGGCCCTGGACGACATCTCGGACGGTCGGGTGATGTGTGGCATCGGTGTCGGTGGTGACATCGACAACGCGATCCTGGGCGGTCTGGCGCTGACGCCCGGGCAGCGGGTGGACCGGCTGCGCGAGTTCACGGAGCTGCTCGACGCGCTGTTGACCACCGACCACGTCACCTACGACGGCGCCTACTTCTCGGCGCTGGACGCACGCACGCTGCCCGGCCCGGTCCAGCGCCCGCGGATCCCGTTCGTCATGGCAGCCAACGGTCCTCGCTCGCTTCGCGTCGCCGCCCAGTTCGGCTCCGGCTGGGTCACGACGGGCCCCAAAGTCGAGACGATGGACCAGTGGTGGACCGCCCTGGCCGCCCTGGGTGCGCGGCTCGACCAGGCCCTGGGCGAGGCGGGCCGGGACCCGCTGGCGTTCGACCGATACCTGAACCTGGACTCCTCACCCCAGTTCGCGCTGTCGAGCGTTGGAACCTTTGAAGACATGGTGGGCCGCGCTGCGGAGCTGGGCTTCACCGACGTCATCACCCACTGGCCCCGTCCCGATGACCCGTATGCGGGTGATGTGGGTGTCCTCGAAGCCGTCGCCTCGGAGGTCCTCCCCGTCAGGCGAAGCTGATCAGCGCGAGCGGAGGCAGGGTCGGTGTGTCCGACCCGCCGGCTGGCTCGAGCGTGATGCCAACACCGGCCGCTGCGGTCGCATCGCCATTGATCAGCACGGTGTTCGACGGCCCGGACGGCATCAGACCGGCCTTGACCATCGACTGCCCTTGCTGAAGCCACAGCTCGTAGACCTTCCCGGCGGGCGTAGCGGGCAGGTTGGCGGTGACGATGACGGCCTTCTTCAGGGCGGTCGAGCGCACCACGGACACTGTGCCGTCGCCGACCTTCGCCTCATAGCGCTGGGCGTCCTTGGCCTGCAGCACCTGCTGCGTTGCGGTCAGCTGGGCGGTGCTGGCATCCGGCGACCACGGGTGCCACACCAGACCGCCGGTGGCCAGGACCGCGGCGGCGGCAACGCCGGCCAGCCACTGCCGAACTGGCACCCGACGGGCGCGGTCGGCACGCTTGGACTCCAGGCTGGCGGGTGCTGCCGGAGCTGTTGCTGCTGGTGAGTGTGCTGCCGGCGTGGGTGCCGGCGCCTGCTCGGGGGCCATCCGCGGAGGTAACGGCCGCACCGAGGTGATGTCGCGAAGGACGGACGCGCGAAGTGAGGCCGGGGGAGTCGCGAAGGTCAGGGAGGTCAGGTTGCTGGCTGCGGCGTGCAGGCTGGCGACCTCGTCGCGGCACTGGGAGCAGTGGGCCATGTGGGCCTCGAAGCGTGCGCGTTCGACGTCGTCTACGGCGTCGACGGCGTAGGCCCCCGACAGGGCGTGAATGTCGTCGTCGTCACTCATGTCTCAAGTCCTAGTGTGTCACGCAGTCTGATCAGTCCATCACGGATGCGAGTCTTGGCCGTGCCCAGCGGAAGATTCAGCATGACGGCCACCTCACGATGGGTGTAGCCGCCGAAGTAGGCGAGCTCGAGAGCCCCCCGCTGGGCTTCGGTCAGAGTGTCAAGGGCCCGGCGAACGCGCTGTGCTTCCAGGTTGCCGTGAGCCTGCTCGACGGTCTGGTCGAACGGTGCGTCCTGGGTCTGGGCCTCGTAGGCCGTGTCCCGCCGGCGTGCTGCCTCTGCTGACCTCACCCGATCCACCGCCTTCCGATGTCCGATCGTCATCAGCCAGCTCAGTGCGCTGCCGCGATCGGGGTCGAACCTGG
>JBDTYK010000099.1:0-9624 GCA_040005715.1 Actinomycetota bacterium | reverse complement strand
CGTTCTACGTCAACCCACGGACAAGCCCCGACTTCGCCTGGGCGTTCGCCAGCCGATTCATGTTCGTTCTGGCCTACGCGTTCCTGACCACCTACCAGGCCTACTATCTGCTGAACAAGATCGGCAGCGCAGAGGCCGATGTGCCGCAACAGATCTTCCTCGGCGCACTCGCCCAGTCCGTGGTCCTGGTGGCCGCCTCCCTTGTCGGTGGCCGGCTCTCTGACCGGACGGGTCGACGCAAAGTCTTCGTTTTCGCTGCGTCGATCATGTACGGCATGGCGCTGTTCGTGGTGGCCATTGCCAGCAGCTTCAACGGTTTCATCGTCGGCATGGCCATCAGCGGGCTCGGATTCGGCATCTACATGGCGGTTGACCTCGCGCTGGTTGTCGACGTGCTGCCGGACATGGACAATGCCGCAAAGGATCTCGGGGTGCTCAACATGGCCGGCGCTCTGCCGTTCACCGTCGCGCCGGCACTCGCGCCGGCCATCCTGGCGGTCGGCGGCGGCAGCTACGGCGTGCTGTACGCGGTCGCCGGGGGGTGCGCCATCATCGGAGCCTTTGCCATCCTGCCCGTGAGGCGAGTCCGATAGCGCGCAGATCGGCGAAGCTCAGCTAGCCATCACGACTAGCCATCGCGACGCGCACCGCTGCTCTCGCCTCTGGTCAACCGGGTCATGAAACGGCCGGGCCCTTGGTGGGCCCGGCCGGGTGTCGTCAACGCTCAGACGGCGAGGTTGCCGTGGGCTGGGGAGGCCCCGGGAGCGACCATGCCGGCTGTGATGGGGGAGGGCTTGAAACCTTTGGCGACCAGGTAAACGCCCAGTGAGAGCTCCCAGACGGCGATCGGGAGGGCGGCGATCAGTGCCACGGAGCCGATCCGGTCGATGACGCCGAACATCGTGAGGACGACGGCGGTGAGGTGAATTGGGGCGCCGATGAGTTCGATCACGGGAAGGACACGTGGCACGAGACCGGATCGGTACATCAAGGTGCCCAGCAGGAGCGCGTTGATGCCTGGCATGAGGCTCTGTCCGAGCGTGAACGCCCAGTTGTAGGTCGCGACATGCGACGCGCCGATGGCGACCAGGGAGGCCGAATTTGCTCCTGTTGAGAACGCCTCCGGTAGTGGGTTCTCGTACTTCGCGTTTGGGCTGTTCCTGGCTTCTGGCTGTCAGCGAGCCAGGGAGCCCATCGGGTCCCAGGCGGGTAGGACGATTGGTTCGGCCTCGAGCGCGGTCATGAGCTCGGGCGGTAGCTGGTCGCGGCGTGCGGCGATCTCGAACACGTGCTCGTCGAACCAGTTGTCATTCATCGTCCAGAAACCCTTGTCGCCCTTCTCGTCGCCCCAGCTGTTCTCAACCCGCCACTTGCGCGGGCTGCCGTCGACGACATCGACGCCGGTGAACAACATCGCGTGGGTCATCATGGCGTCGTGCACGGCGAGCCGCTCTGCCTTGTCGAGGGAGAACGAGACGTCGTAAACCGACTCGAGGTCGTAGAGGCGGGCATCCCACAGGCCAAGGTCTTTGCTGTACATCTTGGCCACGTCGCAGCCGAACCACACCGGCACGCCTGCGACGATGGAGTCCATCGCTGCCTTCTTCATGAGCGCCATGTCGACGTTGAGGTAGACCACGGGGGGCCCGCCCACGACGTTGCCGAGGTAGTCCACGGTGAACGTCCGTCCCTTGGGGCTGGTCGGCCTGCAGTCGTCGACGAGGCAGACATAGTCCTCGAGCGCGACCCCGACATACTTGGTGGCGAACTCCTTGGGCGTCATCTCCGCGTCGCGATGGAAGACCCGGTCCTTGTCTGTCCACTGCCAGGCGAAGCGCTCAGGTGGGGTACCCAGGTGGATACAGAGAATGCGGTGGACGGACTCCACGATTTGCTTCTTGCGCTCCGACTGCTCCTCGGCCGGGCATCCGCGGAGCTCCAGTGCGCCCTGGCGCAGGACGCTCTGCAGGATCTCGTTCATCCGCGCGGTCGCCGATGAGCTCTCTGTCTCCGGCATGACGGTCTTGGGCACGAGACCATGCTTGGCCACCAGGGCGACGAACATGTTCCACTGCCCACCGTCGCCGGCCACTTCGGTGAGCAGGAACGCGACGGTGCGGTCGTCCAGATCGCGGTCCGATGTCTCGATGATCGCCTCGAGGAAGAAGTTTGCCCGCTCGAGCTTGTCCCAGAACATGAGGTGGTTCTGGGAGAACTCGAACTCCTTGAGATTCATCGTCTGCGCGGCACCAACGCGCACGAGGTTGAGCCCGGCAAAGAGCCAGCAGCGGCCGCTCTTCTTCTGGTTGGTGACAGTCCAGTCGTCCAGAAGGTTCGACACCGTCCTGTCGGTCCCGACGACGACCTCACGGTCCAGGGCGATCCCGTCGAGTGAGGTCTGCGACACGGCGTTCTGAGCAACGCGGTTCTTGGGGCTGGCCTGGAACTCCTTGCGCATGAGCTCCAGGTCGGTCTCGGACAGGTTCGTTGACATGGTTGCTCCAGAATCGGTGGGTCGCATGGGTCTCACAATAGGGCGATGGCTGATTGAACCTCGAGGGTCGCCTGGAGGTTTGCGGCAATCGCCACGCACAGCACGTTCGAATACGTTCCGATGGAGATTCACCGGCGACCTCGTACATCCCAGCGCGCGTCGGACAGGACATCAACAACCGCACCCAAATGCGCTCGCGCCATCCGTCCGCCCGATAGCCTTCCGGCAGACCGGGACCGCGAGTGCCGGCGAGCCATTGAGGACGGGGCGATGACCATTGAGCAGGGTGGACACTCGACTCCTGCAGACGGCGTCGAGCTCAGCCGTCTACTAGAGAACCTCGCCAGCCTTACCCGACTGTTGACCGATGACAAGACCCTGAACGAGCTCTTGGAGGTTGCCGCCGAGCACGGGCGCGTCGGTCTTCGTTGCGCATCGGTCTCCTTGTCGCGCCTCGAGCCTGGTACCACCACGCTGCGAACGCTGATCAATGTCGGAGAGCTTGGGCAAACCGAGCAACGTTGGCCCGACGACGAGACGTACAACCTGCAGGACTTCGGAGACCTACGACAACTCATGTTCGACCCACTGACGTGGCGGCGGATCTGGACGGTCAGATCTGACGACCCTCAGGCGTCTGGCGCCGAGCTTGCCCTCCTGACCGAACTCGGCAAGCAGGTGGCGACGACCGCGGCACTGGTTGTAGACAACGCACTGTGGGGAGAGCTGTATTTCACCTACGCCCGCGCCGCTGAGGTGAACGCGGTCCGCATCGGCGCTTATCTTGAGGTCTATCTGGCGATTGTCGAGAGCGCACTGGCCAGAGCGGCGCAGATCCAGTCTCTTGAACGAATGGCCTATGAAGACCCTCTGACTGGACTCGCCAACCGCCGGGCGCTTGACGAGGCTGCCACCGCGGCATTCATCAAGCTCGGCAGCTCGGACATGGGTCGCATGACAGTGGCGGCGTTCGATGTCAACGCTCTCAAACAAGTCAACGACCGGCTGGGCCACGCAGTAGGCGACCGCCTGATCAGCAGTACCGCCTCGATCATTCGGGACCACTTCAACGGGCTGCCTGGCTCACTCGCCGCGCGTGTGGGCGGTGACGAGTTCATCGTCCTGGTACCGGGCCACAGTCCGGAGTCTGTGGCGTCCAGAGCGCAGATGGCTTGCTCTGACGTGGCTGAACTGACGGTTGGTTCTGGCGCATCGTACGGGGTTGCGACCGCGGATGGCACCCAAGGTGACTCGTCGGTCAGCGACTTGTTTCGCCGTGCCGACGCGGCCCTTTACCGCTCAAAGCGGCGGGTCAGCTAGTCCCTCTCGACGCTGGTCCGCCAAGGACGGAAAGTCATGGTCGACTGATCATCACGGTGCGCCATCACCACGCACACCGACCGCTGCGCTCGCCTTGGCCCGGCCGGTGTCGTCAACCCGCTCAAACGCATCGGCCATCGGCGCGCCACCTATCGGCCCGGTTGCCTCAGCATGAACGTGATCGCAGGACATTGCTCGGTCAGAGTCGACCCGGTGGTGTGGAAGCCGCAGCGTTCGTAGAACGGGATCGTGCGTGGATTTGGTGTCTCCAGATACGCAGGCAAACCCGTCTGGTCCACAGCTCTCAAACACTCGGCCATCAAGCTGCTGCCCCGCCCGGTGCCCTGCAGGTCCGCCTCGACCCCGAACCACGGCAAATACCAGTGCGGATAGCGGGGATGCGCCGTGTCCATCTGCTCCAGCGCCGCCATCGCGTCAGCGTGCCGTGATGGATTCACCGTCGTCATGAGCACGCCGACAGCCTGGTCGCCGTCAGGCTTCGTTTCGGGTGGAAACCACAAAGCAACGCCCGCGAAGTCGTCCAACTGCCACACCGTGTCGTGAGTGAATGACTCGCCGCCGAATGCGGCCAAGAACTTCGGAAACTGCTCGGCGTACTCACCATCGCCTGGGTACAACCAGCGCTCAACCGGATCAGCGCGAAACGCGGACAGTAGGGTCGCGAACGCCTTCACGTGCTCCTCTTGCGTTGCGCCGAAGACGCGAGTCGCCACCACAGTCGTCAATCTTAGGCGTCTTCATGCCAGCGGACTGGATCTGACAATTGTCGCGGGCCGAGGGCACTCCTGCGCATTGAGCCGAGATGACCCATGGGTCAAGTTCGTCGGGGACCGTGTTGGAGAGCTCGGTTACCGCGTTGCGCAGCATGTCACCCGCCGCGGAGTTGCGACTGCGAGGCGACCCAAAACCCCGCTGAGGACGACACTTTGCCTTTGACTCAGGACGGGTTGGCGTGATCGCGGTTCAGCGATTTGAGCGCTTCGGCAAGTGTGGGGAAGCTGCCGACTCTGAAGCCCTCGGCCGTGCACGCCTGGAAGCCGGCATCGGGATTCCCGTCGACGGTGCCGATCGGGGTCCCGTCCGAGGCAGTGACTCGGTAGTGCCCCGGGGTTATCAGCGTGATCATCGGCCGCACCCGACACGGAGTTGTTCTCGTGCGCCGTTCCACCCGCAGACAGGTTGGGTGGGGCTCCTCAGAACCTCTGCACCAAGAACAACGAACGTGCGCATCTCATCTCCTCTTTTTGGACTCGTGCCCCAGGGTGCTGAGGCGGCGAGGGTTAGCCCATGCTCGGGACATCATTCATTCGTTGCCACTCGGAGATCGGACTGGCTTATCCGCAAAGGGGCTTGAGCTACCTCATCGCTCGGGCCGAAAGCAGGTTCGGTCATCGGCGAGCAGGACCCCAATCACCGGAGCGCAGACGGTGGCGTCCTGCTCCTGGACCGGATCTACGTTGACCGGCGGGGACGGTGGTAGGGGCGCCCACCAGTGCATGTCGGGTGGCCCGTCGAGCCCAAGCCGGTAGACTTGTTGGCGAAAGTGACACGATTCGAGGAGGTGAGCCCGATGCACGCACTGTCCACTCTGGGCGCTCCTTCGAGTTCACGATCGCGCAACTGACGTAGCCGTCGAGGGGAGCGCTGCACGCACTCTCAGAAGGCTTCGACCATGAATCAATCACTTCAGTTCAACTCGGCGACGACCTCTTACGACGTCTCGCAACACAACTTCCGTACGGCCTTGGTTCTCGCCGGTGCCGGAGCGGCAGGCAATGCATGGGAGCTCGGTCTCATCGCCGGCCTGTCCGACGCCGGCGTCGATGTCACCAACGCCGATCTCATCATCGGAACGTCGGCAGGATCCACGGTGGCTGCCCAGATCACCAGCGGGACACGGCCGGCCGAACTGTATGCCGCCATCCTCGCCGAGGTGCCCCAGCCACGGGCTGGCCACGCCAGATCGGACAGGGGACGCGCCCCGAACTTCTCGGGGCCGAACTACATGGAGTGGTCGAACCGGATCATCGGTTCTGCTGAGGACGCGCCCGACATGCGCCGCCGGATGGGCGCCGCGGCGCTCGAAATGGATGCCTCAGACGGCTCTGACCAGACGCGCTGGCACGACATCGTCGCAGCCCGGCTTCCCAGCCACCACTGGCCACAACAGCGGATGCTCATCACGGCTGTCGATGCCCATACCGGTGAACCGGTCGTGTTCGACCACCGCACCGGAATCGACTTGGTGGACGCCGTCGCCGCCAGCACCTCGGCGATGACGCCCTACCGCATCGGCGAGAACCGATACATCAACGGCGGCTACCGAAGAAACGAGAATGCCGATCTGGCAGCCGGATACGGGCGGGTACTGGTGCTGTCACCATTCGGCGGCAGATCACGGCATCCGCTGGAGTGGGGCATGGATCTCGCAACCCAAGTCGACGAATTGCGCGCAGGGGGCAGCGAGGTCGAGACCGTCTTTCCGGATGCCGGCGCCGGTGACGTGTTCAACGCCAATGCGTTGGATCCGTCAACGCGTCTGCAGGCCGCCCGAGGCGGTTTCGACCAAGGCCGAGCCCGCGCGGAGCAGCTCGCTGAATTCTGGCGTTGACCCTGCGAAGCAAATCGACTCGGGGCGACCGTGACCCGACCCGTAGGGATTAACACGAACCGCAGACCTGTTTATATGGCTGCACAGCCGCGGCCCCGGCGTAGGGCGCCCCGGGGACGGTTCAGTCGAGAGGATGGCGCTATGGACCACGAGAGACCTCTGAGTGAAGTCAGCGCGGCCGCGTTGCACCAGAGCCAGGTCATCGATCTGACGACCAGGGGCCGGCGATCAGGCCAGCTGCGGCGCATCGAGATCTTCCTCCACAGTGATGACGGCCAACTGTTCATCACCGGGATGCCCCGGGCCGACCGTGTGCGTGACTGGATCTACAACATCGAAGCCGACCCGCAAGTCGTTGTTCACTTGAAGCAGTCGGTCGTTGCGGACCTGCCGGCGACGGCGCGAGTCGTCACTGACCCCGACGAACGTCGGCCCTTCATTGAGGCGGCCGCCAGGCGATGGGGGCGCACGGACGTGCCGGACATGCTCGTGCACAGCCCGCTCATCCTGCTTACAATCGACGACGACTCCGCCGATGATGCGCCATCGGCAACAGCGACAGACACGGGGTCCACTTCCTCACCGCATACGTCGCCGGCGTCTGACCCGCCCGGCGCCATGCGCGTCGACTCCGCCACATAGACGCGCAATCGCGGGAGTTACCTAACGGTTGACCATCCGTCGCATCGCTTCCGGTAGCGGTCGCCGACGACCTTGACCTGGGTCGATGCGTCGTCGAGCTCGGCCACGTCCTGCGCGATCAAGGTCACGTCGGCCCACCGGCCAGTCGAGCGCGCTGACGGAGGTCGATGCACACCTCGGTGTCAGCGTTGTCCGCGAGATGCCGACGCGGTGCTGCCCCGCAGGATCGCCGACATCTTCTTGCCTCGCGCGACTTCGTCGACCAGCTTGTCCATGTACCTGATCTGCTGCATCAGTGGGTCCTCGATCTCTTCCACCCGGTGCCCGCAGATCACGCCCGTGATGAGGCCGGCGTTCGGGTTCATCGCGGGAGCCTCGCCGAAGAAGGTCTGCAGGTCGGTCTCGTCGTCGATGACCTTGTGCAGACCGGAGGCGTCGTGGCCCGTGAGCCAGCAGATGACCTCGTCCACCTCCTCCCGGGTGCGGCCCTTCCGCTCGGCCTTGGCCACGTAGTGCGGGTAGATGCTGGCGAAGCTGGTGGTGAAGATCCTGTGTCCTGGCACTGCCCGGCCCTCCGTCGTCCAGCGATGAACCGATCCCGCCACGGACGGCCTGCCCGTGCCGCAGCCGGTTCGCGCTTCTCTCCTCCCCGAGCATGCCACGGGCGACATCCATTGATGCGTCCGTCCGCCCCCGACGACCTGCTTGACGGCGGGACGTCTGGATGAATCATCGGATGCGTCTGCTGGCGGGCGAGCAGACAGGGCGGCTCAGCGTCCTGCGGGTGTGCAGATGCAGGATCGGTTGCCATCGGCGTCCTCGACGACCCAGTAGGCAGGTGCGGCGGCATCGCTGACCAGTCGGCCGCCCGCCTCGAGTACGGCTCGCAGACGACGTTCACCGTCGTCGTGGGGGACCCACACGTCGAGGTGCCACCGCTGTGGGACGGACGTCTCGGGGAGGGCCAACCGTGGGTCTGCCTCGCTCGGGTCTTGCCACCACAGGGTTGGGACCTGGCCGCTGGCATCGGTGGGCTCGTCCTTGTCGAGCTCCGATCCGAGCAGGGCTGCATAGAAGGGCGCCAGCTGGTGGCCTGCGGTGGTGTCGAGCCCCAGCTCGAGCTGGGTGAGGCCCGAGATGTCGGTCTCGATCCCGAGCTCGGCCGCCTGCCGGCTGATCTGGCGGGCTAGCTCGATGTCGCGGTCGGTGATCCCGTGCACATCGTGGCTGCTCAGCGCAACGATGACGTCGGTGTAGGTGAGGGTGATGTCGGGGTGATGGTTGGCAGCCTCTGCTGCCTTACCGATCGTGTTCACCAGCGCCAGGCCGGTGGCGAAGTCGCCAGTGCGGAACCGTGCCTTGATCTGTCCGAGGATCTGGCGCCAGTCCTCGATTCCTGCCTCGCGCACCTGCGTCGCGGTCAGTGCCTGCTGCGGGTCAACCATCGTCTCGCTCCATCCCTGGTGTCCGCCCTGTGTTGGTACTGCCAGCGTAGAAGTAGTCGCGGACAATCAGCATCCTCAACTTCAATGGCGGCCACGAGCCACCCATAACCACCAGTGGTACGGGCCGAAGGCTCTTGAGTGCCGAAGGCGTAGCGGGTCCAGCTCCGTGCCCTGTCAGGCGGAAGGCCGAGCACGGCCGGACCACATCTTTGTCTTCGGCCACGTGCCTGACGGGTCGGCCGACGCCATTGTGCGAAACTCGAGAAGATGCAGACTCGCTCGGGTGACTTCGAGTTGACGATGGACGAGCTTCGGGCGATTGCCGGGTATGCCGTCGCGTGCGCCGAACCAGTGCTCGTCCTCTTCCAGAAGGCCCGCCCCGATGACCCTCGCCCGGCGGCGGCTCTGCTCGCCGCGCGAGTTTTCGCAGAGGGGGCGCCCCGGTCGCGCCTGCAACGGACTGCCGCGGCCGACGCCCACCGCGCAGCCAGAGACGCTACGACCGAAGTCGCCCGGCACGCAGCGAGCGCTGCAGGAGATGCCGCGGCGGCGGCATACCTCCATCCGCTGGCGAAGGCGACGCAGGTGCGCCACATCCTCGGGTCGGCCGCCCATGCCGCCCTGGCTGCTGAGCTCGCACGCGGCGATGACCCGGTGGTTGCGGAGTATGTGATCGCCGCCGCTGCCAAGCGAGCCATGCCGGTCGTCCTTGACGTTCTGACCCGCTATCCGCGGGTGCCGAAGGGGCGCACCCGGGTCGCGGTCCTCATGGAACGGCTCGACAGCCTGCTCCGGGACCCACCTCCGCCGCCGCGCGTGGTCGACGACCCCGGGCCGTTCTTTCACGGGACCAAAGCCGACCTGCGTCCGGGTGACCTGCTCACACCGGGCTGGCGCTCGAACTACGGTTCGGGGCGTCAGGCCAAACACATCTACCTGACGGCCACCCGCGAGGGCGCGCCACTGGCTGCCGAGCTGGCTCGCGGCGAGGGGCCGGGGCGGGTATTCCGGGTCGAGCCACTAGGCACGATCGAAGACGATCCGAACGTCACCGACAAGCGCTTCCCCGGGAACCCGACCCGGTCCTACCG
>JBDTYK010000098.1:0-9633 GCA_040005715.1 Actinomycetota bacterium | reverse complement strand
GCATGGGACCGGGGGAGCTCGCCCGGATGTACGAGTTCTACGACGCGGTGCTGCATTCCGTCCGCGAGGGTCTGGTCCTGCTCGATGTGCACGGCCGCCTGACGCTGGCCAATGACGAAGCGCGTCGCCTGCTGGACCTCCCAGAAGCGTGGGTCGGACGCAGCCTCGACGAGCTCGGGCTGCCGGCGCCGATGACCGAAGCCTTGGCAGGTGGTCGCGAGGTGGATGATGCAGTCCACCTCACCGAGAACCGGGTGCTGGTGGTGAACCAGGCGCCGGCCCGCTGGGAGGGGCATGAGCTCGGCACGGTGCTGACGCTGCGCGACCACACGGATCTGCAGGCACTGACCGGCGAGCTGGACACGGCACGATCGCTGACCGAAGCACTGCGCTCGCAGGCCCATGAGGCAGCCAACCGTCTGCACAGCGTGATCAGCCTGATCGAGCTGGGTCGCACAGAACAGGCGCTGACCTTCGCAACCTCCGAGCTCGCACAGGCCCAGAAGCTCACCGACATGGTCGTCGGTGCCGTCGACGAGCCGGTGCTTGCCGCGCTGCTGCTGGGCAAGGCCGCCGAAGCCAACGAGCGTGGTGTCGAGCTCGAGGTCGACCCGGCCAGCGCAGTCCCCGAGGGTGTGATCTCCGCCCGCGACCTGATCACGGTCGTCGGCAACCTGCTCGACAACGCGATCGACGCAGCCGCGGCCGCATCCATGCCACGACGCGTCGGCTTCAAAGGCTGGATCGAGGACATGCCATCTGAGGACGGCATCGCCAGCAACCTTGTACTCCAGGTCAGCGACAGCGGCGCAGGCCTGGACAAAACGGCGGCGGCCAAAGCCTTCACCCGGGGCTGGTCGACCAAGGCCGACGAGCGGCTGGTCGGACACGGCCTCGGTCTGGCGCTGGTCGGCCAGGCCACCAGTCGCCATCACGGCACCATCGAGGTCGGCCGGGCCGCGAATCAAGCCACTGGCGACGGAGATCTCGGCGGCGCAGTGCTCGTCGAAACCGCTTTTGTCGGCGCCGTCTTCACCGTCCGGCTACCACTCGCCGACGAGGTTTCCGAATGAGTGAGATCGGGGTCCTGGTCGTCGAGGACGAGCCCGTCGCGGCCGACGCACACCGCACCTATGTCGAACGAGTCCCCGGGTTCGTCGTGCGCGGTGTGGCCCACGACGGTGGTGGGGCCCTCAGACAGCTGAGCCACCCGACATCTGCGGTGGACCTGGTGCTGCTCGACATGCACCTGCCGGACATCCACGGCCTGGACGTGGTCCGGGCCATGCGCACGGCAGGACACCGGGCCGACGTCATCGCCGTCACCTCCGCCCGCGACCTGGAGGTGGTGCGCGCCGCCGTCTCTCAGGGCGTGGTCCAGTACCTGCTCAAACCGTTCACCTTCGCGGCGCTGCGCGACAAGCTCGAGCGGTACGCCGCATACCGGCTCCAGCTCGAAGGTAACTTCGCGAGCGGCCAGAGCGAGGTCGACCGCGTTCTGGGCACCCTGCGCGGCAACGACCCCGGCAGCCTGCCCAAGGGCATGAGCCAGGAGTCCCTTGACGCGGTGGTGGCCGTGCTGCGCCCGTCCGGCGACAGTCTCTCCGCCACACAGGTCGCCTCAGCCGTCGGTGCGTCCAGGGTCACGGCGCGACGCTACCTTGAGCATCTCGCCGACTCGGGGCTTGTCGTGCGGCGTTCGCGATACGGCGGCACCGGCCGTCCCGAGGTCGAGTACCGCTGGGCCGGGGGCGGCTGAGCCCAGGCCCCAACAGAGCCGAGTTGGAGCAATGGCGCCTCGGCGGGCATGCTGGAAGGCAATGTCACCATCGGAGAGAGACAAGAGCGAGCGCGAAAGCCACCCCGCCGGCGCCCGGCCCGAAGCCTCCGAGCACATGGGGTCCAGCGCCGACAGCGAGGAATCCGCTGCCCATATCGCCGAGCTGGTGCGACGAACCACCCAGCGAATAGCGGCGCCTGGGCCGTCTCCTCTTGCCAGTCCCGACCCGGCCCCTGCCGATCAGAGCCCGATGACGGTCCCGCCCATCGAGCAACCGGCCGCGAATCCGATCCGGCCGCCACAGGCCCCGTCGGCTCGCCCGCCGCGGTCGGCCCCGTCGCGGCGGACCCTGTTCATCGCCGGTGCCGTCATAGCAGTACTCGTCGCGGGCATCCTGGCGATGTCACGGTCCTCTGGCTCCGACGCAGGGAAGGCACCTGTCCCGGCCGTCCAGAGCTCGGCGCCCGCCGGGTACGCCGTGAAGGTCTCGGATGTGATCACTGACTGTGCCGGCCACGCGCGGGGGCAGGTGAAGGTCACGTTCGAGAAGCTTCACTGCGTGAAGGCGAGCAGATCACTCGCGACCGGCCGGATCAGCGGTCGACCAGCTCTCTTCGTGGTCTCCCGGATACAGATGCCGACTGCGGAGGCAGCCGCTTCGGTCAAACAGGTTCTCGACGGAAGCGGGACCGGCAACCTCAACGACCTGCTGCGCGAGGGCAAGACGTTCCCTGGTGCACCTGCCGCGATGCCCGCCTCTGGCTACACGTCGGTGCAGACGGGCGCCATCGTCACTGTGGTCGAAGCCGGTTTCTCTGACAAGGGCCCATCCTCGAGCAAGGACGCGGCACTGAGGGCGACGGCAGCACAGGTGGCCGAGATGGTCGCTGCCCAGAAGTAGAGGCGTCGACCACCTGGTCACGTCGCTCGCCGAGCGGCAAGTGCCGCGTTGTAAAGGACATGGCGGCTCAGCCCCGTTGCCGCGGCCACCTCGGCGCTGACCTCCTTCAGACGTTCACCGGCAGCCACGCGGGCCTGTATGCCGGCCACCACCGTCTCCAGGTCGGCTTCCTGCTCAGTGGCCCCACCGACGACCACGGTGATCTCACCCTTGACGCCGGCGGTGGCCCACTCCACCAGCTCAGCCAGGACGCCGCGCCTGACCTCTTCATAGGTCTTGGTCAGCTCCCGGCAGACGGCTGCAGGCCGTTCGGGACCGAAGGCCTCCGCCATCGCCGAAAGTGTCGACGCCAGCCGGTGTGGTGCCTCGAAGAAGATCATCGTCCGTCTCTCCTGCGCCAGAGCCTTGAAGCCGCGCATCTTCTCTCCAGGTCGACGCGACGGAAAGCCCTCAAAACAAAAGCGATCCACTGGCAGGCCGGACACCGCGAGCGCCATCAGGACGGCGCTTGGCCCGGGCACACAGGTGACCTTCACGCCGACCTCGATGGCGTCCACGACGAGGCGGTAGCCGGGGTCGGACACAGACGGCATACCGGCATCGGTCACCACCAGGACGCGCGCGCCAGCCAACAACCGGGCGAGCAGGTCCGGGGTGCGGGTCGCTTCGTTGTGCTCGTAGTAGCTGACGACCGAGCCGGACGGCTTGACCCCCAGCGCGTGACAGAGGCGGCTGAAGCGCCTGGTGTCCTCGGCCGCGACCACGTCGACGCTCGCGATCTCGTGTGCGAGTCGCGGCGCGGCGTCCCGTGGGTCGCCGATCGGGGTGGCGGCGAGGACAAGAACGCCAGCGGCGGGGTTGGTCACGCGTCGATCCTCTCAGGCGATGCGCGCTCCCGACTGAGCCCGCTCGGTGAAGGTCAGGCTCGCTGCATACGATATCGGCCATGATCTCGACCGAGCAGCACCTTCGTGCGCGGCTGCTCGGGTACCGGCCCACTGACGTGATGTGGGGCTGGGTGGCTCCGCTGATCGTTGCGACGGTCGGCGGTTTCCTGCGCTTCTGGCAGCTCGGTCGGCCCAACAAGCTGGTCTTCGACGAGACGTACTACGTCAAGGAGGGCTACTCCTTCCTGAAGTACGGCTACGAGCGGCGGATCGCCTCCACCAACCAGAAGGCAGATGCCCTCTTCACCCACGGCACCCCGGACGTCTTCGGCACCAACGCCGACCTCGTGGTCCACCCCCCTGTCGGCAAGTGGGTCATCGCGGCGGGCGAGCAGATCTTCGGTGCGGCCAGCTCGTTCGGATGGCGCTTCTCGGTCGCCCTGCTGGGCACCATCTCGATCCTGATGGTCGGTCGCGCCGCCCGGCGGATGTTCGGGTCGACGCTGATCGGCACCATCGCCGCCATCCTGCTCGCCTTTGACGGCCACCACTTCGTCCAGTCGCGTATCGGCCTGCTCGACCTCATCCTGATGTTCTGGGCGTTTGCCGCCTTCTGTGCCCTGCTCATCGACCGCGACCGCTCCCGCGCGTTGCTGGCACGAAAAGTGGGCGCTCTCCAGACCGCGCCCTCGCCACCCGGCCGAACCCACCCATCCACCACCATGACTTTCGGCCCCTGGCTCGGCTGGCGCCCATGGCGCTGGGTTGCCGGAATCTGCCTTGGACTCGCGACCGGGACCAAGTGGTCCGGCATCTTCTTCATGGTCGCGTTCGTCCTGATGAGCGTCTTCTGGGACATGGGCGCGCGTCGGGCAGCAGGTGTACGCCGCTGGTGGTGGGGCGCGCTTGTGCTGGACGGGCTGTACGCCGGCCTGCTGACCGTGAGCCTCACGGTCTCCGTCTACCTCGCCTCCTGGGCGGGCTGGTTCGCCTCAAAGAATGCGTATGACCGGCAGTGGGCTGCGACGAACAAGGCAACCACTTTCGCCTGGGTGCCGGACCCATTGCGCTCGCTGTGGCACTACCACGAGGAGATGTACAGCTTCCACGTCAATGTCGTCTCGGACCATCCTTACAAGACCAACCCGTGGTCCTGGTTGATCCAGGGCAGGCCGACCTCCTTCTTCTATGAGGGCCCGAAGAAGGGCCAGGAGGGCTGCGTGGTCGCCCAGTGCACCAAGGCGATCACGTCGATCGGCACCCCGACCCTCTGGTGGGGGGCGACGATCGCGATCTTCATCCTGTTGTTCATGTGGGCCCTCCACCGCGACTGGCGGGCAGGCGCGATTCTCGCGGGGCTCGCAGGCGGATACCTGCCCTGGTTCAACTACCAGCACCGCACCATCTTCAGCTTCTACGAGGTCGCCTTCGTACCATTCGTGGTGCTTGCCGTCACGTACGTGCTCGGGCTCGGCATCGGGGGCCCGGACGCGTCGCCGCGTCACCGGCGCATCGGACTTCTGTCGGCTGGGGTGTTTGTCGTCACAACCGTTGGCCTCTTCGCCTACTTCTACCCGATCTACACCGCCCAGGTCATTCCGCAGACGGACTGGCAGCTGCGGATGTGGCTACCCAGCTGGGTCTAGGTCTGCCGGTCAGTGATGAGCAGACTGCGCCTTCACCAGGCCGCGGCGGGCAGACCGGACAAATCCGGCCGGTGAGGTCGCGGGCTGATCATGGGGTGAGGAAAGTCCCCAGCAGCCCTGGCAGGGCACGGTTTCCGAGCGAGAGGGCGACGGATAGCCGAACGTCCGTCACGGCATACTGCTGCCTGCCTGCCGCTGTCGTTGCGGTCAGTGTCGCAAGTCCGGCCCTGCGCTGGAAGAAGCTCTCGCGGACGTTCCAGCCGATGATGCCTTCGCACTCCAGCACGTCAAGGCGCCGGTTGAGCGAGCCCTGCCGGGTGACCAGGGCGCTGCCGGCGAGGGCGTGACCCAGGGACCCATACCGGTCTGCGGCGAGCATCGCGGCGATCGGGACAGTCACCAGGGCGGGCAGCGCCAGCCACGTGGAAGCGCCCGAGAAGATGATGACCACCGCGGCCACAGCCACCACCACGAACGCAGGTGTGAGGGCCCGCACGAAGCGACGACGCCGAGCCGCGGACCCGTGGGCTATGAGCGGCCGGTACAGCGCCGCGGGGTCGGGCAGGATCTTTGCCGCAAGACCCAGGGCTACGTCCCGGGGGGCAGGTGGCAGGAGCAGCGAGCTGCTTCCGTCCGCGCCGCCCCCTGACCTCAGACCCGTCGTGATACCTCTCAGGCGTGCGGCATGAACGGCCCGTAGCAGCAGCGGCTCCTGGAGCTCGACCCCCCTCAACCGTCGCTCTTCAATGCTGATGGCCCTGGTGGTCAGGAGGCCGCGGGTGATGTGCAGGCTTCCCTGTGCATGGCGCGAGAGGCGAAAACCCCAGTAGGACAGCACATAGCCACCCACCGAGAGGACTGTCACGACGGCGATCAGGGCGAGCATCCCCTGGAGGATGTCGACCCAGATCGAGGTTCGCTCCAAGTGGTCGAGGACCCTCTTGACCGGCCCCACGTCAGTCGGTGTGACCTGCAGCTGATCCAGAAGATTCCACCCGACACCGAGGATCGCAGCTGAAGCGGCAACCCCCGACGCGGTAAACGGTGCGAAACGCACCCAGCCGGGATCCAGCCGCACCAGCTCGACTTCGTCGGACCCGGCCGGCTCGGCCAACGTGGCGGGTCGGGCCACCCCCTGCGCATCGGCCGCCATCCCGGCGGGTCCAGCTCCCGACACCCCGGGGCTGCGATGCAGAAGCTCTGCACGCAGGGCAGCAGCCTCCGCCGCGGGCAACGAGTCCAGGGAGAGACCGCTTCCGCGCTCGTGGCTCCCCGTGCCGATGTCGACCTTCGCCAGCCCCAGCAGCCGGTGAAGGGGTGACGCGCTCACATCGACGCTGCGAACCCGATCCGCAGGCGTGGCAACGGTCTTGCGTTGCAGGAGGCCGGTGCGCAGCTGAACCTGCTCGGGCGTGATGCGGTATCGCGTGGTCGCCCATCGGAGCACGCTCACTGCAACCACGACACCGACTCCCAGGGGACCAAACCACCAGTACTGTCCGCCGCCGAACGAGCGACCCACCACGACCAGGCCGACGAGGGCAGGAATGGCCCGACCCAGCTCCCGGACGGGGTGGACCAGCAGCATCAAGGCGCTCAGCCGACGCCAGGACTGGTCCTGCCCAAGGCCCGTGGGGATCACGTCGCGTCGCCCTGGCTACGGCTGGTCACCTCAGTGAGCTGGGCGACCATGCCGTCGGCGGTGGCTCGGTCCAGTGCGTGGATCCGCAGTGGTCCGGCGGCGGATGCAGTTGTGACGGTCACGTTCGCAAGACCGAACAGCTGCTCCAACGGCCCTCGTTCGGTGTCAACGGTCTGGACCCTCGAGATCGGGGCGATCCGTCGCTCCTGGGTGACCCAGCCGGACCGGGTGTAGACCGCGTTGTCGGTGACCTCCCAGCGGTGAACTCGATAGCGCCACTGTGGCATGACGATCAGGTGCGCCGCCGCGAGGAATGCCGTGACGATCAGGGCGGTGAACCGCAGAACCGCATGGTCCCGGGCAACCAGGAACCAGAGCAGCTCGGCCGCCAGCAGGAGCAGCCACCCGGCTAAAGCCCGCACAGTCCAGAACACGATGGCACGAGAGCTGACGTGGTGGGCCGGATCGCGCATCTCCATGGGCCCACCCTTGCACGCGCCGAACTGTCCGCTCGCACGACATGTGCGGGACGCCAGAACAGCCGGGGACAGGAATTCGAAACCCTCGGCGGGATGACCGTGTCAGGCGCAGGGATGGGCCGGTCAGTCGTCCCACTCGATCAGGATCTGACCACCTTGGACGGCGTCGCCGACGCCCACATCGACCGACCTGACCCTGCCGTCCCTGGGCGCTGTCACCTCGGTCTCCATCTTCATGGCCTCCAGTACGAACAACGTGTCGCCGGACGACACTTCGGCGCCTGCGTCGATAAGGACCTGCACCACAGTGCCGGCCATCGGGGCGGTCAACGCGTCCGCCGAGGTCGCCGGGGCCTTGGCCGCGGTCGGGGTCATGCCGAAGGCAGACATGCTGCCCACGAGCACTGCGCCCAGCGTCGGCAGGGGCTCCTCCTCCACCTCCACGTCGACGTCGAAGACCGACCCGTTCACCGTAATCTTGAGTTTCACGTGACTGCCAGTTTCATGTCGTCCCTCGTGGTCCTTGCCAGTGTGGAGTCCGGTCCACGCTCAAAACATGCCGTGCAGGTCAGCGTGCGACTGCTGGGCTGCGCCCCGCCCCTGGGCGGTCCAGGTGCTTCCCCGTCGCAGGTGAACCTGCTTGATGGTGGCGCGCTTACCCAGGTAGGCAGCGCACGCCGCGGAGATCGCCAGGAGAACCTCCTCGCTCACCTCAGGGTGCTGCTTGGCCGCAACTTCCTCCAGGGTCTGGATCCGGGCAGCCAGCTCGGCCAGCAGGGTCCTCAGCTCGGCGACTGTCTCGTCGGTCTCGCTCATGCGACTTCCTTGGGTTCGGGCTGGGTCACAGCGGGATAAGGCCGTACTTCTTGGGGGGGCGCAGCTCACGTTTGGCCGACAGGTTCTCCAGCGCGCGAGCGAGCTTGCGGCGCGTGTCCGACGGCTCGATGATGTCGTCGACCAGCCCGCGTGCGGCCGAGACGTACGGGGTTGAGAAGGCATCGCGGTACAGCTGCACGAGCTCTGCCCGCTTGGCGACCGGATCCTCGGCGCCGGCGATCTCCTTTCGGAAGACCACTCCGGCCGCACCCTCAGCACCCATCACGGCGATCTCGGCTGTGGGCCAGGCGAACACCCGGTCGGCGCCGAGGTCCTTGCCGCACATGGCCAGATAGGCGCCGCCGTAGGCCTTGCGCAGGACCACCGTGATCTTCGGGACGGTCGCTGCGGAGTACGCGTACAACATCTTCGCCCCGTGCCGGATGATCCCGGCGTGCTCCTGGGTGACACCGGGCAGGAATCCGGGAACGTCCACAAGAGTGACCAGCGGAATGTTGAAGGCATTGCAGAACCGCACGAACCGGGCCCCCTTGTCGGAGGAGTCGATGTCGAGCACCCCAGACATGGCGATCGGCTGGTTCGCCACGAATCCGACGGTGTGGCCGGTGATCCGGCCGAAACCCACCACGATATTGGGCGCAAAACCGGCCTGGACCTCGAGGAAGTCGGACAGGTCGGCGAGCTTGAGGATGATCTCGCGGACGTCGTAACCCTTCTTCGCGTCATCAGGGATGATCGAGTTGAGACTCTCGTCGCGCTCAACAACGTCGTTGCCGGGGATGAACGGCGGCTCCTCGGTGTTGTTGCTCGGCAGGAAGCTGAGCAGCTTCTTGGTGATCAGGATGGCCTGGTGGTCATCGTCAGCCACAAAATGGGTCACCCCCGAGCGCATCATGTGGGCAGCGGGACCACCCAGGGCCTCGGCAGTGACCTCTTCACCCGTGACCTGCTTGATCACCTCAGGACCGGTGATGAACATTCGTGACGCACTGGTCTGGATGATGAAGTCCGTCAGGGCCGGAGAATAGGCCGCGCCACCGGCGCAGGGGCCGGCCACGACCGAGATCTGAGGCACTACCCCAGATAGTGCGACGTTCTGGAAGAACACCTTGCCGTAGCCCGACAGGGAGTCGATACCCTCCTGGACCCGGGCGCCACCGGAGTCGTTGAAAAAGACGAACGGGGTGCCGTTGTACAACGCCGAGCGCATTGCCTTGGCCACCTTGACCGAGTGCATCTCACCGGCGGACCCACCGGCCACACTGAAGTCCTGACTGGCCACGTGCACCGGGCGACCCAGCACGGATGCCGCGCCGGTGACCACACCATCCGCAGGCATGACCGCCGTGTCCATCCCGAACAAGGTCGTGCGGTGCTGTGCGAGCATCCCGCTCTCCTCAAAGCTCAGCGGGTCGACCAGCTCGGCAATCCGCTCGCGAGCGGTCAGCTTGCCGGCGTCGT
>JBDTYK010000097.1:0-9684 GCA_040005715.1 Actinomycetota bacterium | reverse complement strand
GGGCGCTCGGTCAGGATCAGCCGGGGCTGCGCAGACTCCGAAGCCAGGCCCGCGCCTCGACGAAGTCCTCGTCGCCGGTGCCTCGCGATACCTCAGCAGCGACACCATCGGCCCGCGGATACGACCCAATGAAGCGGACTTCTGAGCAGACCCGCTGAAGTCCCATCAGGGTCTCGCCCACGCGCTCGTTGTTGACGTGCCCCTCGCAGTCGATCGAGAAGCAGTAGTCCCCGAGCCGGCCACCGGTCGGGCGTGACTCGATCCGCGTCAGGTTGATGCCACGGGTGGCGAACTGTTCAAGGAGCTCCAGGAGGCCACCGGGGCGGTCCTCGCGCTGGAACAGAACGACCGACGTCTTGTCAGCTCCCGTGGGTGCGGGCAGCTCGCCGGGCCGGGCGACCAGCACGAAGCGGGTGACGGCGCCCCTGTTGTCGCCGATGTCCTCCTCCAGGATCGTCAGGCCGTGGGACCGCGCGGCTCCCGGTGCGCAGATCGCGCCCTGGTATGCCGGCCTCTCACCCACGAGCCCAGCGGCGGCGGCCGCCGTGGACGCACCCGGCAGGTACTCCGCGTTCGGGAGGTGGGCAGCCATCCAGCTGCGGACCTGGGCCCAGGCGTGCGGATGGGTGGATACCGCGCGGATGTCCGCGAGCGTCATACCGGCTGGCGCGGCCAGGACGAAGGTGATCGGGACGACCTGCTCGCCGACCACCACAAGTGGGTCACCACTGGCCAAAGCGTCCAACGTGGCGCTGACCCCGCCCTCGACCGAGTTCTCGATCGGCACCATCGCGGCATCCAGGTCGCCGGCGCGCAACGCTGCCAGAGCCGCGTCCACGGAGCTGAACGGGACTCTTTCCGCGTCCTGGGCCTGCCGTGCCTGGGTGCTCTCGCGTAGCGCCATCTCGGTGAACGTGCCTGCGGGACCTAGAAATCCATATCGCGTGCTCACGAGCCGCCCTTTTCCGGTTCGAACAGCGGCGAGCGCCTCTGCCCCTCACGTGTCATCGTGGTCCGGCCGTCACCCTCGGCGATGACCAGGTCCACGACCGCAGCGTATGACGAGTGGCAAGCCTGGCGCTTCGGTGTTCCAAACCGGCACCTGCGGAACTTCACGGCCGGAGCGTGGTGGCCGTGGTCGGAAGGGCGGTCTCACGCTCCTGCGCCGGTGAAACTTGGGCACCGTCGGAGGCTGGATTCGTGCCCGCTCGCGGGATAGAAAAGAGACGTAGCTCTTTAGACGCAAACCAACCACGAGGAGCCCGCAATGGCTGAGACTACCCACGCCCCAGTTGTCTTCGTCCACGGTCTGTGGCTGCATGGCAGCTCATGGCAACCCTGGGTCGACCACTTCAAGGAGGCCGGATACGAGGCCTTCGCACCGGGCTGGCCGGGTGACGCCGACACGGTTGAGGCGACCCGCGCCAACGCCGATGCCGTGGCAGACCATGGCGTCGACGAGATCACCGAGCACTACGTAGAGATGATCGCCACGCTTCCTGCCAAGCCCATCATGATCGGGCACTCCTTCGGCGGCGTCATCGTCGAGAAGCTCCTGGGTGACGGTCACGCGGCGGCTGCCGTGGCCATTGATGCAGCACCGATCAAAGGTGTCCTGCCGCTGCCGATCTCGGCTCTGCGCGCCTCCTTCCCCGCCCTGCACAACCCGGGCAACCTGGACGCCGCCGTCTCGCTGACCCCGGAGCAGTTCGAGTACGCGTTCGGCAACACGCTCTCGCCGGAGGAGTCCCTGGAGCTCTACGAGCGCTGGACCATCCCCTCCCCCGCGAGGCCGCTGTTCCAGGCCGCGACGGCGAACTTCAACCCGCACTCGGAGACCAAGGTCGAAGTCGACAACGAGGATCGCGGCCCGCTGCTTCTCACCATGGGCGGTAAGGACCGCACCGTTCCCGAAGCGATCACGAAGTCGACCTTCAAGCAGTACCGCAAGTCCTCGGCCGTGACAGAGATCAAGGAGTTCGAGGACCGCGGGCACTCGTTGACGATCGACCACGGCTGGCGTGATGTCGCTGACACCGTCCTGGACTGGCTAAGGAGCCGAGGGCTGTAACGCGGGCTCCGCCGCGCCTTGACAGGTGACTTTTAGGTCACCTATCTTCGGGTAGTGACCGACGACGACCTCGTGTTCAGGGCGCTCGCCGACCCCACCCGGCGGCTGCTGCTGGACCGCCTCTTCGAGCGCGACGGACGCACCCTGAGCGAGCTCGAGACCGACGTGGATATGACCCGGTTCGGGGTGATGAAGCACCTGCGTCTCCTCGAGGACGCTGGCCTTGTGGTGACGCGCAAGTCCGGCCGAAGCAAGCTGCACTTCCTGAACCCGGTGCCGATACGACTGATCCATGACCGGTGGATCGACAAGTACGCAGAACGGCATGTGTCGGCGCTGATGGATCTCAAGGCCGAGCTGGAGCACGAGTCAAAGCCCGGCCCTTCGACCCCTCGTCGCTGACTTGCGGCATGGCCAGGCGAGCCGCCGCGAGGCTGTGGCTAGGCTCGTCAGACCATGAGTTTCGTCATCGCCGCCACTGCCTTCCTGCTGATCTTCCCGGTGGAGCTGCCGGACAAGACCTTCATCGCAACGCTGGTGCTGGCCACTCGGTACAAGCCGCTGCCAGTCTGGATCGGCGTCAGCTCGGCCTTCGCGGTGCAGACCGTCGTGGCGGTCAGCCTGGGCGGTCTGATCGGTCGCCTGCCACGGACCCCCGTGGAGATCTTCGCCGGGCTGATGTTTGTGGCCGGCGGCCTGATCTTGATCCGCGGGGCCGCAAAGGCTGACGCCGAGGAGGCCGAGGCTGAGAACGAGTTCGAGGCCAAGGCTCAACCCGGCATCCATGGCTGGCGGGTCGTGGGTACCAGCTTCCTCGTGCTTTTCGTGGCCGAGTGGGGTGACCTGTCGCAGCTCCTGACCGCGGGGCTGGTCGTGAAGTACCAGGATCCGGTGTCGGTCGGGGTAGGGGCATTCGTGGCACTGGCGACGGTGTCGGCCATGGGAGCGCTCCTGGGTCGGGCCCTGCTCACACGGATCAGGCTGCCGACGGTCCGGCGGATCGGGGGGACGGTATGTCTCCTGCTCGGGGCGGCATCCCTGCTGCATGTCGTCAACGCATCCGTCCTGGCCTCAGCCGGCACGTAACCTGTTGCTCGTGACCCGACGCAGACTGCTCGCTGCCGCGGCGGCAGCCGTGGTGCTCGCCGCTCTGGTGATCGGTGTCATCGTCCAGGGTTCCCCGGCACCCAGATCTGCCCAGAACCCCAAGGACCTCAAAGGTTCGATCGTGGTGATCGGGACCGCTGGGCTGTCGTGGAGTGATGTCTCGGCACGGAGCACGCCTGCCTTGTGGTCGTTGCTGAAGAACGGCGCGACCGCAGATCTCAGCGTCCACTCGGTCCACGCAAACACCTGCCCGGTGGACGGCTGGCTGACGCTGTCTGCGGGAGAACCAGCAGGCGATAGCGCCCGGGGCGCGCTGGGGACACACAACGAGGGCGCCAAGCCACCCTGTCGGGACCTGCCCGGCCGGATGACTGCCGGAGCTGTGCCTCATTGGGACGAGTACCTCTCGGCCGCGGCGGCCAACAGCTTCGGAGCCTCGCTCGGCCTGCTCGGAGACGAGGTCGCCCGTCATGGCGGCTGCATCCAGGCGGTCGGTCCCGGTGCCGCGCTGGGCGCGGCCAGGTCGAACGGGATCGTGGCGAACTATCAGCCTTACGACGACTCGACGCTGGTCACAGCACTGGCCTCGTGTCCGGCGACCCTGATCGACGTCGGCTCGGTCAGGGACCCGGCCGACGTGGACCCCCTGGATGCATCCCTGCCCTCGACCACTCGCGCCCAGCAGGTCGCCCTGGTCGACGCGCGAGTCGCTGCTGTACTGAAGGCTGCGCCCACGGGGACCGACGTGGTGCTTGCCAGCCTCGCCGACGCCGGAGTCACCGAGCGCCTTCGCCTGATCGCAGTCTCTGGGCCTCACTTCGGGGCCGGGACCCTGGATTCCGCCTCGACGCGCGTGCCCGGGTTGGTCCAGCTGGCGGATCTGACACCGACCATTCTCGAGCATCTGGGCATTCCGAAACCGGCTCAGCTGGGCGGCGCCCCGTTCGAGTTTGAGCCCTCGAACGGCAACTCCGACCAGTCGGCCACCCAACGCCTGGGCGCAATGCTCGACGACGACCAGGCATCCCATGCGGTCCACAGCCTGGTCGAGCCGTTCTTCTACGGCTTGGTCCTGATCCAGCTGGCGATCTACCTGACGGCCGCGGTGCTCTGGAGGCGTCGCACCGGTGACCAGGCCAGGCATGAGTCGCGACGGATGCCCCACCGGACCCAGCTGCTGAGGGTCACCCGCCGCGTGGCCATCGTCTCCGCGACGATCCCGGTGTCAACCTATCTGGCCAACCTGCTGCCCTGGTGGCGCTTCCCCGTGCCCATGATCAGTGTCGTTGCCTCCGTCGCGGTCTTCGCCTCGTTGATCTCGATGCTGGCGCTGCTGGGGCCCTGGCGCCGCAGCCTGTTCGGGCCAGTTGTCGTGGTCTGCGTCACGACGATGGTGGTCCTGGCGGCTGATGTCATGACCGGCTCGAGGTTGCAGCTCTCGTCGCTGCTGGGCCTCCAGCCCCTCATCGGGGGCCGGTTCTACGGCATGGGCAACGTCGCGTTCGCGGTGTTCGCCACCGCCACCCTCATTCTCTGCACGGCTCTCGGCAACCACCTTGTCCCGGTCATGACGGCCCGCAAGGCCGCTGCTGCGGTGGGCACCGTCGGGATGCTCGCGGTGATCGTCGACGCGTCGCCGGCGTGGGGCAGTGACGCCGGCGGGCCGCCGGCGCTCCTGCCCGGCGTCATCCTCCTGGTCCTGGCCATCTTGCAGGTCAGGCTGACCTGGCGTCGGGTGCTGGCAATCGGAGGCGCAGTCCTGGGGTTCCTCGTCCTGCTGAGCCTTCTCGACTGGCTGCGCCCAAGTCCGTCCCGTTCGCACCTGGGCAGGTTCGTACAGACGGCGTTGGACGGCGGCGCCTGGAGCATCATCAGCCGCAAGCTCGACCAGAACATGTCGCTGCTGCTGGGCAACCCGCTTTCGTGGCTGATCCCGTTCGGTCTGGTTCTGCTGGCCTACATCCTCGCGCGTCCGGACGCGCGCGTCTCGGGGTTCCTGCGTCGATCCACCAGCCGGGTCCAGCTGCTGCGAACCGGACTGACCGCCGTACTGGTCACGTGGGTCATCGGTTTCGCTCTCAACGACTCCGGTACGGCGATCCCACCGGTCGGCGTGACCCTCGCGTTCCCCCTGGTGATCGCGATCGCGCTCAAGTCCCTGGAGGACGAGATGCTCGCCGGACCCGCCACCACCCGCGCTTCGCTGCGCCTGCGATAGCCAGCCAGACCAGCCACGCGGCCAACGGCCCGACGATCTTGCGGAAGCCAAGGGTCAGTGACTCGACGTCGGGGCTCATGGCAACCACCCGGCCCGGGACATACGCCATCGCCATCACGGTCAGCTGTGCCAGCAGGATCCAGTCCAGCGTCGACGCGAGGAGCAGAGGCAGCGTTGCCCACGTGAGCGTGCTGTACCAGGGCAGCGCGTAGGGCGCCGCCAGTGCGTATGCCGTGGCGAGCACGAAGGTCGCGGTCATCGCCGACTGCGTCTGTTCCGCCGGTAGGGCGGGCAGCGACTGCTGGGGGTATGCCGCCTGCTGCCCGATCGAGGATCGGCTCGCCTCTGGTCGCCACCGGGCCAGACGCGACAACGCCCAGACCAGCAGGATGAAGGCCAGCACCGACAGGCCCGACCCCACCGTGCGGGCCGCGCCCAGCGGTATCCATGCCGAGAAGAGGTTGACGACCGGGCGCAGCGCGGTGGCAAGAGAGACACCTTTGCCGCTGCTCAGCAGCTGGTCAAAGACATGGGGACCAGCCCAGAGGTGCAGCGACGCGAACACGACCAACGACGACACGGCCAGAGCGATCAGCTTGCGGACCAGGGGCTTTCGCGCCAGAGATCGCCAGGACCACAGGATGGCCAGCCCGACGATGCCGTAGGTGATCTTGGAGCTCACCGCGGCTCCGAGCACGACGCCAGCCATCCAGGGCCGCCGCGCGGCAAGCAGTACGGCGCCCAGCGCCAGGGCCGTGGCGATCAGGTCGACATGGGCGCCCAGCACCGCGACGCCGAAGACGATCGGGTTGGCCGTCCACAAGAGGTCGACGCGCGTGCGAGCCAGGTCGTCGACAGCGATGAGACGCAGCATGAACCGGACCAGGAGCCAGGCTCCGACGATCAGCAGCTGCCACACCCAGACGGTCTGGCGCAGGTTGTCCTGTCCAACAAGAGAGCTCAGGGTCTGCAGCGCCGTCGAGAAGGGTCCGTAGACGCTTGGCGTCAGGGTCCAAGGCGGCTCGACCGCGCTGGTGACCGGGTCGGTGCCTCCGGCCCAGGTGATCGGCGGGACGACATAAGGATCGCCCCCCTGGGCCGAGATCCGCCCATAGGCCGCGTAGTTGATGTGGTCGGCCGAGCCGATCGGCGCGGTCAGCAGAGCGAGGACACCCAAGGCCAGCGGCAGGAGCCAGGGGTGCTCACGCAGCCTTAACGCGGGACCGGTGCGAGCCAGGATCCAGGACGTGGATGCGTGCTGGTGTCCTGACGAGCCCCGCCAGAGACCCAGCGCCACGGCAAGTGCCCCGAGCAGGTATGCCGCCCACAACATGCCCGTGGCCACGGCGGAGGACAGGGACAACGGCAGGTCAGCTGGAGCCCAACCACGTGGGCCAAGCGCTGGTTTCGCCGCCGAAGGACCAGCAGCTGCCACCAGGAGGAGCAGCGCGAACGAGATGGTCAGTGCCACCGTGCGCAGCGGGGCGCGACAGCGGTCAGCTCGTGTGGCGCTAATTGCGGCCTCGCGCTTTGGCGGGTCCGCGGACCCATCGAGCGTGGGTCCAACGAGCGCGGACCCGACGCACGGCGAGCGCGAGCCAGACGTCGCGATACTGCCTGGCGCGGTGAACCTGGCCCCGCCAGTCCGAGCCCGAGACCCGATGCTGGAGCGCACAGGGGACCTCGACCACGCGCCTGCCGGCCCGGAGAGCATCGATGGTGAGTCCGACCTCGACCCCCCACCCTCGGGCCAAGGGTGATGCGCCTTCAAAAGTCTCACGGGTCAGACATCGCATTCCCGACAGCGGCTGGGCCGGCGTCCATCCAGCCAGGTTGTCAATACCGTTGCGGGCCAACCGAACCACGAGGCCGTGGCCGCTGCCGGGGGTGAGCTGGGGCGGCAGGGTCGCGATGGTCATGTCGGCCTCGCCGGATGCCACCGGCGTAATCAGGGCGGCCAGGTTGGAGGCGCTGCGGCCGAGGTCGGCGTCCACGAACATCAGCAGACGAGCGCGCCCGGTCGCCGCCGGATCACTGAGGTCACGCCCAGCTGCCGCTCGCGCCCCCGTGGCCATGGCCGCGGCCTTGCCCAGGGTCCGTGAATGGCGGATGACGACGGCACCGGCGTCAACCGCCAGGCGTCCCGTCCCGTCCGAGCTCCCGTCATCGACCACGAACACGGTATCGATCCCGAGGATCCCCCGAACTGCTGAGACCGTCGCTACGATCCGTTCGGCCTCGTCCTTGGCCGAGATGATCGCCGCCACGCAGGCATCCGTGGGGGATGAGTCCATTTGTTCGCGCCTTAGCGAAGGGTGACCTGGCGACTCAACAGACCCGAGCGGGCCCGCCGTTCATCGATGGTGAGGGCGCCACTGCTGGCAAGTGCGTCATCCAGGCGACCCTTGAGCTGGGCGACGGCCTTCTCGTAGTCGCTAGCTGCCAGGCTCGCGTCGAGCTCCCAGACCGGCACCAGCAGGCCGCACGCACGGAAGGCTCCGAGCAGCCTGGTTCCGTCGCCCAGAGAAGTGGCAGAGGAGGCCTGCAGCCGGGCGAGCGCGTTTGTCGCTGCATCTTCGTCGTGGGGCAGCACCCAGCGCAGGTAGGTCCGCTCGCCAACCTTGCACCAGTAGGCCGAGGGAGCGGACTCCAGCTTGGTGGTCGGGATAGCGGCTTCGTTGGCGCGCTCGAGGGACTCCTTGCCGTCGTCGTCGAGGTCGTCGACGTCTGGGAACCAGAAGTCGAACCCCTCGTGCACCGTTACGTCAAAGGATGCTGAAGGGTCCAGGACGTCATGCAGTCTGGGCGTCGCCACTGTGGCGAGAGGGACCGACGGCAACGGCATACCCACTTCGGCGGCAGCAGTGGCCAGGAGCACCTGGGCGACGTCGCGGCTCGCGTCCCCGCTGGTGGTGCCGGACTGGAGAGCCACCATGACCGCTCCGTCGGTGCGGCGAAGACCCGACCAGGAAAGTGGCAAAACCGTTGCCACTGTGGCCGTTTGAGGTGAAGGGTCCGTGACTGCACCCGACTTGAAGGTCACTGTCGCAGTGGCTGCCGGAACGACCTCCCGCATGGCCACCCAGTCGGTCTCGCCGGTCAACCCCTCAAAGGGTCTGGCCACAAAGGCCGCCGGTTGTCCGGAACGATCCCTGCTGCGGGTCTCGTGCCCGGTGTTGCTCTCGGCCGCGCGACGCCTCGATGCCTTGCCCATGTTCGCAAACCCTAGCGGGCAGGCCCCTAGTCAGGAACCGTGGCGGCTTGACGGGCCGCCCATGGACACCCAGACCGTACAGCCGGTGTTGTTCTCCCGGACGCCCCACTCATGGGCCAGGCTGCCCACGATCCGCAGCCCTCGACCGCCGGCAGACCATAGCGAGCTCGGGGCTGGGTGCGGGATCGTGGGCCCCCCGCCGTCGGTGACATCGATCTCGACGACGTCTCCCCTGACCGACCAGTTCACGCGGATCATTCCGTCGGCCAGAGGCTTGGCATGGCGAACGGCGTTGGTAACGAGCTCGGAGATCACGATCTCGGACTCGTCGACCATGATCGGGTCCACCCCGAGGGCGCGCAGCTCGGAGACCAGCGCCCGCCGAGCATCCACGGCGGAGCTCATCATCCAGGGCACGCGCATATTGTGCACTACGAACTTTCCCTCCGGTCTCGATACTCGGCTAGCACGGGGGGAGGCACGTCAGCCGCCTACGTGCAACCGGTCACGGACCGAGGCCGGACGGTTCGTGATGATCGCATCGACCCCCAGATCCAGACACAGGTCGATGTCATCCTCGTCGTCCACGGTGAACACGTAGACCTGGTTGCCGCGGTCGTGCTGTCGTTGAACCGTCTTTGGCCACCGCCGGATGATCTCCTTGTCCAGCCCGGCGACGTGGGCTCCCTTTGGCAACGAACCGTCCCGGAACCTCAGGGGCACCGAGCCAACCATCAGATAGACCAGCGGCACCTCCGGACAAAGCTGACGCATCCTCGACAACGCCAGCTGTGAGAACGACATCACGCTCACGTGGGGTCGGCCCGGCAGATACGGCCCGTCCAGGTCGAACTCGCCGAGGACCTTCGCCAGCTGACGCTCAACCTGACCGGCGTACCGGGTGGGGTGCTTCGTCTCGATCACCAGCGCGACCTCCCGGCCGCAGCTCATCACCACGTCGATGAGGCGGCGCAACGTCAGGAGCTTGTCCCGCTCATGGTCCACGTCGGGCATCTCCGCCTCGCCGTCGTGAGCCAGCTTCCAGGAGCCGAAGTCCAGGCCCTCGAGCGTGGC
>JBDTYK010000096.1:0-9696 GCA_040005715.1 Actinomycetota bacterium | reverse complement strand
CCGGCACGATCGTGCCCGACTTCCCCCTCACCAACAAGAGCTTCAATCTCTCCTATGCGGGCAACGACCTCTGACCCTGGGCTGGCCCCCGCCACATTCATCCACCGAACACCGCGCCGGCACCGATTTCGCCCTGATCAGGGCCCGAAATGGTGCAGCGCGGGTGTTCGGTCGAGGTGGTGGCGCCTGAGCTCTGAGGTCCGACGCAGATCAGCCGAGAGTTGGGGTCAGGACGAAGACCGGGATCTCCCGGTCGGCCCGAGCCTGGTACTTGGCGTAGTCGGGGAAGGCGGCAACACAACGCTGCCACCAGAGCGCCTTCTCCTCAGCGGTGACCTCGCGGGCGGTCATGTGGCGGACCTGCGTGCCATCCTGGACCTCGACCTCGGGGTCGGCCACCAGGTTGTAGTACCAGTTCGGGTTCTTGGGGGCGCCGCCCTGGGAGGCCACGGCCGCATACTCCCCGTTGTGCTCAACCCGCATGAGAGGCACCTTGCGCACCTTGCCCGACTTCACGCCGCGCGTGGTCACGATGATCACCGGCATACCGCGCATCGTCGTACCGGACTTGCCGCCCGATCCTTCGTACTGCTCGACCTGTTCGCGGACCCATCGTGCCGGGCTGGGGGCATACTCACTGTCGGTCAACATGTAGCAAGTCAACACCACGGCGCATCCACCGAATTCCGCCCGTCTCTCGCGGCCCCTGCTTTGGGGGCTCGGAGCAGATGAAACGCGCTCGGCGAGCTCCCCTTGAGCGGGGCACAGCTCAGCTGGTGACGTCCTTGCTCGAGAAGCGAGCCCACGCGGCAAGCCAGAACACCAGGGCGTACCCGGCAGCGGTCATCAGGCCCCGGGTCAGGTCAGCCCAGGCGACGGGATCCCGAAAGAGGTCACCGAAGGACATCCACCAGTGGGTGGGCAGCCACTCATGGAGCCAGGACAGCTGGGGTATCGAGTCAAGGATGAAGCTCATGACATTGATCACGACCACCGAGATGGTGGCCCCGATCGGCTGCTCGGTCAGGGTCGAGATGAACAGACCAATCGCGCCCAGGGACGCAAAGCACAGGGCGAGGTAGAGGGTGGCCATCAGCACGCGAAGGACGCCCTGCCCCATACCGACCTGCGTACCCGACACCAGCGTCATCTCTCCGCCGCCGAACAGGGCGAGCCCGGCCGCCGCGCCGACAAGAGAGACCCACAAGGTGGCCAGCATCGAGAAGATGACGATGGCGGCGAACTTCACGGCCAGCAGCCTCGTTCGCCCCACAGGGACGGTCAGGAGATAACGCAGCGTTCCGATATTCGCCTCGCCCGCCACCGAGTCTCCGGCAATGGTGCCCACGGCCAGCGGCAGGAACAGGCCCATCTCCAGCGTGAGTGCGGCCAACGCGACAAACAGCCCGTTGGAGGTGATCGAGGCGAAGAAGTCCGGTCCGCGGCCAGGGCGGGGCGCGGACACCTTGACGGCGATCGCAATGATGATGGGTACGACGGCCAGGATGCCCATTCCGGCCTGGTTGCGACGGCGTCCGAAGATCAGCGCGAGCTCGGAGCGCAGGAAGCGGGTCGACACCTGATGCCGAGCCCGGTCGCCCGGATCCGTACTCGCCTTGTCGCTCACTCGGGGCGCTTTCGTGCTGGTGAGATCAGCCGCTGACATTGAAGCCCTCCCCCGTCAGTGAGACGAACAGGTCCTCGAGGCTGGGACGCTCGACGGCAAATCCCGTCACCGGCACACCCTCGTGCACCATCGCCGCAACGATCTTCTCGGGCGCGAGCCGGCCCAGGGTGCCTACCGCCCGGCCGGGCTCGTCAGCGACGTCGGTCAACCCCAGCTGACGCAGAACACGCGCGGCATCCTGGGGACGGTCAGTCTCTAACCGGACTCGCAGCTCGCTCACGGCTCGAACCTGGGCGATTGGCCCCTGGGTGAGCAGTACGCCGACATGCATCACCCCGATGTGGGTGCACACCTGCTCGACCTCGGACAGAAGATGGCTCGAGACCAACACCGTGGCTCCGTCATCGGCCAATGAACCGATGAGATGACGCACCTCCCTGGTGCCCTGCGGATCGAGTCCGTTGGTCGGCTCGTCGAGGACCAGAAGCTCGCGTGGAGCGAGCAGCGTTCCAGCAATGGCCAGCCTCTGCCGCATGCCCTGGGAGTATGCCCGGTAACGCTTGTCAGCCGCTGCCAGCAGCCCCACACGGTCCAGGGCACGATCGACGCGCATCTTGGTGGTGCGCGGATCAGCATGACGGTCAACGGAATCCAGTCGTGAAAGGTTCGCCCGTGCCGACAGGTAGGGGTGGAACGCCGGGCCTTCGACCAGGGCGCCCACCAAGGGAAGGACCTCCCGGGCATGCTCTGGCATCCTTTTGCCCAGAAGTCGATGGCGACCCGAGGTTGCCCCGATCAGCCCGAGCAGCATGCGGATCGTCGTCGTCTTACCGGAGCCGTTCGGGCCGAGAAACCCATACACGGCTCCACGCGGAACCAGCAGGTCGAGCGAGCTGACCGCAACCTGTTGCTTGAACCTCTTGGTGAGCCCACGCGTGACGACTGCGAAGTCACCCTCCTCGACGTCGCCCTCCTCACGGTCCCCCGTCGCCAGGGGCTGGACACCGTCTTCGGTCGCCAGGGCGTTCACTTCTGAGCGGGCCTCGCGGCTCACGAACCGGCCAGTGCAGCGTAGAGAGCCTCTGGCGTCACGGCTCCGATCGCCATCCGGCCGTCATCGGTGAGCAGAACCGAGAACGCGGTCCCCGCCATCAGGTGCCCCGAGCCCCAGGCACCTGAGACCTTCGGCAACAGCGCGGCGAACTTCATCAGCGCAGCCACAGTCTTGTCGGCCGTGGCGCCCGTGGTCCCACTCGCCCCGGTGCTCCCGTTTGCCGTGACACCGTGAGCCGGGACCTTGGCCACCAGCACGCTGGTCCAACCCGAACCGACCACTGTGGGCATCGCTGCCGAGCTCGGTTGGGGTGAAAGGGTCTTGGCGGTGGAGTCACCTGCAGCATGACCAGGCGCGGGCACCTTGGAATCGGTCACGGTGGTGCCAGGCGGCGGTTTGAAGGTGAACTGGGCGGCGTCGGGTCGGGCGAAGTCGACCGCGCTGAAGGCCACCTCAAACACGGGATCTGAAACCGACTTGGCGAAGACCTGGACACGGAGCGGAACATGCTTGACCCCGTCGATGGCCACGCGGACCTGGCCAACCAACGACTTCGCATCCTTGGGCCGAAGGACCAGCTCGTAGGCCGAGCGCCCGGCGATGATCGCCGTACCGCTGGTCGTGACCTGTGTGCTGGGTGTGATGGCCGCCAAGGCTCGCTCGGCAGCAGCCTGAGGTGTGGCAGGCAGGTCGCTGGGGGTCGGCATACCGGATCCGCCCGGGATGCTCGTGCTCTTGCCAGCTGCGACGGCAGGCATGACGTAGTGCTTGGCCGACTTCTCCTGGCTTGCCCAGACCCAGACGTCCTGCCCGTTGCGGATCACGTCGGACTCTCCCAAGGTCCCCAGCAATGCCATCCTGGCCTTGTCGGGACCTGCGAACCAGATCCGCATCGTATGGGTGCCCGAGAGCAGGGAGGTCAGGCTGGAGCTCCCGGTGCCCCCGGACCCGCCAGCGAGCGGAAGCTCCGGAAGCCCGAAGTCGGACTTCTGGACCACAGTCCCGGAAAGCCCGTCAAGACGTGCTTGTTGAACATCGACGAGCAGCTGAGCCGCGGTACGAGCCGGCAGCCCGCTTCCGGCGATCGCGCCCAGCTCCCCGAATGCCGCGCCGCCACCGACCAGGGCCACTGCGGTCACCGCTGGCACAGCCCACCGCAGGGCCGGGTTGTTCTCGAAGATCTTCATGAGCTCATCCTCCACCCGCAGCCCTGAGAGCCACCTGTGAGCCGACGCGCGCTGTAGGAGGCGATGAACCCGCGGACCGAATGGGGCCGTGCAAGGCTGTCTGCCGTGCGACTGCTGGTGGTGGAGGATGAGCTACGCCTCGGGGCGGCGCTACGACGCGGGCTGAACGCAGAGGGGTTTCTGGTCGACGTGGCCACGGACGGGCCAACCGGCCTGGAGCGAGCACGACATGGTGAGTACGACGCGGTGGTCCTGGATGTCATGCTGCCCGGCATGTCTGGCTACGACGTGGTCCGCACCCTGCGCACCGAAGAGAACTGGGTGCCGGTGCTGATGCTCTCGGCCAAGGACGGTGAGTACGACCAGGCCGACGGGCTGGACTACGGAGCCGACGACTACCTGACCAAGCCGTTCTCCTTCGTCGTCCTGCTGGCCCGGCTACGAGCGCTGGTCCGTCGTAACCTGCCAGCCCGCCCGGCCATTCTTTCGGCGCGCGACCTCACCCTGGATCCCGCAACCCACGAGGTCGAGCTGTCCGGGACGCCGATATCTCTGACGCCGCGCGAGTATGCCCTGCTCGAGTACTTCCTGCGCAACCCCGACCGCGTGGTGAGCAAGATCGAGCTGCTCGACAATGTGTGGGATGCGGCGCAGGACACCGACCCCAATGCCGTCGAGGTGTACATCGGCTATCTGCGGCGCAAGGTGGGCCGTGATGTCCTGAAAACCGTTCGCGGCGCCGGCTACCGACTAGCTCCATGAGAGGTCATCTCAGGGGCCTCAGCCTGCGCGCGCGCCTCATGGCTGTGGGTGTCGCAGGCGTCGCCCTGGCCCTCGCCCTCGGCAGCGTCGTGCTGTATGCCGTCCTGACGGTCGCGGTGAACGGCGCCGTGGACGACGGCGCCCTCGCGAGCGCCCGCGCGGTCGCCGCGATGGTCGATGACAACACTGTTCCGGACCCATTGCCTGTCTCGGGCTCCCAGGTCGCGCAGGTGGTCGACGGCTCGGGTGCAGTGGTCAGGGCTTCGGCCAGCGCCGATCGCCTGACCCCGCTGCTCCGCCCGCCTGAGCTGACCAAAGCCCTTGAAGGAGAAAGGATTTCGGTCCCAGGTGCACGAGCTGGGCTGGGCGGGACTCTGCGGGTGATCGCCCTTCGCGCCGGCACGGCCGCTGACCCGTCCACGATCATTGTGGGCGTCCCCGTCAACGAGGTCGAGCAGAGCCAGCGGGTCCTGCGCAACACCCTGCTGGTCACCTATCCGCCGCTGGTCCTGATCATGGCCCTGATCGCCTGGCGGGTCATCGGCTGGACCTTGCGCCCGGTTGAGGTGCTTCGCTCGGGCGCCGCCCGGATCAGTGGAAGCGACCAGGACGAGCGGCTGGTTGTCCCGGAGTCCGCCGACGAGATCCGTGCCCTGGCGCTCACCCTCAACGACATGCTGGACCGGCTGGCCGCAGCGCGCGGACGTCAGCGTGCCTTCGTAGCCGACTCGGCCCACGAGCTGCGCAGCCCGCTTGCCAGCATGCGCACCCAGCTCGAGGTGGCCCAGCGTCTCGGCGAGGGCGGCGAGCTGGCAACCGACCTGCTCGCCGATGTGACGCGCCTGTCTGCGCTGGTGGAGGATCTCCTGCTGCTCGCCCGGGCGGGCAACGACGCCAGGCCTCCGACGGCCCGCGAGTCCCTCGACGTCGGGGCCCTGTTGGTGGCTACTGCCAGCCGCTACGGCAACGCCAGGGTGCCGGTCTCCGTGGACCAAGGTCTCGTGGTTTATGCCACCGCCAACGCCACGGAGCTGGCCCGGGTGCTGGCCAACCTCGTCGACAACGCGGTACGCCATGCCGGTTCGAGCGTGGTTCTGTCTGCACGTGCCGAAATGGGGGGCGTGGTGCTGACCGTGGTGGACGACGGGCCCGGCATCCCGGCTGGTGAAAGGGAGCGGGTGTTCGAGAGGTTCACCCGGCTCGATGATGCCAGGGACCGGGACGCTGGAGGCACAGGCCTTGGGCTCGCGATTGTCCGCGAGCTCCTACGCCGCTCGGGCGGGTCGATCTCGCTGCAGGACAACCCTGGCGGGCCAGGTCTGGCAGCGGTCATCCATCTCGCATCCTGAAGGCTGGGGACGCCGCGGCAGCGTCACCGATCCTGGTACTGGGTGGTGAGCTCCCTGGCCACCAGCTCGGCGATCTGAGCGGTGTTGAGGGCCGCACCCTTGCGAAGGTTGTCACCGCAGACGAACAGGTCAATGGTGTTGGGGAAGTCCAGCGACTGACGGATGCGTCCGACGAAGGTCGGGTCGGAACCCACGACGTCGGCTGGGGTCGGCCACTCACCGGCGGCCGGATCGTCCAGGACGACGACGGACGGCGCCTCGACCAGTGCCTGACGAGCCGCATCGGCGGTCAGTGGCTTCTCGAACACCGCATGCACCACCAGCGAATGAGTCGTGATCACCGGGACGCGCACGCACGTTGCCGAGACCTTGAGGTCCGGGATGCCCAGGATCTTGCGAGACTCGTTGCGGACCTTGAGCTCCTCGGAGCTCCAGCCGTCCTCCTTGAGGGAACCGGCCCACGGCACCACGTTGAGAGCAAGTGGGGCCGGGAACGGGGAGCTCTCGCCCAGCTTGTCGATGACGGCCGCGCGAACGTTACCTGCGTGCTGGCCAGCCTCGCGGTTGCCCGAGAGCACGGCCATCTCGTCGTACAGCCGGTCGATGCCGGGCTGACCGGCACCCGAGGCGGCCTGGTAGGAGGCGACGACGAGCTCCTTGAGACCCCATCCGGCATGAAGGGCACCAAGGGCATCCATCATCGTGAGCGTCGTGCAGTTGGGGTTGCTGATAATGCCCTTGGGCCGGTTACGGACCTGGGCCGGGTTGACCTCTGGCACGACCAACGGGACGTCCGGGTCCATCCGGAAGGCACCTGAGTTGTCCACCGCGACCACGCCCCGCGAGACTGCGATCGGGGCCCATTTCGCCGAGATCTCGTCGGGCACGTCGAACATCGCGACATCGACCCCGTCGAAGACCTCAGGGGTGAGCGCCTGGACCACAAGGTCTTCGCCCCTGACCTTGAGGACCTTGCCGGCAGAACGCTCGGAGGCCACCAGGCGGATCTCTCCCCAGACGTCCTCACGCTGGCTCAGGATGCTGAGCATGACGGTGCCGACCGCGCCCGTCGCCCCAACGACCGCCAGCGTGGGCTTGCGAGTGCTCATCGTCCGGTACCTCCGTAGACCACGGCTTCGCCGTTGGTGGAGTCAAGACCAAAGGCCGTGTGCACGGCGCGCACGGCATCGTCCAGCTGGTCGTCGCGGGTGACGACGGAGACGCGGATCTCCGAGGTGGAGATCATCCCGATGTTGATACCGGCATCTGCGAGCGCCTTGAAGAACGTGGCGGAGACACCTGGGTGCGATCTCATCCCGGCACCCACGAGCGAGAGCTTGCCGATGTGGTCGTCGTACAGCAACGAGGCGAAGCCCACCCTGGGCTGGATCCGCTTGAGCGCCTGGACGCCGACCTGGCCGTCGGTCTGGGGCAACGTGAAGGAGATGTCGGTAAGGCCCGTCTCCACTGCAGAGACGTTCTGGACGATCATGTCGATGTTGATCTCGGCATCAGCGCAGGCCTGGAAGATCTGAGCCGCCGTGCCCGGGTGGTCCGGCACCCCGACCACCGTGATCTTGGCTTCGCTGCGGTCGTGTGCGACGCCGGCAATGATCGGGGCTTCCACGCTGTCTCCTTGTTCGTCTGTTGGTTGGGTGACGACGATGGTGCCCTCGCGGTAGGAGAACGATGACCTGACGTGGATGGGCATGTCGAACCGCCGCGCGTACTCGACGCATCTCAGATGCAGGATCTTTGCCCCGCAGGCGGCCATCTCAAGCATCTCCTCGTTGGAGAGCCGGTCGATCTTTCGTGCGGTGGGCACGATCCTGGGGTCTGCGGTGAAGATGCCATCGACATCGGTGTAGATCTCGCAGATGTCCGCGTGCAGAGCAGCCGCCAGCGCCACCGCCGTGGTGTCCGAACCACCTCGGCCCAGGGTCGTGATGTCCTTGCTGTCCGCGCTGACGCCCTGGAAGCCGGCAACGATGGTGATGTCGCCGTTGGCCAGCGCGTCCCTGATGCGTCCGGGGGTGACATCGATGATGCGCGCCCTGCCGTGCGAGGAGTCGGTGATGACACCGGCCTGGGAGCCGGTGAACGAGCGCGCGGTGTGTCCCAGGTTGGCGATCGCCATGGCGACCAGTGACATCGAGATCCGCTCGCCGGCGGTGAGGAGCATGTCCATCTCGCGGGCAGGCGGCAGGGGGCTGACCTGTGTGGCCAGGTCGAGCAAGCCGTCGGTCGTATCGCCCATGGCAGAGACCACGACGCAGACATCGTGGCCGGCCTTGCGTGTCTCGACGATCCGCCGCGCGACCCGCTTGATGCTCTCGGCATCGGTAAGTGAGGATCCGCCGTACTTCTGAACGACCAAGCTCACAACGAGGCTCCGGTTTCAAGGGGACGGCGGAATTGTCAGTTTACGTCGTGCCCAGCTACCCCGCAGGGCACGGACGTATTCCGAGACGTTCTGCCGGTTGGAGTCTGCTGGCAGTCACAAGGAGACCACCAGCGGGGTCAGCATGACGTCCGGCAGGTCGCGCTGAACGGACTGCAGCCGCCACCTGTCGCTGAACACGGCCAACGACACGCCGTCACTTCGCGTGAGCACTTCGACCGCACGCTGACCGCGCAGCTGCTCGCTGCCCTCGTCATCGGTTCGACGAGCCAGGGTGTACTCCAATCGGTCGAGGGAGATCGGCGAGTTGAACTCGCCCGCCATCCGGTGCTCTGCAACCTCGAACTGCATGGGACCCACCGCTGCCAGAACCGGTGCCTGGTCACCACGCAGGTCCGAGCGCAGCACCTGCACGACGCCCTCGTGGTCCAGCTGCTCGATGCCGCGGCGGAACTGCTTGTACCGGCTCGAGTCCTTGGCACGCGCCACGGCGAAATGCTCGGGGGAGAACGACGGGATCGGCGGGAAGGAGACCGGCTCCTCCACGTAGAGGGTGTCACCCACCCTCAGGGCGTTGGCGTTCACGAGGCCGACGACGTCTCCGGGATAGGCGATGTCGAGGCTGGTCCGTTCACGACCCATCACGTGTTGGGCGTACTTGGTGGCAAAAGGGCGACCGGTTCCTGAGTGAGTGACGACCATGCCGCGCTCAAAAATGCCCGAGCAGATGCGGATGAAGGCGAGGCGGTCGCGGTGTGCGACGTTCATACCTGCCTGGATCTTGAAGACGAATGCACTGAACGGGGAGTCGATCTCACGCAGGTTGCCATCTGCGTCGGGTCGCGCGCCGGGAGCGGGAGCCAGGTCCACCAGCGTGTCGAGCAGGAAGCGGACCCCGAAGTTGAGCACTGCCGAACCGAACATCACCGGAGTGCTCGTGGCTGCCAGGAAACCCTCCGGATCATGACCGGCGCCCGTCGCCACGATGAGGTCGCTCTCCTCGACCGCTCGCAACCAGGCCTCACCCTCGAGATCCTGAGCTACCTCGGCGCTGAGATGATCCTCGGGAGCCACCGTGGCCCCGCCGTCTGTCCGGGTGAACTTGAGGTACTCCCCCGTCAACATGTCGAGTACCCCGCGAAAGTCACCGGCGATCCCCACGGGCCAGTTCAGCGGCGCCGGCTGCAGCCCTGTCCGCTCGCTGATCTCGTCCATCAGGTCGAGGGCTTCGCGGCCCGGGCGATCCCACTTGTTGATGACTGTGATGATCGGGATGTTGCGGTGTTTGCAGACCTCGAAGAGCTTCATGGTCTGGA
>JBDTYK010000095.1:0-9789 GCA_040005715.1 Actinomycetota bacterium | reverse complement strand
GGAGTGCCTGGCTTGACCTTCGGACAGCTCTGACCAAGCTGGGCAGACCAGGCTGGGCAGACCAGGGCTAGGCCCGACCCGGGCTGGGCAGACCCGGAAGCTCGACGTCAAAGCGACAGCCACCATCCACGTTGGCCACCGAGATCGACCCCGCATGCGACTCGATGACGCCGCGCGCAATGGCCAGCCCGAGACCCGCCCCGCCATCTCGCGTGCCGCGCTCCGACTGGCCTCGCCAGCCAGTTTCGAAGACCCTGGCCAGATCGTGGTCCGTGATGCCGCCGCACCTGTCCGTGACAGCGATCAGCGTCCTGCCATCGGGTGCCCGCCTGGCGCTGACTCGCACCTGCCCGTCTTTGTCGGTGTGGCGGACGGCGTTGCCCACCAGGTTGGACAGCGCACGGGCGAGCTCGTCGCCGTTGCCATGCACTGCAAGACGGTCACCATCGTCTGCAACATCCAGAACGAGATCGACCTGCCGGCGCCTGGCGTGCTCACGAGCTTCGCCCACGACGTCGTATGCCAGCTCGACCATGCTCAACGGTCCGCGGGCCTGGTCCGGCCGGGCCGGCCCGGCGTTGAGACGTGACAGCTCGAAAAGGTCGCCTACCAGTCCGTTCATCCGGTCGACGGTCTGGCGCATCTGGCGCAGCGCGGGCGCCTGATCCTCGATCACACCGTCCTCGAGGCCTTCGGCCAGCGCCCTGAGCCCGGCCAGTGGCGTACGCAGGTCGTGGGACATGAACGCCACGAGCTCGCGCCGACTCTGCTCCAGGGCGCGCTCACGATCGTGCGAGATCCGAAGGCTCTCTCGCGTCGTATCCAGCTCGGCGGCCAGTGCGCTGATCTCGGCCGGGGCGGACGACCTGCTCCCACCTGCAAGGGGCCGCGTTGGCGGCACCGCAGCCTTGTACTGCCCGGCTGCGAGTCCACGCACCGCCCGGGTCAGCTCCCGAGAGCCGGAGACGACGCGGCGGCCGAGGGCGAAGGAGAGCGCGACGGCCAAAACGGTGGAGAAGCCCAGTGCGACCAGAACGACGGTGGAGTCATGCCGGCTGATCACCATCCGGTTGACGTTCAGTGCAACCGCGGCCGACACCGAGGCCACGGGGACCAGAGCCGCGACGACGATCGAAAGGAGGAGGGATCGACGGCGAATCACCTGCAGTATCAGCGCCCCCATCAGGCCAGTCGCGATGACCGCCGCAGCCGTGAGCCCGAGTATGAGCTGCATGTCCCTGCTCACGAGTCGGCCTTCCCGTCGAACCGGTAGCCCGTGCCGCGGACCGTCACAACGAGTCGCGGGTCTGAGGGGTCACGCTCGATCTTCTCGCGCAGCCGACGTACATGAACTGTCACGGTCGAGGTGTCACCGAAGTCCCAGCCCCACACCCGCCGCATCAGGGCCTCCTTGGTGAATGCCTCGTCCCGGTGTGTCATGAGATAGGCCAGCAGGTCGAACTCGCGATGGGTAAGGCTCAAGCCCTCACCCCGGATCTGCGCGGTTCGGGCCTGAAGGTCGACGAGCAGCTCTCCCACTTCGACCGTACGCGGAATCATCGCGGTGGCGCCGAGCCGTTCAGAACGTCGCAGCAGGGCTTGGACGCGAAGCACGACCTCACGCGGACTAAAGGGCTTGACCATGTAGTCGTCGGCACCCAGCTCGAGCCCGAGCAGCCTGTCGTCCTCGTCACCTCGTGCCGAAAGGATGATCACCGCGGCACTGTCGTCGTCAGCACGCCTGCGCTGCAACACTTCCAGTCCCGTCAAACCCGGGAGCATCACGTCCAGGATCACGATGTCGGGCTTCCATTGGGTCCAGTCCTGAAGAGCCGTCGCCCCATCTGCGGCGATCCGCGGGTCAAAGCCGGCCTTGCTCAGGTAGGCGGACAGCACGCTGGACACCGTCGAGTCGTCCTCGACGACGAGCACTCTCGCAACCATGAGTCGAGCCTATGGCCCGATCCGCTGGTTCGGCGGTCGCTTTCGCTTCGTCGAGGCGCCCGTAAGCATTTCGTCATGCGCTGTCGGCTCCGCACAGGTTCCGGCGGCCTTAGCGTCGTAAGCGTGAAAACCGAGCTGGTTGATGTGATCCTGCCTTGCCTGGACGAGGCAGAGGCATTGCCATGGGTTCTTGGGCGCATGCCTGAGTGGGCGCGCGTGATCGTTGCGGACAACGGCTCCACCGATGGGTCCCCCGATATCGCAAGGTCTTTGGGTGCCTTGGTCCTTGACGTGGCGCCGCGCGGATATGGGTCCGCCTGTCACGCCGGCCTGGAGGCAGCCAGCGCTGAGGTCGTCGCGTTCATGGACGCCGATGCGAGCCTGGATCCTCGCCAGCTGGGGCGGCTGCGCACCGCGCTGGTCGACGAGGTCGACCTGGTTGTGGGCTGTCGCCGTCCGGTCGACGCGGCGGCATGGTCCTGGCATTTGCGCCTGGCCAACCGCGTGGTGTGCCGCCGGATTGGCGGACGCACCGGCCTTCACCTCGCGGACCTCGGCCCGATGCGAATTGCCCGACGGGTTCCGTTGCTGGCGCTTCAGATCCAGGACCGGAGATCCGGATACCCGCTCGAGACAGTGGTCCGGGCAGCCGAGTCGGGGTGGCAGGTCGCGTCCGTCGATGTGGACTACCTCGCGCGGGCCGGCCGGTCAAAGGTGACAGGTACTCCCCTGGGCGCTCTGAGGGCGGTCTCCGACATGACCCGGATTCTCAGCTCGTGAACCAGGATCTGCCCGGGAACCAGATCCGGGGGACGCTCCTGGTGATCGCAAAATCCCCAGTCCCGGGGCAGGTCAAGACCCGGCTCACCACCAGCTTCACACCCGCTCAGGCAGCCGCTCTCGCGCAGGCCTCACTGCGCGACACTCTTGACACCGTCGTTGCCGCACCGGCTGGACGGCGAGTCATCGCGTGGGATGGTGCCCTGCGTTCCTGGTTGCCTGACGGAGTCCAGGTCCTCGCCCAGAGGGGGGACGGCCTGGACGAGCGGATCAGCAATGCCCTCGAGATGGCGCTCGACCACCCCGCTCACGGACCCACGCTGCTGGTCGGGATGGACACGCCCCAGCTGAGAACCGCGGACCTCAGCCTGGACTGGGGCGGGGCGGACGCCGTCCTTGGGCTCTGTCCGGACGGCGGATTCTGGGCGTTGGGGCTGACGCATTTTCATCCCGAAGCGGTCAAGGGCGTCCCGATGTCGACCTCTCAGACAGGTCACTACCAGTTGGAACGGCTGCGGTCATTGGGGTTCCGAGTCAAGCTGCTGGACCCGATTCGGGACATCGACACCCCCGCGGACGCGGCGGCCGTGGCACTGCTCACACCGGACAGCCGCTTCGGACGTCTCCACCGGCGACTCACCAGCGTCCATGCCTGCTCGCCCATGACGCTGTATGACGAGGCGCTGGGCGGCGCGGAGGTCCATGTCCACCAGACCCACGGGATCCGCCAGACGCCCGACTCCACCATCGACCGCCGCGACCGGCTCGCAGTGGGCGACTGGCAACACATCGCGCCGGCCGACGAGGTACTGCTGTCGCGCTGCGAGGGGCCGGTGCTCGACATCGGTTGCGGCCCCGGCCGGCTGGTGGAGTCGCTCGCGACGCGAGGGACCGCCGCCCTGGGGATCGACATCTCCGCGCATGCGGTGACCCAGACAGCGGCACGCGGCGGTGCCGTCCTGCGGAGGGCGGTTCAACATCGCCTTCCCGGCGAAGGCCGTTGGGGCACCGTCCTGCTCGCCGACGGCAACATCGGGATAGGTGGAGACCCCGCGGTCCTGCTGTTGCGTTGTCACGACCTGCTCAAGCCGGGCGGCGTTGCCATCGTCGAGGCGGACGCCGATGATGACGCCGACCTCCGAGTCTCATTGACCTTGCACAGTTCCAGCGGGCGGGTGTCCAGTGCGATGCCGTGGGCCAGGGTGGGGGCGAGGCCTCTGGTCCTCCTGGCAAATGCGGCAGGATTCATCGCAGTGGAGGACTGGCGGGTCGACGGCAGGGTGTTCATAGCCCTTCGCAAGATCCTCTGAGGCGCCCAGCCATCCCGTCCCGGCCGTCGTCCTGGGAATCGTGGTCTTCGTGATAGCACCTCGCCGCTGGTACAGGGTGGCTGATCAGGCCGGTGAGGAAGCAGACCAGGAACGCAGCGCCCAGAACGAGCCCGAGCCTGGCTACGACCCTGGTGTCATGGACCGGCGACCTGAAGTCCTCGGTGGCCGGCGGCTGGCGCAAGCTTCGAGGCCAGGCAGCAACGGCAGCGGATAACGGCCACGGCGCTTACGAGCACATGACGGATCCCGCGCGATACCCGAATCCGGGCGCGAGCCGCGGATCGCACGGCAGAGTGGGAGACGTGACCAGACTGCTGAGCGGCACCGCGATCGTCGCGGCCTCCTATGCCGCGGTGCTGTCGGTCGGCGACCTCGACACCCGACGCGGCCTCTTGGCTGCGGTCATCCTGCCGTTCTGGCTGATCTGCCTCGCCACCCTCGTATGGGTGATGAGGGACCGCGCCCGCCTCCGGTTCCCAGTCGTCACCATGGCGCTGTTGGCGTTGACCGTCCAGCTCCCAGGCCTGTTCACGCCTCCGCACTCCAGTAGCGACGCCTGGCGGTACGTCTGGGACGGGCGGGTTCAGCTGTCCGGCACCTCGCCGTATCGGTACGTCCCGCTCGACGACCGGCTCGCCGCGCTGCGCGATCCGATTCTGTTCCCCGGGCTGACGTCGCAGGCGGATTCGGGTGTCACGACGGGGCCACTGCCGACCGATCGCGGCGAGCTTCTGCGCCGGGCGGCCGACGACCGGCGCACCAGGATCAACCGGCCGGCGGTTCCGACGATCTACCCACCGGTCGCCCAGCTCTGGTTCGCCGCCGTGGCTGCCTTGACGCCGTGGGCGCTGGGAACGTTGGGGATTCAGATCGGCAGCGCGTTGTTGGCCGTTGCCGTGGCGGCCGCCCTCGCCGCATGGCTGCTGCGCCGTGGCCGGGACCCACGAGAAGCGCTGTGGTGGGCGTGGTGTCCAACTGTCATCCTCGAAGCGGGCAACGGCGGACACGTCGACATCGTCGGCGCGGCTCTGATAGTCGGCGCCCTGATGATCATGACGACCCGGCCAGGGCGGGCCGCTACGACCTGGGTCGCCGGCCTGCTGCTCGGCGCGGCGGCGGCGGTCAAGCTCACCCCACTCGTGCTGCTGCCGGCCTTCATGCCGTTGCGGGGCAATGGAGTCCGACGCTCGTGGCAGGTGCCGTTGGCCGCGGTCGGGACTCTGGCCGCGTCCTACGCGCCGTATCTAATCGTCGCCGGCGGACTCGTCCTCGGCTACCTCCCGGGCTACCTGTCGGAGGAGGGCGGGGCCAATCGCGCGGGGGTCCTGCAGCTGGTTGTGCCCCGAAGCCTGCTCATCCTTGCCATGCTCGCCACCATGGGCGCCGTGGCGGTCTGGGCAGTACGTTCGACGAGAGCCGACGCACCACAGCAGGCCTCCGTGGTGCTGTTCGGGTCGCTGTTGCTGGTCACCACCCCGAGCTACCCCTGGTACTCCCTTCCTCTGGTCGCCCTCGCCGTGATGTCAGGACGCCTCGAGTGGCTAGCCGTGGCGGCGGCGGGCTACGTCGCCTATGCGGGAACGCGGGTGCCACCGGTCAGCGCCGCGGGCTACGCCGCGGCAGGGACAGTCGTGATCGGCATCGCATGGTGGCGAAGTCGTCGAGACACTCGCCGGGCCACCGCAGTCTCCCCACCCGCGGGAAGGATCGCCTGAGGCTGCGTCACGGCTCTCTGGCGTCGGGGGCACCCTCGCCGTCGTCGTCGGTGCCTCCGTCAGTGTGCAGACGCTCGTACATGTTGTTGCGGGTTCGCAAGAGGACCCCAGCCAAAAGCGCGGCCAGCACGGAACCCGCCATGATGGCCACCTTGACGTGCCCGTTACGTTCAGAGGCAGCGCCGAACGCGAGCTCCCCGATGAGTAGGGACACGGTGAACCCCACGCCGGCGAGCATCGCCAGCCCGAGCATGTCCCACCACGAGAGGTCGTCGTCGAGGTCGGCGCGGGTGAACCGGGCCACGAGCCACGTCGCGGCCAGCACACCGAGCGGCTTACCCAGGACAAGGCCAGCGACGACGCCGATGGCAACCGGATCACGGGCAGCTGCACGCAGGCCCCCGAGGCCGCCGATGCTGACGCCCGCGGCGAAGAATGCGAACACCGGCACGGCCACGGACGCTGACAGGGGCCGCCACCGGTGTTCGAAGTGCTCGGCCAACCCCACACCAGCGCCCGGTGAAAGGCGGGCGACCGGCACTGCGAAGCCCAGCAAGATCCCGGCCACGGTGGCGTGCACCCCGGAGGCATGTACCAAGGCCCACACGGTCGTCGCCAGAGGCAGTAGTAGCCACCAGGCTCGGATGCGGTGCTGGACCGCAACGGTGAAAAGGGCCAGGGGAACGAGCGCCAGCAGCAACGGCACGACCGACAGGTCGCTGGTGTAGAAGAGCGCAATGATGGTGATGGCAAGCAGGTCATCGACCACGGCGAGGGTGAGCAGGAACGTTCTCAGCGCGGGCGGCAGGTGCGAACCAATGATCGCGAGGACAGCAAGGGCAAATGCGATGTCTGTGGCGGTGGGAATCGCCCAGCCGGCCAGGTCGCCGGAGGCCCCGAGCTCAACCACCGCATACAACAGAGCAGGCACCAGAACGCCGCCAAGGGCGGCCGCGACCGGGACTGCGGCACGGGCCGGGTCGCGCAGGTCACCGGCGACAAACTCCCGCTTGAGCTCAAGCCCGGCCACGAAGAAGAAGATCGCCAGAAGCCCGTCGGCCGCCCACGACCCGAGGCTCAGGTGCAGGTGTAGGGCCTCGGGTCCGACTTCGGTGTCACGCAGCGACAGGTATGCCTGCGCCCATGGCGAGTTCGCCCAAACGAGGGCGACGGCCGCACCCACCAGCAGCAGTGCCCCACCGACGGTCTCCTTGCGCAGGATGTCGGCGATGCGTTCAGCCTCGGGCCATGACCCGCGGCTGAGCAGACGTCGCGGCAATGGTTCCGTGCTCATCACAGGCCACCTTATTGAACACCGGTCCGGATCCGCCAGGCCCAGAGGATCTCGCCCACTGTGGATGAGGCGACGCCGCTGCCGTCGGGCTTGTCTGAGGACCACAGGATCCTGGATCGGGCGAACCCGCCTGTGAACTGGGCGGTCGCAGGATGCGCGACAGCGATCAGAGGGAGGCGCGGTGAGTCAGAGACCCACGGTCAGGGTCAACGCGCGATGCCGGGACTGCCCAGAACTCCCCCGACCGACACCCGCCATGACCTCGTTTTGGGCAGTTGTGGAGTCCGGGTGACGGGGGCGGGAGCGGCGGCGTCGGCGGAGTCTGGCGGCCAGCCGATCGAGCTCCTGCGAAGCCGGAGCTACCTCCTGATGCTGGCGCTCGGAGCCCTGATCGGTGTCCCGATCGCGGCCGTCGCCTATTTCTACCTGCAGTTCGTCTCGATCTCTCAGACGTTCGTCTTCGTCACCCTCCCCACCAAGCTCGGACTTGACTCCGCACCGACATGGTGGCCGATCCTGCCCTTGCTCCTCAGCGGCCTGCTGGTCGCCATCACGCTCCAGCGCCTCCATGGCACCGGAGGCCACAAGCCTGCTGAGGGCTTCAAGACAGCGGGGGCCACTGACCCGATCGACATCCCGGGGGTCATGCTCGCGTCCCTGGCCTCCTTGTGCCTGGGCGCGGTCCTTGGCCCTGAGGCACCACTCATTGCCATCGGGAGCGGGCTCGGCGTTCTGGCAGTGCATCTGTTGAAGAAGGACGCGCCGCCAATGGCCGCTGTCCTCATCGGCGCAGCGGGTAGCTTCGCCGCCATCTCCACGCTGCTCGGCTCGCCCATCGTCGGTGCCTTCCTGCTCATGGAGGCTGCGGGGGTCGGAGGCCCGCTCCTGGGCGTAGTCCTGGTCCCAGGGCTGCTCGCTGCCGGCATCGGTTCGCTCATCTTCGTGGGGCTCGACAACTGGACCGGTTACGGGACCTTCTCGCTGAGCGTGGGACAGATCCCGCCCATCGGACCTCCGACCGGGGCCGAGCTGCTCTGGGCCGTGGGGATCGGGATCGGCGCCGCCCTCCTCGGCGCGGCGATCAAGTGGGGCGCGCTTGTCGTTCAGCCCGTCGTCGAGCGTCGCAGGGTCCTGCTCACCCCCCTGGTCGGCGTCGTGGTCGCGGCCCTGGCCATCGTGTTCGCCGAAGTCACTGGCAAGCCCTCCTCGTACGTCCTCTTCTCCGGTCAGAGCGCGCTGCCCAACCTCGTGCAGGACGGCGCCAACTGGTCGGCGGGGGCGCTGGTGGTGCTCGTCGTGTGCAAAGGTGCCGCCTACTGCGCGTCGCTCAGCAGCTTTCGCGGCGGTCCGGTCTTTCCCGGCATCTTCATCGGCGCCGCACTCGGGATGGCTCTGTCCCATCTCCCAGGCCTTCCCATGATCGCCGGGGTCGGCATGGGCGTAGGGGCGATGACCGTGGCCATGCTCGGGCTCCCGCTGGTCTCAGTCCTGCTCGCCTCACTCCTGCTCGCCTCGGACTGGCTCAACTTGACCCCCCTGATCATCGTGGCCGTCGTTGTCTCCTATGTCGCGTCGGCACACCTGGCGCCAGCGCCGAAAGGGACTACTGCTCCCACCCCCGAACCGGCCTGAGGATGGACCACGTCGGGGTCGCCGGAGTAAGCACCATCGTGCTCCGGTCTTGGTGACTACGGCCTGAAGTAGACCTGCCAGACCCACCTGAATGACGACACACAACGGCATTCAGATCACCGGCGACATGGGCGAGCGCTACGACGACATCCTCTCGGCGCCTGCCCAGGCCTTCCTCGCCGATCTGCACCGGACCTCTGACGCTCGGCGGCTGGTGCTCCTCCTGGCCCGAACCGACCGCTACCAGGAGCGGGCGGCCGGCGGCACGCTGGGCTTCCTGCCAGAGACGGAAAAGATCAGGGAGTCGGAGTGGCAGGTGGCGCCACCGGCTCCTGGCCTGGTCGACCGGCGCGTCGAGATCACTGGCACGACCGACGCCAAGATGACGATCAACGCCCTCAACTCCGGGGCCAACGTCTGGATGGCGGACCTGGAGGATGCATCAACACCCCCGTGGGCCAACGTTATCGAGGGACAGCTCAACCTGCGCGTCACGTGGGCCTCGGAGGCAGTTCAGTGAACGATGCCGTCGACGACATTCGGGGCACCACTCTGGGCGCACATGCTCTGATCTGTGACGCTCTCGCAGGAGGTCCGCTTATGGACTTTCCTGTCGTAGTCGGCCCGCGCACACCACCCAGGACGGAGAACCCCTTCTCATTGTTCCGTAACTGTCTGTTGCGGAACTGGTCAAATGCATGTTACGTTACGTTCCGTTACGAACCGCAATAGAGAGCAGGTCCCGATGTCCGAGAACATGTTGGCGCCGTCGCCCCGGTGGTCGCGGATGCGACCGTGTTCCCCCCGCCCGCTGGACGGTATCGACGTCGAGTTCGTTCGGGGGTGTTTGGGTGCTCTCCTCTGAAGCGGTTCATATCCCGGGTACCGGCGAGCGCATTGGATCAACCGGTTCGCCACCGGTTCTGGCGCCGGGACGAACCCCCTACTTGATGTCTTGTGCCCTGGGTGTCGTGGCTGCTGCTGCTGCGGGACTGAGTCTCTTTGTCCCCTCGGTGCTCACTGGCGCACCCGTGGCCATTGGGTGCCTGCGGGGCACTGCGCTGGTCATTCTCGTCGCCGGTCTGCCGGTGCT
>JBDTYK010000094.1:0-9790 GCA_040005715.1 Actinomycetota bacterium | reverse complement strand
GCAAGCGAGTTCGGCACACCGGCATACGTCATCGACGAGGATGACTTCCGCTCTCGCGCAAGGGAGTTCAAACAAGCCTTCGGTGACGCCTTCCAGGACCTTTGCGACGGCGCCGACGTCTACTACGCGGGCAAGGCTTTCCTGTGCACCTCCGTTGCGCGGTGGATCCGGGAGGAAGGCCTGAATCTTGACGTGTGTTCCGGAGGCGAGCTGGCGGTCGCCATCCGCGCCGGGTTCCCGGCTGATCGGATCGGCTTCCACGGGAACAACAAGAGCGTTGCCGAGATCGAGGCGGCGCTCCGACACGGAGTTGGCCGCACCATCGTCGACTCCTTTGAGGAGATCGACCGGGTGGCCGCGGCAGCCGATCGGCTTGGTGTCGTTGCTCCGGTCATGGTTCGGGTCACCGTCGGCGTCGAGGCCCACACCCACGAGTACATCGCCACGGCACATGAGGACCAGAAGTTCGGCTTCAGCCTCGCCGGGGGGCAGGCGGCTGAGGCGGTTCGTCGCATCCTGGGCCACTCGCCATACCTGTCCCTTTTGGGTCTGCACTCGCACATCGGGAGCCAGATCTACGACACCAGCGGCTTCGAGGTCGCGGCCCGCCGCATCCTGGGGCTGCACCTGGATGTTGCGCGCGAGCATGGCATCCAGCTGCCCGAGCTCGACCTCGGGGGTGGCTTCGGCATCGCCTATACGACCCAGCACGACCCGTTGTCACCTCGAGAGCTGGCCGAGGAGATGGCTCAGATCGTCGACCGGGAGTGCCGGGCCGAGGGGGTTCCGGTCCCGAAGATCTCGATTGAGCCAGGTCGAGCGATTGCTGGGCCGTCCACGTTCACCCTCTATGAGGTGGGGACCGTCAAGGAGGTGATGCTCGATGGCGACGCCCTGCGCACGTACGTGGCCGTCGACGGTGGCATGAGCGACAATATCCGGCCCGCGCTCTATGACGCCGACTACTCTTGCACCATCGCCAGCCGATCCAGCAAGGCGCGGCCGACGTTGGCGCGCGTCGTGGGCAAGCACTGTGAGAGCGGCGACATCGTCGTCAAGGACGAGTTCCTGCCGTCGGACGTCATGGCTGGGGACCTGTTGGCCGTACCAGGCACCGGCGCCTACTGCCGGAGCCTGTCCAGCCAGTACAACCACCTACCACGTCCGCCGGTGGTCGCCGTGCGAGACGGTGCGGCCCGCGCGATCGTGCGCCGCGAGACGATCGAGGACCTGTTGGCGCTGGATACCGAGTGACCGAATACCGGAACCGCTGGTGTCCGTGGGGTGGACAGCAGGCAGGATGAGCACGACCAGCCGGACGAGCTCCGGACGGGACGGGGACCGAATGGGTCCAGACCAGAGGGAGCGATCATGAGCTCGAGCGATACGCAGGCGCCATTGCGCATCGCCCTGCTCGGATGCGGCGTCGTCGGGTCGGCGGTGGCGCGCCTGCTGACCGAACACGCCCCGGATCTCGCCGCCCGCATTGGCCGTCCCCTCCAGATCGTGGGGGTGGCAGTCCGCCGCCCGGAGAAGGTCCGTTCGGTCAAGGGGGTCGACGCCTCGTTGTTCACCGCCGACGCTCAGGAGCTCGTGAGCAGGGCGGACATCGTCGTTGAGGTCATTGGTGGCATCGAACCGGCGCGCAGCCTGATCCTGCGCGCGATGAAGCACGGGGCCAGCATTGTCACCGCCAACAAGGCGTTGCTGGCCGAGGACGGCCCGCGCCTCTACCAGGCGGCACTCGAATCAGATGTCGACCTCTACTACGAGGCATCGGTGGCAGGCGCGATCCCCCTGTTGCGGCCCTTGAGAGAGTCGCTTGCCGGAGACGAGGTCCAGCGAATTCTGGGTATCGTCAATGGCACGACCAACTATGTGCTGGACAAGATGGACACCACCGGCGCGGGTTTCGGGGACGCCGTTGAGCAGGCGCAGGCCCTGGGATATGCCGAGGCCGACCCGACGGCGGACGTCGAGGGTTTCGATGCCGCGGCAAAGGCGGCGATCCTCGCCTCGCTGGCCTTCCACACGCGGGTCGGCGCCAAGGACGTCCATCGCGAGGGGATCACCGACGTCAGTGCTGCAGACATCAACGCTGCCCGCGAGATGGACTGTGTTGTCAAGCTGCTCGCGATCTGTGAGCGCATCAAGGGCATCGGCGGCGAAGACGGGATCTCAGTTCGCGTACACCCTGCGATGATCCCGCGCTCGCACCCGCTGGCTGGCGTGCGTGAAGCCTTCAACGCGGTCTTTGTCGAGGCCGAGTCTGCAGGACAGCTGATGTTCTACGGCCGGGGCGCCGGCGGGGAGCCAACCGCCTCGGCGGTCCTGGGTGACGTCGTCGCGGTCGCTCGCCACAAGGTGGCCGGCGGTCGCGGATCGCGAGAGTCGGCCTACGCCGACCTGCCCATCCTCTCGATGGGGCAGGCCCAGACCCGTTATCACATCAGCCTCGACGTAGCTGACCGCCCAGGTGTGCTCGCTCAGGTTGCCCTGGCATTCGCCAAGCACGATGTCTCGATCGAGACCGTGCGGCAGCGGCCACTTGCCCCTGATCAGGAAAGTCCCGATGAGGGCCGCGCGAGCCTGGTTGTCGTCACCCACACAGCAACTGATGCTGCACTTTCGGCCACAGTCGATGCTTTGGCCGACCTGTCCACAGTCCGTCGCGTCACCTCGGTGATGCGCGTCGAAGGCGAGTGACCATGACTCAGGCAAGGGCCCATCTCTGGCGCGGGGTCATCCTCGAGTATGCCGACCGGCTGCCTTCGCTCGCAGGCGCACCAGTGGTGACACTGGGGGAGGGCGGCACCCCGCTCATCCGCGCGGCCTACATCTCCTCGCTGGTCGGCGCCGAGGTCTTCGTCAAGTACGAAGGCGTCAACCCGACCGGGTCGTTCAAGGACCGTGGCATGACCACCGCGATCTCGCTGGCGGCGCGGCGTGGGGTCAAGGCTGTCATCTGCGCCTCGACCGGGAACACCAGCGCATCGGCGGCCGCCTACGCAACCAAGGCCGGCATGACCTGTGGCGTGCTCGTGCCGGACGGCAAGATCGCCATGGGCAAGCTGAGCCAGGCCATCGCACACGGCGCGACGTTGCTGCAGGTGGACGGCAACTTCGACGACTGCCTGACGTTGGCCCGCAAGCTGGCCGAGTCCTTCCCCGTCGATCTGGTCAACTCCGTCAACCCGGCACGGATCGAGGGTCAGAAGACCGCGGCCTTCGAGGTCGTGGATGTCCTGGGCGACGCACCTGACATCCACTGCCTTCCCGTCGGTAACGCGGGCAACATCATGGCCTACTGGCGAGGTTACCGTGAGTACCACCGCGACAGCGAAAACCCTGGTCCTGCAACGCAGCTGCCCAAGATGTGGGGCTTCCAGGCCGAGGGCGCGGCGCCGATCGTCGCAGGACATCCGATCGACCATCCCGAGACCATCGCCACCGCCATCCGCATCGGCAACCCTGCGTCGTGGCGACAGGCCGTTGAGGCACGCGACGACTCCGGCGGTTTGATCAACGCCGTCAGCGATGCCCAGATCCTCTCCGCCCACCGTCTCCTTTCGGCCCGGGAAGGCATCTTTGTCGAGCCGGCGTCTGCCGCCAGCGTCGCCGGGCTGCTCGCCGCGCACGCCGCAGGTCTGGTCCCCGCCGGTTCGCGGATCGTGTGCACAGTGACCGGTCACGGCCTCAAGGACCCGGCCTGGGCGCTCAAGGACGCCAGCGGCGTTGAGGTCGTCCCCACTCGGGTGCCCGTCGACGCCATGACTGCCGCCAACGCACTCGGGCTCGAGGGCTGATGGCCTCGATCTCCTTGTCCCCGGGGTCGTCGGTCCGCGTCCGGGTCCCGGCCAGCAGCGCCAATATCGGGCCGGGATTCGACTCGGTCGGCCTGGCGCTGGGCATCTGGGACGAGTACGTCGTCACCGTGAGTGCCGAGCCATCACTGTGCATCGAGGTCCATGGCGAGGGGGCCGGGGAGCTGCCCTGTGACGAGCGGCACCTGGTCCATCGGTCAATGCTCAGGGCCTGGGAGCAGCTGCAGGTTCTGCCCCCGCCCGGCCTGCACCTGATCGCTCGAAACGCCGTCCCCCAAGGTCGAGGTCTGGGGTCCTCAGCGACCTCGATCGTGGCTGGAGTCGTTGCGGCGCAAGGACTGTGTGACATTGCCACCGGGGGAGGTGGCGACGGTGGCGCCTTCGACCACACGTTCACCAACAACATGGCCGCAGCCATCGAGGGTCATCCTGACAACTCTTCTGCGAGCGTGTTCGGCGGAATGACACTGTCGTGGGCGGACGACCTGGACCCGGGCCTGATCCACTCGGTTCAGCTCGAGGTGATGCCGGAGGTCATACCCCTGGTCTTCGTCCCCTCCACGCAGCTGCCGACCGCGGTCGCTCGAGCAGCCCTTCCCGACCAGATCCCCCTGTGCCTTGCCGCCCTCAACTCTGCAAGGGTCGGTCTGCTCGTGGAGGCGGTCACCCGTCGCCCCGAGCTCTTGCTGGCGGCCACGCGTGAGTGGCTGCACCAGGAACAGCGGCGGGCATCCTTTCCCCAGTCGATGACGTTGCTGGACGCGCTCCGGGGCAAGGGGCACGCAGCCGTTATCTCCGGAGCAGGACCAAGCGTGCTCGTCCTGACGACCTCGGCCCAGCTAGAGGACGCCCGCGCACTTTGCGACCAGTCCATATGGACGGTGCTGGAGCCGGGGATGCCGACCACTGGCGCCAGCCTCGAAAGACTGTCCACCTGAGCGACCGACCCTCTTTGGTGCCAGGTTGGTTTCGGTTTGGCGGCCGGGCGGCGGACGCAGGGCGAGGGTGTTATATTGAAGGAGCACCCGGTCGTTATCGCCGTTCTCATCCTTTGATCGAGCAGATGACAACAGGTGCACAAACCACAAGGCAAGTGTGTCTTTCTGGATGCATGCGGCGTGACACGCCGGCTGATGTGGTTTCCCACCGTCAGGGTTTGCCCTGACATCACATCCCCGGTCCGGCACTCTGCGTGGACCGAAAACGAGGGGGAAGGATCCTTTCGTGACAAACACCACCACTCTCGACAGCGCGCCAACCAATGACGCCGTCGAGACACCCAAGCGCGCCGGCGCCCTGAGCACCATGAAGCTGGCGGAGCTTCAGGGCGTGGCCAGCGGCCTGGGACTGACTGGCACGGCGAAGATGCGAAAAGGCGACCTGGTCATTGCCATCAAGGCCCGCCAGTCCGGCGGTTCGCCCTCGACACCTGTTGCTGCCAAAGCGCCGGCGGAGTCGGCTCCCAAAGTGCTGCCCGCTGCCGCTGAGCGACCGATTCGCACTTCGCGCCGGGCACAGCGACCCGTCATGAACTCGCCAGTGGATGAGGGCGCAGCCACGCCGGTAGCTGACCAGGCACCACTGGAGATCGTGGCTCCCCAAGATGGCCAACGAGAAGACACCGCCCGCCAGGACGGGCGCACCCAGCGTCAGAGCGACCGTCCTCAAGGCGGCCGGGCGAACGGGCGCCAGCAGGAGAACCGCCAGCAAGGCGGCCAGCAGGACAACCGTCAGCAGGAGAACCGCCAGCAGGAGAACAGCCAGCGCGGTGGCCAGAACGACAACCGTCAACAGGACAACAACCGCCAGCACGGGGGTCAGCAGGACAACCGCCAGCACGGCGGCCAGAACGAGAACCGTCAGCAGGACAACAACCGCCAGCATGCGGGCCAGCAGGACAACAGGGGACGATACGACCAGGACGAGGACGTGCCCGGCGGTCGCCGACGGAACCGTCAGCGCAGTCGCGACCGTAAGCGTCGGGGCGGGTCGGGCGAGACCTTCGGTGGCCAGAACGAGTCCGTCGAGGTCATCCAGGACGACGATGTTCTGGTTCCGGTGGCCGGGATCCTCGAAGTGCTGGACAGCTACGCGTTCCTTCGCACCAGTGGTTATCTGCCTGGTGAGAACGACGTCTACGTGCCCCTGGGCATCGTCAAGAAGAACGGCCTGCGCAAGGGTGACGCCGTCACCGGTGCCGTCCGTGTCCTTCGCGAGGGTGAGCAGATCCCGGCTCGCCAGAAGTTCAACGCGCTGGTCCGTCTGGACACCATCAATGGCCTGACGCCCGAGCAGTCCGCCGGGCGGGTCGACTTCTCCAAGCTCACACCCCTGTACCCGCAGGAGCGGCTGCGGCTGGAGACAGAGCCCAACATCCTGTCGACCCGCCTGATCGACCTCATCGCCCCGATCGGTAAGGGCCAGCGAGGCCTGATCGTCAGCCCGGCGAAGGCCGGAAAGACGCTCATCCTCCAGGCAATCGCGAACGCGATCACGACCAACAACCCGGAGGCACACCTCATGGTCGTCCTGGTGGACGAGCGTCCAGAGGAAGTCACGGACATGCAACGCGCGGTCAAGGGCGAGGTCATCGCCTCGACCTTCGACCGGCCGGCCACAGACCACACGACAGTGGCCGAGCTGGCCATCGAGCGGGCCAAGCGCCTCGTCGAGATGGGTCACGACGTGGTCATCCTGCTTGACTCGATCACGCGGCTGGGGCGCGCCTACAACCTCGCCGCACCGGCCAGCGGACGCATCCTCTCCGGTGGTGTCGACTCCAGTGCGCTGTACCCGCCGAAGCGCTTCTTCGGCGCCGCACGCAATATCGAGAACGGCGGCTCGCTGACCATCCTGGCCACGGCCCTGGTCGACACCGGTTCCAAGATGGATGAGGTGATCTTCGAGGAGTTCAAGGGCACCGGCAACATGGAGCTGCGTCTGTCGCGTCATCTCGCTGAGCGTCGCATCTTCCCGGCCATCGACGTCAACCCCTCGGGGACACGGCGCGAAGAGATCCTGATGGCCAACGAGGAGCTCAAGATCGTCTGGAAGCTGCGCCGGGTGCTCTCTGCCCTGGACCAGCAGCAGGGCATCGAGCTGCTCATCGACCGGCTCAAGAAGTCCAAGAGCAACGTCGAGTTCCTCATGCAGGTGCAGAAGACCTCCTCGATCCAGATGGACGAGGACGACTGACTCGGCTCAAGATCTCCTCGGGTTGGACGGCGGCAACGGTCAGGTCCTCGTGAGCCGCAAGCGGATCCTCCATTGGTCAATCTCGGTACCCCATTGCCAGGCAGCGCGCGCTTATGCCCAGCAGTGGTTTCCGTTCGACGAATGACCCGCAGTTGGGTTGCGCCGTTGGCATGCGTTGAAGTCCCGACGGCACCGTATGGGAGGCACAGCCATGATCCCGAGCCCAGGGTCCTCGTCCGTTCGACCAGAAGGGGCGACTGTTTGGCTAATTGGGGGCCGGTCGGCTGCGGTTTGCCGGACTTAGGTGCCATTGTGTGTGGCAGCGTTGCGAGCCGGAAGATGGTGGATGGCCGGAGGATGGCCGTTGCGAGAACTGCGGTCACGCCGGACGTGGCTATCGATTGAAAGAAGGGGCCGGGCAGTGGATCTGCACGAGTCGGCTGGCACGGCAGAGCGCGTGTACCAGGTTGCTTCTGGCGGGAGCTCGGCCGTCGCGACGCTGCGTCGAGATCGGGATGACGACGCGAGCCGCGTCGGGGACCCGGCTGCGCCACCGGCCGGCGCGGGGACATTCGCACGGCTGATCGGCCTAGTCATCTTCGGGTTGGCGGCGATCGCCGGTTTCGTCTTGCTGGCCGCGGCGCGCGCCGTCGGCCCGCAGGTCGAGGTTGTCCCGACCGAGGGGAGCCTTCTCGGGCTCTGGAAGGTCCTGTACGCCACTGAGTCCCCGTCCCTGCGGGTGGCCGTCATCGCCGTGGCGCTGGCGGGCCTCCTGGCACTGGGGGTCGCGCTTCTCGAGCTACGGATCACTAATCGCTCCCGTCGCTCGATCGACGCGCACGCCGATCCGCTCGCGCCAAAACTCGAAATGGCCAGGACCGCTGGTGTCTTCGTCGGCCCGGTGACCGTCACCGTCCTGATCCCGGCGCACGACGAGGAGGCGTCACTTCCGCATACCATCGCGTCCCTTGTCGGACAGTCGCACCCACCCGGGCGCATCATCGTGGTCGCCGACAACTGCACCGACTCCACGGTGGAGGTCGCTCGCCGCGCCGGCGTCGAGGTGGTCGAGTCGGTGGGCAACATTCACAAGAAGGCCGGCGCCCTGAACCAGGTCCTGCGGCAACTCCTGCCTGCCCAGGGCGACAACAACACCGTGATGATCGTGGACGCGGACACGCGCCTGGACGACGGGTTCCTCGAGGCCGCGGTCGCACGCTTCACCGCCGACCGGGCCCTGATGGCGATCGGCGGTCTTTTCTACGGAGAGGACGGCGCAGGTGTGCTCGGCCAGTTCCAGCGCAACGAGTACAGCCGGTACAGCCGCGACATCAGGCGGCGCGGTGGTCGGGTGTTCGTGCTGACCGGGACCGCGTCTGTGTTCCGACCGGCAGCGCTGCGGGCGGTGGCGCAGAGCCGAGGCTCGTCGATCCCGGGGGCTCCGGGCGACGTGTACGACACGGCGGCTCTGACTGAGGACAATGAGCTCACCATCGCGCTGAAGTCCCTCGGCGCCCTGATGATCTCCCCGAGCCAGTGCACCGTCGTCACCGAGGTGATGCCGTCATGGCGTGCCCTGTGGAACCAGCGGTTGCGATGGCAACGCGGCGCGCTGGAGAACCTGGGGGCGTACGGGGTAAGACCCAAGACGTTCCGCTACTGGGCGCAGCAGCTGGGCATCGGTTACGGGGTGATCGCTTTGGCCGGGTACGTCGCTCTCATTGTGCTCACTGTGCTGTCGGTCAGCTCGTGGGTCTGGTTCCCGTTCTGGATGGGGCTCGGCCTGCTGTTCGCCATCGAGCGGGTCGTCACCGTGTGGGCAGGGGGCTGGCGGGCGCGCCTGCTTGCCGCCGCGCTCCTCCCCGAGCTCGTCTTCGCCTCGTTCCTGGACGTCGTCTACCTCAAGGGCGTCATGGACATCCTGTTCGGCAGACGGGCCGGTTGGAAGCACGTCATGTACCTCCCGCCGGCCGAGGGGATCGACGTCGGCGTCGCGGCGGTGAGCCACCGATGATGACTGTCGTTGCAGTCCTGCCCTCCGGGGCGCTGCTGCCGGAGTCGATCCTTCACGCCGACTCCTTCAAGATCCTGGCGACCTTCGTCGCGCTCAACACCCTGATGTACGCGACGCTCGCCGTTCTCAAGGTGCTCCCGAAGGGCTATTCACTGTCCTGGTTCAGCGGGTTCAACCGCCGCGCGCAGAATCGGAGCATCCATCCCGAAGGACATCGGCACCCAGCGGGGGACGGGTGCGAAACGAGCTCGAGAAGCCCTCGTTCACGGCCATCAGCTACGTGAGACCGGCAGGCCACCCGCGCACGGCCGGTGTCGCCTTTGCATCAGTGGGCTACCACCTCAGATGGTCACACCTGCGGACAGCTGGAAGGCTCGCCAGATCTCGGGCGGCAATATGGTCGCCGTCACCGCTCCGATCCGTCGCGGAGGCGCCCTTTCGCTCATGGCGCCCACTCCATGGAATGAGACGGTCGCGGCAGTGTCCCGCCTGCGACGGCACTCGGTCGAGGGCTAAGGAGCGATCGTAGTCATGGATCTGCCCTTGTCCGATCTGACGCCGTCTGTGGGGGTCGCAAAAATGGGAATGATTCTCACTTGAGCGGCGTTTTCCCATACGGTTCTGATCTGGCACAATCATCTGTTGGCTGCCGGTTCCCGTGTGCGTGGAGTAGCGCGCACACGATCCGGCCCCGCCCCAACCACAAGGAGCACACGTTGAAGAAGGACCTTCACCCCAGCTACGTCGAGACCACGGT